>NZ_JAEIJE010000002.1:89103-470701 GCF_016772095.1 Comamonas sp. NyZ500 | reverse complement strand
AGAACTGGCTGCTTGCCCTCAAACGCCCACGCTTATCGGCTGTATTTTTTTAAGGAACCGAGTGCAAAACCGGAAAACCCGATCTTGAATCTTGTTGCTTGCTGAGATCAGCGAAGCCTTGCATTCTAGCCTGTTTTCACCAGACTCAAATCAAAGTTTGAAACTTTTTGTCAACACCCAAAAGATCTTGACAAAAAGAAAAAGCCTTGCGGCTTTTTCTTTGATTTGGCGGAAACGGAGGGATTCGAACCCTCGATGAGGCTCTACACCCCATACTCCCTTAGCAGGGGAGCACCTTCGGCCACTCGGTCACGTTTCCGGAATGACGCTATTGTAAACAGCTTTTTTGTTCGTTTTTGGAAAGTTGCGAAAATTATTCGCTTTTGTCCAAACCGAAGGCTGTGTGCAGGGAGCGCACGGCCAGCTCCAGGTACTTCTCGTCGATCACGACCGAAGTCTTGATCTCGGAAGTCGAGATCATCTGGATGTTCACACCTTCCTTGCTCAGGGCACGGAACATGGTGGAGGCCACGCCCACATGACTGCGCATGCCGATGCCGACGATGCTGACCTTGGCGATATTGGGATTGCCCACCACTTCGGAAGCACCCAGTGCAGGAACAACGCTTTCACGCAGCAGTTCCATGGCACGCTGGTAGTCGCCCTGACTCACGGTGAAGCTGAAGTCGGTCTTGCCGTCCTTGGAGATGTTCTGGATGATCACATCGACTTCGATGTTGGCATCAGCCACGGGGCCCAGGATGGCAGCAGCCACGCCGGGGGTATCAGGCACTCCCAGCACGGAGATCTTGGCCTCGCCACGGTTGAAAGCGATGCCGGATACGACAGCCTTTTCCATTTTTTCGTCTTCCTCAAAAGTAATCAGCGTGCCGGACTTGGCTTCTTCTTCCAGATCGATATCCCAGGGCGTGAAGCTCGACAGCACGCGCATGGGCACCTTGTACTTGCCTGCAAACTCCACGGAACGGATCTGCAGCACCTTGGAGCCCAGGCTGGCCATTTCCAGCATTTCCTCAAAGCTCACCGTACCCAGGCGCTTGGCAGCAGGCACCACACGGGGATCGGTGGTGTAGACGCCATCCACATCGGTATAGATCAGGCATTCGGCAGCCTTCAGGGCGGCAGCCACGGCCACGGCCGAAGTATCGGAGCCGCCACGTCCCAGCGTGGTGATATTGCCTTCGGGATCGATACCCTGGAAGCCAGTCACGATCACGACACGACCTGCCTCGAGGTCGGCGCGCACGCGCTTGTCGTCGATGGACTCGATGCGAGCCTTGGTGTAGCTGCTATCGGTGCGCACGGGCACTTGCCAGCCCGCATAGCTGACGGATTCCATGCCTTCGGCCTGCAGCGCAATGGCCAGCAGCGCCGAGGATGCCTGCTCGCCAGTGGCGGCCAGCATATCAAGCTCACGATAGTACGAACTCTTGGCGTGGCTGGGAGCCAGTTCGCTGGCCAGACCCAGCAAACGGTTGGTTTCGCCACTCATGGCGCTGGGCACAACCACCAACTGGTGACCTGCCCGAGCCCATTTGGCCACACGCTTGGCGACGTTGCGGATGCGCTCTGTCGAGCCCATCGAGGTGCCGCCGTATTTATGAACGATCAGTGCCATTGGATACTAAAGGGTGACGAAACAGCAGCCACGGCGCAGATCACAAAGGTTTTGGCGCGCCGGCGGTTTTCGTACAGGTAAAAAAACCAAAACCTAGGAATTGTACCAACCGAGACTTGCCCCCTGGCGCTCTACAAAACCTCGCCCCACCTTGATGTGGATGCGGTGCCCTCGCGTAGTGCAAACGCCGAGCTGCGCCATGAGCTGCGCAAGCTGGGCCGCCGTCGGCGTCGTGCCATGCTCGGTGCGCAACCAATAACGCAGGACATTGCCCAGACGCAGCTCGCTCAAACCCTGCAATGCCTTGATGACGGGCGGCACCCCCACCAGCAGCAGATCTGCCGCAGCCTGCTGATCCAGCAACTGCGACGCCTGGGCGCAATGGGCGCTGCTGCGTGCAAACGTGCTGCGAAACTGCGGAAAGACCTGCTCCAGCACCGGCAGCAACTGAGCCCGGATGCGATTGCGCGTGTAGCCTGGATCGGCATTCGTCGGATCCTCGACCCAGCTCAAATTCCTGAGCCGCAGCCAGTCGCGCAGCGCCTGCCCCGGCACCTCCAGCAAGGGCCTGAACCATTCCAGCCCTGCTCTTTGCCAATGCCCTGGCATGGCCGCCAGACCGGCCACACCGGCACCGCGCGAGAGCGCCAGCAGCAAGGTCTCGACCTGATCGTCGGCATGCTGAGCCAGCGCCATGGAGCGCACCGCATCCAGCGCAGCGCCCTGCGCATCGAGCCAAGGCTGCCGGGCCGCCTGAATCAAGGCCGCATAACGCCCCTGGCGCGCCGCATCTTCGGGGCTTTGGCCTTGCACATTGCGCGCATCGATGGCGCAGACCTTGAGGGCAATGCCGTGCCGGGCACACAGTTGCTCACAGTGCCGCTGAAATTCATCAGCCGCCGCCTGCAAACCGTGGTGCACATGAATCGCCCTCACCCGCCCCGGCCAGCGCGCATGGCAGGCCAGCAGCAGAGCCGACGAATCGGCTCCGCCGCTAAAGGCCACGGCCAGTGGCAGCGGCGGCTCGAATGCCGCCATCGCTGCATCCACCCGAGCAGCCGAGGCCCGCAACAAGTCAGCATCTGACTGGGCTTGCATGAACAACAGACTCCCTATTTCCAATTCAATAGCAGCTAGCGCTTACCCCAAAAGGGCTAGAAACACACTTCACTCAAAGCCTTTCGGCAAAAACAAATGGCTCCCGAAGGAGCCATTGTGCGCAAGCAGCATCAAGCCCGCTGGATCAGCGGTTGTCAGCCTTGGTGTCGGCAAACTTGCCATAGCTCTGAATGCGGTCGTAGCGACGATCCTGCAGCTCCTTGGGCTTGAGATCGGTCAACTGGCGATAGGCATCGCCCAACGCACGCTTGAGGAAGGCCCCCATTTGCTTGTGATCGCGGTGAGCACCGCCCACAGGCTCGTTGACGATCTTGTCCACCAGACCCAGCGCCTTGAGGCGGTGAGCAGTGATGCCCATGGCGTCCGCTGCTTCCTGGGCCTTTTCGCCGGTCTTCCACAGAATGGAAGCGCAGCCTTCGGGACTGATCACCGAGTACACGGAGTACTGCAGCATCAGCACCTGGTCGGCCACGGCAATCGCCAGCGCACCGCCCGAGCCACCTTCACCGATGATGGTGGTGATGATGGGGGTCTGCAGCTGAGCCATTTCGTAGATGTTGCGACCGATGGCCTCGGACTGGCCACGCTCCTCGGCATCGATGCCGGGGAAGGCGCCGGGCGTGTCCACGAAAGTGAACACGGGCAGCTTGAACTTCTCGGCCGTCTTCATCAGACGCAAGGCCTTGCGATAGCCCTCGGGACGCGTCATGCCGAAGTTGCGCAGCGTACGCTCCTTGGTATCGCGGCCCTTTTGATGACCGATCACCATGCAGGGCTGGCCGTTGAAGCGCGCCAGGCCACCGATGATGGACTGGTCATCCGCAAAGTGGCGGTCGCCGTGCATTTCGACAAAGTCGGTAAAGCACTCGCGCACATAGTCGAGCGTATAGGGGCGCTCGGTATGGCGTGCGATCTTGGTGATCTGCCAGGGGGTCAGGTCGCTGTAGATGTCCTTGGTCAGCTGCAGGCTTTTCTTGCTGAGCTGATCGATCTCTTCCGAGATATCTACTGCGCTTTCAGTCTGCACATAGCGCAGTTCTTCGATTTTGGATTCGAGTTCGGCAATGGGCTGCTCAAAATCCAGAAAGTTCTTTTTCGCCAACGTATTTCTCCTTGTGCCAGCCTGTTGCAATCCTTGCAATCGGCCAGTGGACAGATGTCATCAAGCCACAGGCTGCGCCTCGAGCGAGCGCCAAATATACCAAGTTGCAACCGTACACCACGGTTTCCAAGCCTCGGCAACTTCACGGGCATCGCTGCGACTGACAGGATCGCCCGAAAAATGATTGAGAGAGATGCCCTGTATCAAACCGGCATCATCCAGAGGCAGCACATTGGGCCGCCCCAGACAGTAAATCAGAAAATTCTCGGCCGTCCAGCGGCTGAGGCCGCGTATGGACATCAGCTCGGCAATGATGACTTCATCGCTCATCTGAGCCCATTCATCCATGTGCAGACGGTTCTCGGTGAAGTGCAGAGCCAGATCGACCAGATAGTCCACCTTGCGGGCCGACAATCCCACCGCACGCATATCGTCCACCTTGAGCCTGAGCACCTGCTCGGGCTGCATGGCAGCAGGCAGCCTGACGAACTTGTTCCACAAGGTCTTGGCGGACTTCGCCGAAATCTGCTGCCCGATGATGGACCGGGCCAAGGTGGCAAAGGCCTGCTCCTGCCCGCAAGGCAACAGCGCCTGGCTGCCGAGTTGCGGGATCAGGCGCTTGAGCACACGGTCGCGGCGCATGAGCTGACGACAGGCCTCAGCCCAATAGGCGGGCACGCCATCAGGCAAATCCAGATGGATCTTTGGAGCGGCCGCTTTGGACGCAACTGCCTGCTTTGCAGTTGTACCCGCAGGCTGAGCAATGGCTGCGGCCCCCAAAGGCGCTACAGGCAAAGGCGCAGCCGGCCCCATGGGCACGGGCAGATCAGCCACCAGCGGCAGCTGTTCAAACTCCATGGTGTCCAGATGCTTGGCCGCACTCATGCACGACTCTCCGCACTGCTCACACAGTTGATGGAATATTGCATGCAGCCTCAGCCCTTGGCGGCCGCTTCCCAGGTCGTGCCCGCGGCCGAGTCCTTGAGGACGATGCCCTGATCAAGCAGCTCCTTGCGGATGCGGTCGGCCTCGGCCCAGTTCTTGGCAGCCTTGGCCTCTGCGCGTGCGGCAATCTGCGCCTCGATCGCTGCCGCGTCCACCCCTTCGGCACCAGCCTGCAGAAACTTCTGCGGCTCGGCCTGCAGCAGGCCCAGGCAGGCCCCCAGAGCCTTGAGCAAGCCAGCCACTTCGGGCGACTTGCTGCGGTTGACCTCGGCGGCCAGCTCGAACAGCACGGCCACGGCCTCGGGCGTGCCGAAGTCTTCGTCCATCGCCGCCTTGAAGCGGGCGGCATAGGGATTGCTCCAGTCGATCAGCACTTCGGCAGGCGTCACCAGGTCAAGCGCGGTATAGAGGCGCTTGAGCGCACCGCGCGCATCATCGAGATGCACATTGGAATAGTTCAGCGGGCTGCGGTAGTGACTGCGTACGACGAAGAAACGGATGGTCTCGGCGTCGTACTCCTTGAGCACGTCGCGGATGGTGAAGAAGTTGCCCAGCGACTTGGACATCTTCTCGTTGTCCACGTTGATGAAGCCGTTGTGCATCCAGGTCCGGGCGAACGGCTTGCCGGTCGCACCTTCGCTCTGGGCAATCTCGTTCTCGTGGTGGGGGAACTGCAGATCCGCACCGCCGCCATGGATGTCGAAGCTCTCGCCCAGCAGCTCGCAACCCATGGCCGAGCATTCGATATGCCAGCCGGGGCGACCTTCGCCAAACGGACTCTGCCATCTCACATCGGCCGGCTCGTCGGCCTTGGCCGACTTCCACAACACAAAGTCCAGCGGGTCGTGCTTGCCGTCTGCCACGGCCACACGCTCGCCGGCGTTGAGCTCGTCCAGCGACTTGCCCGAGAGCTTGCCGTAGCCCGGAAACTTGCGCACGGCGTAGTTCACATCGCCGTTGCCGGCCTGATAGGCCAGGCCCTTGTCCTGCAAACGGGCGATCATGCCCAGCATCTGCGGCACGTATTCGGTGGCGCGCGGCTCCAGCGTGGGGCGCTCGATGCTCAGCGCATCCGCGTCCTGGTGCAGCGCATCGATCATGCGATCGGTCAGGCTGCGTATGGTCTCGCCGTTTTCCACCGCGCGCTTGATGATCTTGTCATCGATGTCGGTGATGTTGCGCACATAGGTCACCTTGTAGCCGCTGGCGCGCAGCCAGCGCTGCACCACGTCGAAAGCCACCATGGAGCGTGCATGGCCCAGGTGGCAGAGGTCATAGACCGTCATGCCACAGACGTACATACGCACATGGCCCGGCTCAAGCGGCGAAAACGATTCCAGTGCACGCGACAGCGTGTTGTAGATACGCAAACTCATGAATCTTGAAATAGGGAGAGAGGGTGGCGAGCAGCAGCACTGGTCATGCCTGCGATGCATAAACCATGCCTGCCATTCCCTGAGGCTGAAAAATGCGCACTAGCATCCAGACACATCCCGGTCCGGCCAGACGCCTAAGCGCCGCACACCCCTCAGCTACAATTCCCCGCAGTATAAGCTCCCGCCGCAGCGCAGTTTTGCGGCGCCATGAAAGCACCTACATGCCTGTACGCAACTTGTTCAGTACCGCAGCGCGTGCGGCAGCCCTGGCTGCCTTGCTCGCTGCAGGTAGCGCCTACGCCGACGATTACACGGATGTTGCCCAGTTGCTCAAGAGCGGCAAGACACAGCAGGCGCTGCAAAAAGCAGACACCTATCTAGCCAAGAATTCACGCGACCCGCAGATGCGTTTTCTGCGCGGCATCGCGCTGAGCAATGACGGCAAGACCGAGGACGCGATTGCAGCGTTTCGCCAGCTGACCGAGGACTATCCCGAGCTGCCCGAGCCCTATAACAACCTGGCCGTGATCTATGCACGCCAGGGTGACCTGGATCGCGCCCGCGCCGCGCTCGAAGCCGCCGTGCGCAACAATCCGAACTATGCCGTGGCGCACGAGAACCTGGGCGATATCTATGCCCGCCTGGCCTATCAGTCCTATGCGCAGTCCCTGGCCAAGGGCGGTCGCCCCGCAGCCCTGAACCCCAAGCTCAAGCAGCTCAAGGACTTGCTGCAGCCTGCGACCTCTCTCGCCACGCCTGCCCCGGCCCTGCCTGCACAGCGCTGAACCGTTTTTTCAATCACCGCCCTCTTATGAAGCCGGCCGGCGCCCTCAGCTGCCTCAAGCCTGTTTTTCGCAGCCGCCATCCCTGCGGCCCTGCCCAAGGCCCACTTACCCAGGAATATGACCATGCTGAATTTCCGTCGAAACAGCCTCAAGGCCCTGTCTGCCATTGCGCTGACAGCCACTGTTTTTGCCATCCCCGGCCTGGCCCAGGCGCAATCCAAGGTGCAGCTCAAGACCAGCATGGGCGATATCGTGGTCGAGCTCAACGATGCCAAGGCCCCCAAGAGCGCGGCCAATTTTCTGCAGTATGTGCGTGACAAGCACTATGACGGCACGGTGTTCCACCGCGTCATCGACGGCTTCATGATCCAGGGCGGCGGCATGGACACCAATCTGAACGAAAAGCCCACACGCGCCCCGATTCCGCTGGAAGCCAGCAACGGCCTCAAGAACGACCGCGGCACGATTGCCATGGCGCGCACCGGCAACCCCAATTCCGCCACCTCGCAGTTCTTCATCAATGTGGTGAACAATGACATGCTCAACGCCCCCAAGCCCGACGGCCATGGCTATGCCGTCTTCGGCAAGGTCGTCAAGGGCATGGATGTGGTGGACAAAATCCGCGCCGTGGCTACGGGCAACCGTGGCATGCACCAGAATGTGCCCACGACGCCGGTAACAATCCTTTCCGCCACCGAAATCAAGTAAACAACCCGGCGGCGCTGCACCTGCCGGGCCGCGCCCGCCTCTTTACTCCATCCTCTAGAAAGCACAGACATGAGCAATCCCCAAGTCGAACTGCACGTGACCATCAACGTGGCTGACACCGCAACCCAGGGCGTGATCACGCTGGAACTGGACGCCGTGAACGCGCCCAAGTCCACCGAGAACTTCCTGAACTATGTGAACCAGGGCTTCTACAACGGCACCATCTTCCACCGCGTGATCAAGAACTTCATGATCCAGGGCGGCGGTTTTGCGGCCGACATGAAGCAGAAGGACACTGCTGCTCCCATCGAGAACGAAGCCAAGAACGGCCTGAAGAACGACAAGTACACGATTGCCATGGCTCGCACCAGCGATCCTCACAGCGCAACCGCCCAGTTCTTCATCAACACCGTGGACAACGGCTTCCTGAACCACACCGCCCCCACCGGCCAGGGCTGGGGCTATGCCGTGTTCGGCAAGGTGGTCAAGGGTGAAGAAGTCGTGGACGCCATCAAGAAGGTGCGCACCACTCGCAAGGGCTTCCACGACGACGTGCCTTTCGACGCCGTGGTGATCGACAAGGCCGTGGCCCTGTAAATTGATCCCCCTGAGCCGCTTTGCGGCTTCCCCCTGAGGGGGACGACGGCCTCGCTGCGGGGCGGCCCTTGCTTGCCGTCTCTCGCACGAGGCCGTTGTGGTTTTAGGAACCGCTTACTTCACGACTTACGCAAAAACGGGTTCAGGCAGGATGACTGCCTCTGGAAGCAGGCTGTTGTTGCATTCTTGTTTGCGCAAGTCCTCACTTGTTCAAATGACTGAATCCATCGTTCATTCTGATTCCCACGCGACTGCGCCTCAAGTGACGCAGATGCAAGGCGCCCCCGGCCGGGACGACGGCCTCGCTGCGGGGCGGCCCTTGCTTGCCGTCTCTTTGTGAGGCCGTTATTGTTTTCAGGCTGCGCACTTTTCATTCATGGCTGAATCTTCTGATCCACGCACTGCCGCTCCTCAAGTCGCGCAGCTCCAGGCTGAGTCCCACTGGCGCACGCTTGACTTCATTTCCGACCTGCATCTGCAGCCTTCGGAGCCGCAGACGGTTGAAGCCTGGCGCAGCTATCTGGCACGCAGCACGGCCGACGCCATCTTTATCCTCGGCGATCTGTTTGAAGTCTGGGTGGGTGACGATGCACTCGATGAGCCCGGCAGCTTCGAAGCCGAATGTGCTGCCGTGCTGCGCGAGGCGGCGCAGCAGCGCCCGCTGTTCTTCATGGTCGGCAACCGCGACTTTCTGGCCGGTGACGAATTTCTGCGCCGAAGCGGCATGACCGGCCTTTCCGACCCCACGGTGCTGCGGTGGGCAGGCACCAGCATCCTGCTCAGCCATGGCGATGCGCTGTGCCTTGACGATGTGGATTACCAGCAATTTCGTGCTGTTTCGCGCTCCGCCGCCTGGCAGAAGCAACTGCTGGCCCAGCCCCTGGCCATGCGCCGCGCGATCGGCAGATCGGCACGCAGCGAAAGCGAGCAACGCAAGCAAAGCGGCGCACCCTACGCGGATGCCGACGCGCAGATGAGTGCCACCTGGATGCAGGCCGCGCAAGCGCCCTGGCTGATTCACGGCCACACTCATCAGCCCGCCGACCACGCACTGGGCAATGACCAATGGCGCATCGTGCTCAGCGACTGGCATATCGATGCCGATACGCGTCGCGCCGAGGTGCTGCGTGTGACGCCCGAAGGCTGGCAGCGCATACCGCCCGAGCTGGCCTGACGCGCCGCCCCAGTTGGCGCTATCCAATTCAGAGCTTCTTGCGCTTGCCATTCATAGATTTCATATTGAAAACTATCCAAGTTCTATGAATAACAAGCGCTAGCAGCTATCAAATTTACTGAACCGGCAGACACCCAGAGCCCGCTGCCAACAGAACTAAGGCATCGGACCTTGGAGTCAACTGCGGGATCTCAGACCGAGATCGCGGAAGCCGAGCCTGCCTGCTTGCGCAGCTCGAACTTCTGGATCTTGCCCGTGCTGGTCTTGGGCAGCTCGCCGAAGACCACGGCACGCGGCACCTTGTAGCCGGCCAGATGCTTTTTGCAGTGGGCAATGATGTCTTCGGCCGTAGTCTCGGCTCCGGCTTTGAGCTCGATGAAGGCGCAGGGCGTCTCGCCCCATTTGGGATCGGGCTTGGCCACCACGGCCGCAGCCAGCACGGCGGGGTGGCGGTAGAGCACATCCTCCACTTCGATGGACGAGATGTTCTCGCCGCCCGAGATGATGATGTCCTTGCTGCGGTCCTTGATCTGGATATAGCCGTCGGGATGCTGCACGGCCAGGTCGCCGCTGTGGAACCAGCCGCCGCGGAAGGCTTCCTGCGTCGCCTGCGGGTTCTTGAGATAGCCCTTCATGGCGATATTGCCCTGGAACATGATCTCGCCCATGGTCTGGCCGTCGCGCGGCACGGGCTGCATGGTTTCGGGGTCCAGCACGGCCGCAGAGCGCTGCAGGTGGTAGCGCACGCCCTGGCGCGAGTTCAGGCGGGCGCGCTCGCCGATATCGAGCGCATTCCAGCTTTCATGCTTGGCGCAGACCGTGGCTGGGCCATAGGTTTCGGTCAGGCCGTAGACATGGGTGATGTCAAAGCCCATGGCCTCCATGCCCTCGATCATCGATGCGGGTGGCGCGGCCCCTGCCACCATGGCCTTGACGCCGGCGGGCACGCCCTGCTTCATGGCAGCCGGCGCATTCACCAGCAGGCTGTGCACAATGGGCGCGCCGCAGTAATGGCTCACGCCATGGTTGCGAATGGCGTCAAAAATCGCCTGTGCATCCACCCGGCGCAGGCAGACATTGACCGCCGCGCGTGCGGCCACCGTCCAGGGGAAGCACCAGCCGTTGCAGTGGAACATGGGCAGCGTCCACAGATAGACGGCGTGTTTGGGCATGTCCCACTCCAGCACATTGCTGATGGCGTTGTTGTGCGCGCCGCGATGGTGGTAGACCACGCCCTTGGGGTTCCCGGTGGTTCCGCTGGTGTAGTTCAGCGCAATCGCATCCCATTCGTCGCCGGGCAACTGCCAGTCGAAACCGGCATCGCCCCGGGCCACGAAGCTCTCGTAGTCGATGGCACCGATCTGCTCGGCCGCTTCGCCGTAAACCGGGTCTTCGACCTGGATCACATAAATGGGCACGGTGCTCTGTCGCAGCTTGAGCGCCCTGGTCATTAGAGGCGCGAACTCGGGGTCCACGATCAAGGCCTTGGCTTCGCCGTGATCCAGCATGAATGCCAGGGTCTCGGCATCGAGCCGGGTATTGAGCGTGTTGAGCACGGCACCGGCCATGGGCACGCCAAAGTGCGCCTCCACCATGGGCGGCGTATTGGGCAGCATTACGGCCACGGTGTCGTTCTTGCCGATGCCGATTTTCTGCAGGCTGCTGGCCAGCTGACGGCAACGCGCATAGGTTTGCGCCCAGCTCTGGCGCAGGTCGCCGTGAACAATGGCCAGGCGCTCGGGGTAGACCTCGGCCGTGCGGGCAATAAAGCTCAGCGGCGTCAGCGCGGCATGGTTGGCGGTATTTGGGGCGAGGTTCAGATCGAAAGAACTTGTCATGTTTGTCTCCTGAGCGTTTTGTACTCCAGCATCCGTCACGCCAGGCTTACAACCGAGCGCCATGCAGGCTTGTTGTGATCGGGATCAAGCAGTTGCGCCCGAAATGGCTGCACCGCGCCGGCAAACCGGCATGCGACATGCGCAGACAAACCAGAGCAATGCAAAAGGTCATTCAGCGAGACAGTACTTTCAACAGCTTCTGAAAATCGATAAATTCATTTGAAATCAACCACATGGAATCCTATTGAAAAATTCCCTCATTCCCCAGGCAGGGCCAACTCATGCAAGTCATCTATAAGACATCATTTATCTGACAGACCAATCACCAGGACTTCGAATCGCTTTTAGAATGCGCACATGTTTTGAGTACATGACTGCCTGCATCGGCAGTGCAAGACCGGCATCTCTGCCCGCACGGAGCCGGTCGCAAGCCTCAAGACTGAGTGGCGGAGGAGACGTTTTAGAGGAGAGCCTGGCAATGACCCAGGCATCAGGAGACCTGAGCCTGCACCCATGGGTGCAGGCTTTTTTTTGCCCGCCTGCTCCATTCCTGCCGCGCCCTCGGCCATTGCCGAAAAAGGCAGAATACGCGGGTGGCCATTCCCCAATCATTCATCCAAGAGTTGCTATCCCGCGTCGACGTGGTCGACATCGTGGGCCGCTATGTGCAGCTCAAAAAGGGCGGCGCCAACTTCATGGGCTTATGCCCGTTCCATAGCGAGAAGTCGCCCTCCTTCACCGTCAGCCCCAGCAAGCAGTTCTTTCACTGCTTTGGCTGTGGCAAGAATGGCAATGCCATCGGCTTTCTGATGGAGCATGCCGGCATGGGCTTTGTCGAAGCCGTGCAGGAGCTTGCCAACCAATGCGGCCTGCAAGTGCCGCAGGACGACATCAGTCCTGCCGAGCGCCAGCGCCAGGCTCAGCAAAAGCAAAAGGCGGAAACACTGAGTGATCTGCTGGAAAAAGCCGGCGAGTCCTATCGCAAGCAGCTCAAGGCAGCTCCGAAAGCCATCGAGTATCTGAAAAAGCGCGGCGTCTCCGGCGAAGTCTCCAAGCGCTTTGGCCTGGGCTATGCCCCTGCAGGCTGGCATGGTCTGGCCAGCGTATTTGCCGAGTACGACAACCCGCAGCTCGAAGAATGCGGGCTGGTCATCGTGGGCGAGGACGACAGTCGCCGCTATGACCGCTTCCGCGACCGGCTCATGTTCCCGATTCGCAATGTCAAAGGCGAGTGCATAGGCTTTGGCGGGCGGGTGTTCGGCGATGAAAAACCCAAATACCTGAACTCGCCCGAAACCCCGGTCTTCCACAAGGGCCGCGAACTCTACGGCCTTTACGAGGCCCGGCAGGCCCTGCGCGACATGGGCTACGCCCTGGTCACAGAAGGCTATATGGACGTGGTGGCACTGGCCCAACTGGGCTTTGCCAATGCCGTGGCAACGCTGGGGACGGCCTGCACGCCAGAGCATGTGCAAAAGCTATTTCGATTCACCGATGCCGTGGTCTTCAGCTTCGACGGTGACGGGGCGGGGCGGCGCGCCGCCCGCAAGGCGCTGGATGCGGCCCTGCCACTGGCGACGGACACGCGCTCCATCAAATTCCTGTTCCTGCCTTCGGAACATGACCCTGACAGCTTCATCCGCGAATTCGGCCCCGAGGCCTTCTCGCGCTATGTGGGCGATGCCACGCCGCTGAGCCGCTTTCTCATCGAATCGGCCAGCGAAGGCTGCGACCTGGGACAGACAGAAGGCCGTGCCCATATGGCCAGCAACGCCCGGCCGCTGTGGTCGCTGCTGCCCGACGGCGCGCTCAAGCGCCAGTTGCTCTCCGAAATCGCAGCCCTGGCTCAGCTGGACTCGCGCGACCTCTCCGATATCTGGGCGCAGGAGGCGGCACGCACCGCCCCCATTGCCCGCCGCGCGCCTGCGCCCCCCGGCCCTCAGGCACCGGAATGGGATGCGCCTGCGGGCAACTGGGAAAGCGCTCCCGACTGGGCCGATGCCGCAGCACCGGCTCCCTCCTACCCGAGCCAGGGCAGCGGTGGCAACTGGTCGGGCCGCAAGGAATTCGGCCGCCAGCGCAAACCCTGGGGCAAGAAGGGTGAGGACTGGAACCCGCCGCAGCTGGGCCCGCGCCCCACGCCGGTCAGCCGCGAAGACCAGGCCGCACGCCTGCTGATGTGTCACATGGAGTTCATGGAAGAGATGACCCATGAGGACTTCGATGCCCTGGCTCGCTGCAACCAAAGCCATGCCCCCTTGTTCCGTTGGCTGGAGGCCCAGTTCACCGAATCCGGCCCGCGCTCCTGGGCAGTGCTGCGCGAGCAATTGCAAGGCTCTCCCTGCGAGCCGCTGGCCCAAAAGCTCATGAGCGGCGCCCATGCCAACCCCGAGGGCGAGGTGGACGAGTTGCGCAAGGAGTTGCGCGGCACTCTCAATCTGATCCTGGTGGATCATCTCAAGCGCGAAGAAGCCAAGGCCCTCAAGGAAATTGCTACGGACCCCACCGCGGCAAGACGTTACATTGAGTTTCAACAGCGGCGAAAAAATTTATCTGTAATTATTAGCTCCACCTCTTGACATCTTTAAAAAAGGTATAATTTAGTGGATATAGGCAAGAGCGACAGCAACACCTCCGACCCGGGCACCGTGAAGAAATCACGTGATGGCAGCAACTGCATGGCCCATTTCTCGCAAGGATTGCATACCAAATGATCGCCCCAACATCTTGCCATGGAGTCTTTGTGCTCCACCGGACAGGCTAGGCCTGTTCTTGCGCCAGCTTTCATGGCGTTTGTTTGCATTTTCCGTTTTCCTTTGTGTGTTTGTGTGTGTTCGTACCGTGAGAGGTGTTCATGCCCGTTTCAAAGTCCGTGAAGTCCAAGCAGGCCCCAGAAGCTTCAGCAAAGCCCAAGACCTCTAAAACTTCCACTTCCGCAGCAGAGCCCGCGAAAAAGGCCAGTGCCAGCAAGCCTGCTGTGAAGAAGAGTGCTGCATCTGCAGCCGAAGCAAAGAAAGACACCACCGTGGTTACCAAGTCACAAGCCGAACTCAAAGCCATGGCCGATGCGCTGCTGGCGCAGGCAACTCCCAAGCGCGGCCGCAAGAAGGCCGAAGAAGACGACGACACAGCTGCCGCTCCTGCCGCCAAGAAGACTGTCGCCAAAAAGGCCCCTGCTGCCAAGAAGGCTGCCGCCGTCAAGGCCCCAGCTGCCAGTGCCGATGCCGACAAGGCTCCCGCCAAGCGCGGCCGCAAGCCCAAGGCCAAGGAGGCCGACGAGGACATGGATGATGCAGACCTGTCGGATATCGACAGCGATCTGGAAGGCGAAGTCGAAGAGGAGGCATCGACCGAAGCGTCTGCTGCTCCTGCCGAAAAGGCCAAGCCTCTGCGCATGAAGATCAGCAAGGCGAAGGAACGCGCCTTGATGAAGGAATTCGGCCTGGACGAGACTGTTCTGACCGAAGAGGAAATGAACACCCGCCGTCAGCGTCTGAAGATGCTGATCAAGCTGGGCAAGACCCGCGGCTACCTGACCCACGCCGAAATCAACGACCACCTGCCCGACAAGCTGGTCGATGCCGAAACGCTGGAAGTCGTGATCTCCATGTTGAACGACATGGGCGTGGCCGTATACGAGCAGACTCCCGATGCGGAAACCCTGCTGCTGAACAACACCGGCCAGTCGGCCACCACCGAAGAAGAAGCGGAAGAAGAGGCCGAAGCGGCTCTGTCCACTGTGGACTCCGAATTCGGTCGCACCACCGACCCCGTGCGCATGTACATGCGTGAAATGGGCACCGTCGAACTGCTGACACGCGAAGGCGAAATCGAAATCGCCAAGCGCATCGAAGGCGGTCTGATGGACATGATGGAAGCCATCTCGGCCTCCCCCGCAACCATCGCCGAAATCCTCAACATGGCCGAGGAGATCCGCGAAGGCAAGGTTGTCATCTCCACCGTGGTGGACGGCTTCGTCAATGCCAACGAGAACGACGACTATGTGGCCGAGGAAGACTTCGACGAATACGACGAAGAAGACGACGACGACGGCAAGGGCGGCTCCAAGGCTCTGACCAAGAAGCTCGAAGAGCTGAAGAACGAAGCCCTGGGTCGCTTTGACTCCATGCGCGAACTCTTCGACAAGATGCACAAGGTGTATGACAAGGAAGGCTACGGCACCGAGGCATACATGAAGGTGCAGAAGGCCATCACCGAAGAGCTGATGACCATTCGCTTCACGGCCAAGACGATCGAGAAGCTCTGCGATCTGGTGCGCGCCCAGGTGGACGACGTGCGCAAGAAGGAACGCGAGCTGCGCAAGATCATCGTGGACAAGTGCGGCATGCCCCAGGAGCAGTTCATCAAGGACTTCCCGCCCAATCTGCTGAACCTGGACTGGGTCATCAAGCAAGTGGCGGCAGGCAAGAACTACAGCGCTGTGCTGGAGCGCAACATCCCGCCCGTGCAGGAGCTGCAGCAGAACCTGATCGACCTGCAGGCCCGCGTGGTCGTGCCTCTGGAAGAGCTCAAGCACATCAACAAGCGCATGAACAGCGGCGAGCGCGCCAGCCGCGATGCCAAAAAGGAAATGATCGAGGCCAATCTGCGTCTCGTGATCTCCATCGCCAAGAAGTACACCAACCGCGGTCTGCAATTCCTGGACCTGATCCAGGAAGGCAATATCGGCCTGATGAAGGCCGTGGACAAGTTCGAATATCGTCGCGGCTACAAGTTCTCGACCTATGCAACCTGGTGGATTCGTCAGGCCATCACGCGCTCCATCGCCGACCAGGCCCGCACGATCCGCATCCCCGTGCACATGATCGAGACCATCAACAAGATGAACCGCATCTCGCGCCAGCACTTGCAAGAGTTTGGTTTCGAGCCTGATGCGTCCATCCTGGCAGCCAAGATGGAGATCCCCGAGGACAAGATCCGCAAGATCATGAAGATCGCCAAGGAGCCGATCTCGATGGAAACCCCCATCGGCGACGACGACGATTCCCACCTGGGCGACTTCATCGAGGACGGCAACAACACGGCGCCTATCGACGCCGCCATGCAGGCCGGTCTGCGCGATGTGGTCAAGGACATTCTCGACGGCCTGACGCCTCGCGAAGCCAAGGTACTGCGCATGCGCTTCGGTATCGAAATGTCCACCGACCATACGCTGGAAGAAGTTGGCAAGCAGTTTGACGTGACGCGCGAGCGCATCCGTCAGATCGAAGCCAAGGCGCTGCGCAAACTCAAGCACCCTTCGCGCTCCGACAAGCTGCGCAGCTTCATCGACTCGCTGTAAAGTCAGTCCGAGGAACCGGCTCGCCGGCTCCCTGCTACTCAAAGCCCCGACCTGCCCAGGTCGGGGCTTTTTCGCATGCAGCCCAGGTCAGCAAGCCTTCGCTTGCGGCCAAACACACCAAAAGACACATAACAACGGAGACAGACATGAATACCCCCCACTCGGAAAATGCCCTGACACGCCGCCACTGGCTAAGCTATTGCGCTGCCTTGCTGTCTACACCTTTTGCAGCCATCGCCAATCCGCCCCAGCGCCTTGGCACGCAGCTGCGTATCGTGATCCCCGCCAACCCCGGCGGCGGCTGGGACCAGACTGGCCGCGCCCTGGGCGCAGTGCTGACCAGCAGCGGCATGGTGGACAAGGTCGTTTATGAAAACATCGGCGGCAAGGGCGGCACCATAGGCTTGGCCGAGTACACCAAACGCTATGGCAGCGACCCCAACAGCCTGCTGATCGGTGGCATGGTCATGGTCGGCGCCCTGGCACTGAACAAGAAGTCAGCAGAGCTGCAGCAGGTGCAGCCCCTGGCGCGCCTGACCAGCGACTATCTGGTGGTGGCCGTGCCCACCGACTCGCCGCTTGCCAACCCCAAGGCACTGGCCAAGGCCATGCGCGAGAACCTGCCGGCACTGACCATTGCCGGAGGCTCTGCAGGCGGTGTGGACCATATGTACGCAGGCATGCTGGCCCGCCTGGCCAAGGCCAATGCGGAGCAACTGCAATACAAACCCTTTGCCGGCGGTAACGATGTGCTCCAGGCCCTGCTGCAAAAGCAGGTGCAAGTGGGAATCTCGGGTTACAGCGAGTTCAGAGAAGCCTTGCAGGCGGGCAAACTGCGCGCCCTCGGTGTTTCGTCACGCCGTGCCATGTTCGGCATTGCCTCCATGCGCGACCAGGGTCTGGATGCTGAAATGTCGAACTGGCGTGCCGTCTTTACAGGCAAGAATCTGCCGGCAGAACGCGCCCAGCAACTGCTGGCTGCTATCGACCATGCAAGCAACCAGGACAGCTGGAAGCAAGCCCTGGTCAGCAATAATTGGAACTCTTCCTGGCAAACCGGCAAGGCACTGCATGAATTTCTGGAGGTCGAAACCTCCACTGCCCAGCTGATGACCTATCTGCTCAAGCTCAAGAGCTGAGCCTCTTTGCGAGATAGCCTCATGAACATGGTCAACCACACCGCCGCCTCCGCCCGCCTGTCCATTGCCGTCATGGGTGCGGGCTCGGTGGGCTGCTACTTTGGTGCTCTGCTGGCACGCGCCGGCCACCCGGTCACGCTGATCGGTAGAGCATCGCATATGCAGGCCATCAGCCAGCACGGGCTGCGACTGCAGACGGCGACAGAAGATCTGAACATCCCCATCACCACCAGCACCGAAGCCAGTGCCGTGGCAGGCGCCGATGTGGTGCTGTTCTGCGTGAAATCCACCGACACCGAAGCAGCGGCTGCACAGATCAAACCCCACCTGGCAGCGCACACTCAGGTACTGAGCTTGCAGAACGGCGTGGACAACGACCGGCGCCTGCGCCTGGTACTGGGGCAGCAGCCGGTGGCTGCTGCCGTGGTTTATGTCGCCACCGCCATGGCCGGCCCAGGCCATGTGCGTCACTTCGGCCGGGGCGAGCTGCTCATCGCCCCCTGTCCGCAGGGTGACGAGATTGCACTCCAGTTCAGCGCAGCAAACATCCCCACCCAGACCTCGGACGGCGTGCTGACCGCACTCTGGCAAAAACTCATCATCAACTGCGTGTACAACGCACTCTCCGCCCTCACCCAGCAGCCCTATGGCTGGCTGATCGCGCAGCAGGGCGTACCCGCCGTCATGCAGGATATTGCCGCCGAATGCAAGGCCGTAGCTCTGGCCGACGGCGTGCTGCTGCCGGCCTCCGTGGACGAGGCTGTAGCGGCCATAGCGCGCACCATGCCCCGACAGCTCTCTTCCACGGCCCAGGATCTGGCGCGCGGCAAGACCACGGAAATCGACCATCTCAACGGCTATGTGGTGCGGCGCGGTCAGGCGCTGGGCATTGCCACGCCGATCAACCGTCTGCTGCAGGTGCTGGTGCAACTCAAGCAAATGCCGGCACAAAAGCAGGAACTATGATTTCTATAGCTGCTTGCTTTGACAAATCAATGGCTAGAGTCAATTTTTACACCCGGAAACACCTAAGCCAGTACTAACACTTCCGGCATGGCTTGCCACCCCGTCCCGAGGGCTGCTTCAGTTCTGCCCCTATTGCTACAAACCCTGAAGCAAGCGAGTCTTCTCTCAGATTCGTGGCTGACCCGCAACACTTGCGCGCTGTTTGTGGCCTTTATCACTTCAAGGCGTTGCAGTCGAAGATTTGAAGCTACTAAACTTGTAGCAAAATAAATTAACCGCTATAGTCCATTGGACATGGCACTGAAAGCGCCTAGTGCGCCCAGCTCGACAACATCATTGCGCAAGGAGAAGCGTCCATGAGCTCCAAGGAAAACGCCGCCATCAACCAGCTGTTCGAGAAGCTCGAATGCCGCTATGCGCTGCGCGTGCTGTGGGCTTTGCGGGATGGTCATCCCCAGACCTTCCGACTGCTGCAAGACAGTGTGGGCGGCATCACCCCCAACACCTTGAACACCCGTATCAAGGAGCTGCGCGAGTGCGGCCTGCTCGAGCATGGCAGCGACGGCTACACCGTCACCCTGACCGGGCAGGATCTGCTCAAGCGTCTGTCCGATGTACAAGCCTTTGCCAACCGCTGGGTTGCCGCGCGCGCCAAGAAGTAAACCTTGCCGCTGTTGCGGCCGGGGGACTGGCAGCAAGCGGGTGCACCACTATCATCCAAGGGCCCCAAGCGTGCTTGGCGGGCCCTTTTTTCCATCGCCTTTTTCTGCTTTGCGCTGAAAGGAAATCATCATGGCATTCAACACTACTGCCTCCGGCCTGCAATACGAAGACACCGTCGTGGGCGAAGGCGCCGAAGCCAAGGCCGGTCAGAACGTGACCGTGCACTACACCGGCTGGCTCTACAACAATGGCGTGCAAGGCGCCAAGTTCGACTCCAGCAAGGACCGCAACGATCCTTTCGTCTTTCCCCTGGGCGCCGGCATGGTCATCAAGGGTTGGGACGAGGGCGTGCAGGGCATGAAGGTGGGCGGCCAGCGCACGCTGCTGATCCCCGCCGCCCTGGGCTATGGCGCGCGCGGCGCCGGTGGCGTGATCCCGCCCAACGCCACGCTGAAGTTTGACGTGGAACTGCTGGCTGTCTAAAAACAGGCTGGATCATCAAAAAAGCGGCTCTCCGAAGCCGCTTTTTTCTTTGCGAGAGGCTCGGCACAGATGGTGCCTATGTCTCATCCGCCTCAAACAGCGCCCTGTGCAACGACGTATAGGCCTTGTCACCCGCAGCATCTCGTATGCGCGGAGCCAGCGCTGCCAGTTGCTCATAACCCATGGCCGCCTCCACCGCCAGATTCAGCCGGAAGCCCTTGAGCCCAAGAGCCCCCGTGATGGACACCGCTATCGGATAGGCCCTCTGGTAGCGCCTCTGGGCGCTGCCAGGGTCGACGTCAGCAGTTGCCAACGATGCCGAACTGCTCTTTGAGAGCGAAGATGCATGGGCCTGTGCTGCTGCATCGGCCGCAGCGGACGACTCTCTTGTGGCCAGCCAGCCCTTGCCGACCAACGCCAGAATATCATCCTTGTTCACCCCCAGCGCCGAGGTCGCCTCCAGCACCTGCATAAGACTGCGACGACCGTCAAACAGCAAAAAGGCCGAGCGCAGCCGCTGGCTCAGATCGGCATGGCGCTCCTTGAAGGCCAGCTGGCCCTCGGGTGTTTTGACTAGATACATCGACCCCGCCCTCTGTGCATTGAATTGCTTCCCGCCCTGCAGAGTGGCAGTTATGGCTGGAGCTGAAAAGCGGGTTTTCCTGCAAGCCTGGTCCGCCCATGCTCCAGATCAGCTCACGGCGGATATTCAGCAGAAAACTGCCTCGAACCCGACCCAAAAGATCGCTGAAGGCCATCCAATCAAGAGTTTTTCAAACTCTCGCCCGCCGCTGCTCCCACCAGCTGACGAGCAATGTGGTGGCCAAGCCCACCGGCACGCCAAACACTCCGGCCGAGATGGGCTGAATACCCCACCACAGCGCTTCGCCACGGAGGACCGATGGCAGCACCCCTTGCAGGCCCGGAACGTGCGAGGCCATGTAGTAAAGCGTCACGGCCAGGCCCAGCAACATGCCGGCCACCGCACCACGACGCGTGGTGCCACGCCAGAAGATGCCCAGCACCATGGCCGGCACCAAAGCCGAGCCCGCCAGAGAGAAGGAGGCAGAGACCATGGGAAGAATGTCCGAAGAGCGTCGCGCCGCCACAAACGCCGCCGACAGGGCCACCAGCAGCAATGCGAATTTGGAAAGAATCACTCGCTGTTCAGGCGAGATGCGGCGCTTGCGCGTATCCAGGCGCTGGCGCTCCTGGAAATAGAGATCCCGCACCAGGGCATTGCTGATGGTCAGCAGCAGACCGTCGGCCGTGGACAGGGCCGCCGCCAGCCCGCCCGCAGCCACCAGCCCGGAGAGCACATAAGGCATGCCGCCGAGTTCTGGAGTAGCCAGCATGATGAGGTCGGCCCCCATGCGGATTTCGGCGAACTGCAAAATGCCATCGCCGTTGATGTCCTCCACCGACAGCAGCGAGGCGTCCACCCTTGACCACTGCGCTATCCAGTTCGGCAAGGCATCGAAATGCGTGCCAACGAGATTGCTCATGACCTCGTACTTCACCAGTACGGCCAAGGCTGGCGCCCCCAGATACAGCAACCCGATGAAGAACAGCGACCAGGCCACGGAGGTACGTGCGGCAGACACCGAGGGAACCGTGAAATAGCGCGTGAGCAAGTGCGGCAGCCCGGCCGTGCCGACCATCAGGCAGAACATCAGCGCCAGAAAATTGCGCCGACTTTCCTCATAGGCCTGCCGCTCGGCCGGAGAGCCATCCGGATCCCCCGCGAAAGGCTGGCTTTGCAGCGGCATGCCGCCCAGCGGCTTGGCCCGCTCATAGGCCTCGTGCAACTCACGACTCCAGAGCTCGCGCGCCGCCGCCTCGTCCTTGGGCATGGCGGCCAGCTCCCGGCTGGCAGCCATGATGGCGCCGATATTGCCGCTGCTGGTGCGCAGCTCGCGGATATGCTCGCTCAATGCCTGGCGTTCGGCCGCCAGCACATTGGGCACATCGCGCAGCTTGGCCTGCAGCACCTGAGCACGGGTGCGATAGGCCTCCAGCACCGACTGCTCGGCCTCTGAGGAAAGCAACTGCTGCTCCATGGCGCCGATCTTGCCCAGTTGCTGGCTATAGGCCAGCTGCGCCCAGGGGTTGCCCAGCTGTTTGTAGGCCAGCCAGGAGACAGGCAGCATGAAGGCCAGCAGGATCACCACATATTGCGCCACCTGGGTCCAGGTGATCGCCCGCATGCCGCCGAGGAACGAGCACAGCAGCACGCCGCCCAGCCCCAGCATTATGCCGATCTCGAACTGCACGCCGGTCAGTCGCGCAGCAATCAGGCCCACGCCATAGATCTGCGCCACCACATAGGTGAAGGAACAGGTGATGGCCGCCAGCGCAGCAATAATGCGCGGCCAACGTCCGCCATAGCGCGCCTGAAAGAAATCCGGCACGGTATAGAGATTCATGGCCCGCAGATAGGGTGCAATCAGCATGCCGACCAGACAGAACCCGCCCGTCCATCCCAGGACATAGGCCAGTCCGCCGGGCTGCGTGCCGGTTCCCGAAAAGCCTTGCAGATAAAGCGCACCGGAGAGGCTGATGAAGGAGGCTGCGCTCATCCAGTCGGCAGCGGCCGCCATGCCGTTGTAGAAAGGCGGAATGCGCCGGCCGGCGACGAAATACTCCTCGGCATCGCTGGTGCGCGAATACACGCCGATGGCCGCGTACACCATCACCGTGGAGAACAGGAAGATGGGGCCGATCCAGTGGCGAGAGAGCCCGCGCTCCTCGGCCCAGAGCATGGTCAGCAGAAAGCCTGCCGTTCCCAGCACATAGAGAAACAGGATGCGATGCAGCCGCCAGTGATAGGCACGGCTCAGAACTGGCCGCTCAGGCATGAAGATCGGAAGCGGCAGAGGAGGCGTCGTGAGCCTCAGCCGCTTTGCGCGCCTCGTCACGCGCCTGCTGGCGTTCAAAATAATCCATGGCCACACAATAGACCACGATGATGAGCAGGAACATCAGGACCGCCCCTTGGGCCGCCATCCAGTAGGCCACGGGCCAGTCGGGCACCAGCGCCTGGATATCGCGCGCAAAGTAGCAGATGCCAAATGAAAATACCACCCAGACCGTCAGCAGCAAGGCCTTGAGTCTCAGGTGGTAGGTATCGTGCAGATCCGGCGGGAAGGTGACTTCCACCGGATTGCCCAAAGCATCGAATGCCTGTCGCGGAGCATCCGACACAGCATCGTCATGCACGGGCGCGTGATGCGTCTGCATGCCGATGCGCAAGGCTTATTCAGCCAGCTTCTGCCAGGTGGAGACCACGCTGTCAGGGTTCAGAGAGATGGACGAGATGCCTTCGTCGGCCAGCCACTTGGCAAAGTCGGGGTGATCCGAAGGGCCTTGACCGCAGATGCCCACATACTTGTTCTGGTCGCGGCAGGCCTTGATGGCACGAGCCAGCAGCTTCTTGACGGCGGGGTCGCGCTCGTCGAAGTCGGCGGCCAGCAGCTCCAGGCCCGAGTCGCGGTCCAGGCCCAGGGTCAGCTGGGTCAGGTCGTTGGAGCCCACGGAGAAGCCGTCGAAGTACTCGAGGAACTCTTCGGCAAGGACTGCGTTGGAGGGCACTTCGCACATCATGATCAGCTGCAGGCCGTTCTCGCCGCGCTTGAGGCCGTTCTCGGCCAGCAACTCGGTCACGCGCTTGGCCTGGCCCAGTGTACGCACGAAGGGGATCATGATCTTGACGTTGGTCAAGCCCATGTCCTCGCGCACACGGAGCAGGGCTTCGCATTCCATCTTGAAGGCCTCGCCGAACTCAGCCGAGATGTAGCGCGCGGCACCGCGGAAGCCCAGCATGGGGTTCTCTTCCTCGGGCTCGTAACGGCTGCCGCCGATCAGCTTGCGGTATTCGTTGGACTTGAAGTCCGACATGCGCACGATCACGGGCTTGGGCCAGAAGGCAGCGGCAATCGTTGCCACACCTTCGGTCACCTTGTCCACGTAGAAGGCACGGGGCGAAGCATGGCCACGCGCCACGGACTCGACCGCCTTCTTCAGGTCGGCGTCAACGGCGGGGTAGTCCAGGATGGCCTTGGGGTGCACGCCGATGTTGTTGTTGATGATGAATTCCAGACGGGCCAGACCCACGCCTTCGTTGGGCAGCTGGGCAAAGTCGAAAGCCAGCTGGGGGTTGCCCACGTTCATCATGATCTTGGTGGGGATGCTGGGCATCTCGCCACGCTTGACCTCGGTCACTTCGGTTTCCAGCAGGCCATCATAGATCTTGCCGGTATCGCCTTCCGCGCAGGACACGGTGACCAGTGTTTCGGCCTTGAGCAGATCGGTCGCATTGCCGCAGCCCACGACGGCAGGGATGCCCAGCTCGCGCGCAATGATGGCGGCGTGGCAGGTACGGCCACCGCGGTTGGTGACGATGGCCGAAGCCTTCTTCATGACGGGCTCCCAGTTGGGGTCGGTCATGTCGGTCACCAGCACGTCGCCGGCCTGCACCTGGTCCATCTGCGAGATGTCGGACACCAGGCGCACGGGGCCGGTGCCGATCTTCTGGCCGATGGCGCGGCCTTCGGCCAGCACGGTGCCCGTGCCCTTGAGCTTGTAGCGCAGCTCGGCCTGGCCCTTGGCCTGGCTCTTCACGGTTTCGGGGCGCGCCTGCAGGATGTAGAGCTGGCCGTCGGTGCCGTCCTTGCCCCATTCGATATCCATGGGGCGGCCGTAGTGCTGCTCGATCACCAGAGCGTAATGCGCCAGCTGCTGCACTTCCTCGTCGGTCAGCGAATAGCGGTTGCGCAGTTCGTGGGCCACATCGGTGGTCTTGACCAGCTTGCCGTCTGCAGCCTTTTCCTCGGGCGTGGCAAAGATCATCTGGATCAGCTTGGAGCCCAGATTGCGGCGAATCAGCGCCTTGTTGCCAGCCTTGAGCATGGGCTTGTGCACATAGAACTCGTCGGGGTTCACGGCGCCCTGCACCACGGTCTCGCCCAGGCCGTAGCTGGAGGTGATGAAGACCACTTCCTCGAAACCGGATTCGGTGTCGATGGTGAACATCACGCCGGCAGCGCCCTTGTCGGAGCGCACCATGCGCTGCACGCCGGCGGACAGTGCCACCACATCGTGCTCGAAGCCCTTGTGCACGCGGTAGGAGATGGCGCGGTCGTTGTACAGCGACGCGAACACTTCCTTCATCTTGTGCAGCACGTCTTCGATGCCCACCACGTTCAGGAAGGTTTCCTGCTGGCCGGCAAACGATGCATCGGGCAGGTCTTCTGCCGTGGCGGAAGAGCGCACGGCAAACGATGCCTCGGCATTGCCGCCTTGCAGGCGGACAAATTCCTCACGAATGGCCTGCTCCAGATCGGCAGGGAAAGGCTGGCTCTCCACCATGGCGCGGATTTCCGCGCCCACAGCGGCCAGAGCGCGGACATCGTCCACGTCCAGAGCGGCCAGCTTGGCCGAGATCTTGCCGGCCAGACCTTCAAATGCCAGGAACTCGCGGAAGGCATGAGCCGTGGTGGCAAAGCCGGTAGGCACGCGTACGCCCTGGGGCAGTTGCGAGATCATTTCGCCGAGCGAGGCGTTCTTGCCGCCTACGGACTCGACATCAGACATTCTCAGTTTTTCAAACGGAACGACCAGAGCGGTCGCTTCGAACAGTTGAGACATGGGAAGCTCCAAAGTTAAAAACCGGTACGCAGGCGGCTCTGGGCTGAATGGCCAGGGCACGCGAACCCATGCTGCTTGAGTGCAGTGCTTTGCTGTTCTGGATGTCGACCGTCAACGAGCATGGGCTTGAATTTGGGAATAATGGGCGCCATTGTAGGCTGAGCCGGCGAGCGTCGCGTGGCTCAAACCAGATTCAGAGTCCGGGACATGGCATTGCTTGCACAGGTCCCACCTAATAACTGCGCGCACCATGCATACCCATACAATTTTTGTCATTTCTGACGGCACAGGCATCACGGCCGAGACCTTTGGCACGGCCATCATGGCCCAGTTCGAGAGCAAGCCGAGGCTGATTCGCATCCCCTTTGTGGACTCCATGGACAAGATTCATCAGGCCGTGCGCCAGATCAACCATGTGGCCGAGGTGGAGAAGAGAAAGCCCATCATCTTCACCACCCTGGTCAATCAGGAGATGCTGGAATTCCTTGAAGCCAACTGCAAGGGCAAGCTGTTCGACATGTTCGGCACCTTTGTGCGCCCGCTGGAGGTGGAGCTGGGCCAGAAGTCGCTGCACCGCGTGGGCCGCTTTGCCGACATCAGCGAGAGCAAGGAATATCTGGAGCGCATGGAGGCCATCAATTACACGCTGGCCCATGACGACGGCCAGACCCATGCCGACCTGAGCGGCGCCGACGTGATTCTGGTGGGCGTGAGCCGCTCGGGCAAGACGCCAACCAGCCTGTACCTGGCCATGCAGTTTGGCCTCAAGGTGGCCAACTACCCGCTGATTCCCGAAGACTTCGAGCGCAAGCAGTTGCCGCCCGCGCTGGAGCCCTACCGCAAAAAGCTGTTTGGCCTGACGATTCAGCCCGAGCGCCTGTCCAGCATCCGCAACGAACGCCGCCCCGACTCCAAGTACGCCAGCCTGCCCAACTGCCGCTACGAGGTGGCCGAGGCCGAGGCCATGATGCGCAGGAGCGGCATCGAGTGGCTGTCCAGCACCACCAAGTCGATCGAAGAGATTGCCACCACCATCTTGCAGGAAGTGCTGCCGCAGCATCTGGGACATTAAGCCTCCCCCTGAGCGGCTTCGCCGCTTCCCCAAGGGGACGCAGCCCTCGCTGCGAGGCGGCTCTTGCTCGGCCGCCCTTACCTAGCCCGTGCCTTTAGCCCGCGCCGGCGTCAAGAACTACGGGCAATGCAGGCGCCACGCATTGTCCTCGCTCAACGCAGGACGGGCTGCTGCGGCAGCTCCTTCAGCAGATAGTCCACCAGGGCGCGGACCTTGGCCGGCACATATTTACGATCCTTGAAGCAGGCGAAGAAGTCCAGCGGAGCATCCTCGAACTGCAACTGGCCCTTGCGCGCCGGCTTGAGTGCCAGAGGCACCAGCCGCCCCTTGCGCATCTCCTCATGGACGATGAAGCTGCCGGCCCAGGCGATACCGCCACCGGCAGCGGCGAACTCCACCAGGGCATCGATATCGCTGCCTATGGCCGCAATTTTCTGCTGCGGATCGGTGCGCTGGCCATCGCGCATAAAGGGCCAGCGCATGAGCCGGCCGTCACGCTCGCGCCGATACAGCAGACAGGGATGCTCAAGCAGATCCTGTGCCGACTGCGGTCGGCCATGCTGCTGCAGGTACTGCGGCGAGGCACACAGAATGCGTGGCACCGAGGCCAGCAGCCGCACCGACATGCCGGGCTCCAGCACATCGCGGTAGCGCACGCTGATGTCCACATCCTCCTTGAGCACATCCACATGCCGGTCCGTGATCAAGAGCTCCAGCTCCAGTCGCGGATGCAGCGCGGCAAACGCCGGCAGCAGCGGCGCCAGCACATGGCGGCCGAAGGCTGCCATGCAGGCAATGCGCAGGCGGCCTTGCAGCTCTCCATGAATCAGCGAGAGATCGGACTGGGCTTTTTCGAGCTCGTCGAGCACCGGAGCGACGCGCGCCAGATAGCTCTCGCCGGCCTCGGTCAAGGCCATGGACCGGGTGGTGCGGGTGATCAGGCGCGTGCCCAGCTCGCGCTCCAGCCGCGCGATGTTCTGGCTGGCAGCGGCGGGCGAAATGCCCAGTTGGCGCGCAGCCGAGGCGATGGAGCCGCCCTCCAGCGCTTTGACAAAGGTTTCTATGGCTCGCAGATTCGGCATGACTGCGAATGTATCTCCAATTGAATTCGAAAGTTCTGCTTATGAGTACAACAAGCCCCGGACCTCTACCGCAGACCGCCTGTGGTGCTTACAGTTCAACCCTGTTTCCCATCCATGCATTCGGCCTCAAGCCTTTGACACAGCAACGCAAGTCGCCATGACGCCGAATGCATTTTCAGCATCGTTCCCATGAATTCATACTCCAGCTCCTTCTCCTCCAGACTTTCCGCACTGAAGCTGCACAGGCGTTACACGCCGTTTGTTTTCGCGTTTTTCATGGCCGCCATCATGGCCTTCCTGATGTGCTGCACCATTGTGGCGGCCAATACCGGCTTTGATGCCGGCTACGTCCGTCGAGTGTTCAGCGCCTATGCGCTGGCCATGCCGGTGGCGTTCTTCTGCGTGATGATGGTCAGGCCGCTGGTGCTCAAGCTGGTTGCGCTGACCGTGCATACACATTGACAGCCATTGACAGCCAGGTCATGAACTATTGAATCTGAAGCAGCCTGCGCATGACTGGCTTCAGAATTCAATGCAGTCCACTGAAATTTCAAGCTGACAAAGCGGTATCCGCTACAAAAATATATTGCAGCGCGCCGTCGCTGCTGTGCACCGGGTCGCACTGCATGCCCCAGACCTGGCGCACCAGCGCAGGCTGCAGCACATCCAGCACCGCACCGTGATGCACTCCGGCATCACCGCCCAGCACCAGCACATCGTCGGCATAGCGCAGCGCCAGGTTCAGGTCATGGATCACCGCCACCACGCCTGCGCCCTGCTGCCCAGCCCACTGGCGCAGCAGGCGCATGGCGTGGTGCTGATGAGCCAGATCGAGAGCGGCTGTAGGCTCGTCCAGCAGCAGCCAGCGCGCCGCGCCGTCGGCGGGCGGCTGCCAGATCTGCGCCAGAGCCCTGGCCAGATGGGTGCGAGCCCGCTCGCCGCCTGACAGCGTGTTGATGCTGCGCTGCGCCAGATGATCAACCCCGGTCAACTCCATGGCCTGCACCGGAATCTGCGCCTCCCCGTTGCCGGGCTGATGACGATGCGGATAACGCCCCAGCTCCACCACCTCCTGGGCCGTGAAGTCAAAGGCCACGCTGCAATCCTGGGGCATGACGGAGCGCCGACGTGCCAGGCCCTCCACCGCATGCCCGGACAGCTCCAGCCCGTCGAGCAGAACCTGGCCCGACTGCGGCGCGCGCTCGCCCACCAGCATGGACATCAGCGTGGACTTGCCGGCGCCGTTGGGGCCGAGGATGGCGGTAAAGCGCCCGGCCTGAATCCGCACATCCACCGTCGCCAGGCGCGGCCCCTTGGCTACGCCAACGCCCAGATTGCGGCATTCGAGGCTGGACAGCCTGTGGTGCGCATTCATACCTTGCTCCTGAACTGGCGCAGCATGGCCAGAAACAGCGGCACGCCGATAAACGCGGTGAGCACGCCCAGCGGCAGCTCGGCCGGCTTGACGATGGTGCGCGCCACGGCATCGGCGCTGACCACCAGCGCCGCACCCAGCAGGGCTGACCCCGGCAGCACCACGCGATGATCGGGACCGGCAATCAGCCGCACCCAGTGCGGCGCGACCAGGCCGATGAAGCCGATGATGCCGGTGGTCGCGGTCACCGCACCCACGGCCAGTGCAGCCACCATCACGGCGCGGCGCTTGGTTTTCTCCACGGCCACGCCCAGCAGATTGGCCTGGGCTTCGCCCAGGGCAATCGCATTCAGCGGCCTGGCCAGCGCCAGCGCCGCCGCCGCGCTGACGGCCACAGCCACCGACACCAGGGCCACCGCACTCCAGCGCGAGGCGCCCAGGCTGCCCAGCAACCACATCTGCAGATTGCGCAGTTGCTCGTCCGTCGATACAAAGCTCAGAAAGCCCAGTCCGGCACCGGCCAGCGCATTGATGGCAATGCCGGCCAGCAGCATCAGGCCGATGCGGGTCGTGCCCTGGACCTGGCCCAGTACATAAACCACGGCGGTCACGGCCAGACCGCCGCCAAAAGCCATGGCCACCAGGGCCCAGCTGCCCAGATGACGCGGCAGCCAGGGCAGATACAGGCCGCCCAGCACGATGGTGATGCCGGCAGCCAGGGCCGCGCCGCTGCTCACGCCGATGAGCCCGGGGTCGGCCAGAGGATTGCGAAACAGCCCCTGCATCAATGCGCCGGCCAGCCCCAGTCCTGCACCCGCAGCCACGCCCATGAGCAGGCGCGGCAGGCGGATATTGAGAAAGACCAGATGCTCGGGGCCGCTGTCCACGGCAGCGCCAAAAAGACTGCGAAGCCCGTCCCAGGCAATCCCGGGCAGTTGCCCCGGTGCAATGGCATAGGCCCCGCTGGCCGCGCCCCACACCATGGCCAGCAACACCAGAGCCGCCCCCAGCAGCAGGGCTGCGCTGCGGCTGAGCCGCCCAGCAGGAGTGCGCCAACGTGATGCGACGGGCAGCTCGACTGCTGGCTTTGGTGCCACGCTCCCCATGCTTGCGCTCATGCTCAGGCCACCCACTGCAAAGCGCGCATATGCAAAGCCTGCACGGCACTGGGCAGGCGCGGGCCGAAGCCCAGCAAATGGCTGGCTTCCAGCGTCACCAGTGCCTTCTTGGCATGGGCGGGCGTCAGTGCCAGCTCGGGCCGCTTCCAGAAGGCGGCCTCGCCACCCAGAGCCTCGATACCCTGCGTGGTGTTGATGATGACTTCGGGCGCAGCGCTGGCCATGGCTTCGGCAGTCAAGGGCTTGTAGCCGTCGAACTGGTCGATGACATTGACACAGCCCGCGTACTGGATCAGCGCATTGGCTGCCGTGCCCTTGCCCGCCACCTGCGGACTGCCGCTGTGCGAGAGCACGAACAGCACGCGCGGCTTGCGCTGGGCCTTGGCCACCTGGGCCTGGACGCTGCTCCACTGCGCATCGAGCTGGGCCAGCAGCTTGTCGGCCTCGCTGGAACGACCTGTCTCGCGCCCCACGACCTTGACCTTTTCCTGCACCTCGGCCCAGTTGTGCCTGGCCGCAACCAGCGATACGCGTACGCCTGCCTGACGGATCTGATCGAGCACCACGGGAGGCCCGGCCTCGCTGGTTGCGATCACCGCATCGGGCTTGAGCGAGAGCAGGCCTTCGGCCGAGAGCTGGCGCACATAGCCGACCTTGGCGGTTTTTTGCGCCGCTTCGGGAAACAGGCTGGTGGTGTCGGTGCCCACCAGCAGACTCTGGGCATTGAGCAGATAGACCACCTCGGTCAGTGCGCCGCTGAGCGACACCAGCCGCTTCGCTCCTGGCGCGGCAGCGGCGGTCTGTGCCAGGGCCGGCAGGGCCGTACCCGCCACGGCCGCGCCCAGCCAGTGCAGACCCTGGCGTCGGGAAATGCCTGGCGTGCTCATACGGCCTCCGCCACTGCAGTCTTGCGCGGCAGGCCGGCCACCAGATCGCGCCAGCCTTGCAGCTCGGGCTGGCCTGGCTTGCGCTCACCGAAGAACATGGCCATGTTGTTGCCTTCGGCATCAAAGGCCTCGACCGAGGTCACCACGCCATCGCTGGTGGGTTTCTGCACCACCCAGACATTGGCTATCAGGTCGGTGCGCAGGTGCAGGTTGAAGCCCTTGTCCAGCACATTGATCCAGCGCACGCCGTCCTTGCCGTCCATGGGCTGGATATTGCTCACGGGGCCGGTGTGGATCTGGATGCAGCCGCTGCTGCCCACAAATACCATGATGGAGACACCGTCCACCGCCGCATCGCCCAGCAGCTGCGCGACCGCGTCGGTGCTCAGGCGCTCGCAGTACTGAGGCACCAGACGGAAGGCCTGCTGGCGCTCGGCACCGAACCTGCGCAGCATCTCGAAGAACTCATGCGTGTCCTTCATATCGGTCCAGGCCTGGCTCAGCGCGGGCACGTCGATCTCGGCGTCGGCCTTGATCGCCGGCTTGGCCGCAGGCTCGCGGAACACATAGCCTGCGGAGGGCTCGGCAAAGCGCTCCACCAGTGCATTCCAGGCCGCCATGTCCGTGACCTCGCGCGCAAACACCTTGTGCACGGCACGGCCGGCGGCGTCATAGAACTGCAGGCTGCGTATGGCGGGGCGATTGCCGTTGGCGGACTCCTCGGTCACGGCAAAGCCGGCATGCCAGTGCATGAAGAACAGGCGCAGATCGATCTCGCGGCTCAGCGCCAGACCGACCGGGCCCTGGGCCGAGAGGTTCTGGTAGATACCGTCTTTTTCATGCACGGTGGATTCGTTGCGCGTGAGCGCCATCACGGTGCCGCAGGCTTCCAGGCCCTTAAGAATGTCCAGCCATTCGGCGCGCAGCGGAACGGCCTTGAGCGTGCGGTCATGTTCGCCGCCATGGGCCGCGATGACCGCGCCTTCGCTCAGCTGCAGCGCCTCGGCCGCATCCTTGGCACGCAGGCCTTGCTCGCGCTTTTGCGCGAATTGCTCACGGATCTGCACCGCAGTCATGGTCTGGATTTCAGGGGATGTGATGGCGTTCATTGCAGGGTCTCCGGGCTGTGATGCCAATGTGGTTGTGGGTTGGAAAATTCGTCGTCAAAGCGGGGAGCCGAAGCCTGGGCTTCGGGCTCTGGTTCAGGCTGGGCCAGCACCCGGGCCACCGTGGCCCAACGCTGCTCCAGCTTTTGCAGAAAGTGGCGCATGCCCTCAGAGCGCTCACAGCCGTCCAGGCCTTCGGCCATGCGCCCCAGTTGCGTCGATACCCTCTGAGCCATGGGCGCGCGGTGCGCCGCACAGCAGGCCTGGCTGAAACCGGTCATCAGCGCCAGCACCGTGGCCAGTTGGGCCTCGCCCTCGGTGAGCAGATATTCCTCATCGCGACTGCCAGATGCACTTTGGGCATTGGCGGCGTTCTCGAAAACAGACATGGCACACTCCCGTAGTTCTTGAGCAAAAAGGCCTCCAGCGCTTATCCATCAAGCGCTGTCAGCTACAAAATCAGAAGTCCTGAACCAGGGACACGCGCACATTGCGGCCCGGCTGGGTAAAGGCATCGGCAATCTGCGTCGTGCGGCTCAAGCCACGTACATCCGCCCAGCGCGAATACTTTTTGTCGGTCAGGTTGTAGATGCCCACATTCAGACGCGTGCCTGGACGGATACGCCATTGCGCACTCAAATCCAGTACCGTCGCGGATGGGCTGAGCAAGGGGCGGCCAGTGGAAAGATCAGGCGCATCCTTGTCTTTTTTGCCTGCCCAGTGAGAGGCGCTGAGCTGCACGCCCACATTCGAGCGGTCATAGCGCACGCCCAGCACCAGTTGCTGCGGCGAGATGGTGTCCACCGGCTTGTTGGTGCTCTTGTCCGTACCCTTGGTGTAGCCATAGGCGGCATTGGTGCGCCAGTTGCCACCCGCAAACCGGCCCCAGTCATAGTCGGCCTTGAGCTCGAAGCCGCTGATATGCACGCGGTTCAGATTGACGGACTGGAACGTCGCGGGGTTGTTGCGATCGCCGTATTCGCCCGCAACCTGCACCTGATCCTGAATGAAGTCCTTGTAGCGGCCCGTGAATACTGCGGCATCGAGGCGCAGCGCACTCATGCGGCCACGCAGGCCCAGCTCGAAGGTATTGCTTTTTTCCGCCTTGAGATCGGGGTTGGGAATGCTCTTGTAGAACATGAACGGGTTCTCGAAGAAGGCATTGATCTGCCCTGCGTTCGGCGCCCTGAAACCGGCGGCATAGTTGCCGTAGACCGACCAGGCATCGTTCATCTGGAACATGGCGCCCAGCTTGGGGGAGACGGCAGAGTCCGAATTGCTGACCGCTGTGCCGCCAAACCCTTGCTGCTTGGGCTTGATGCTGTAGTGCTCGGCCCGCAATCCGGGCGTCAGGCTGAAAGCACCATAGTGCAGCTCGGCCTGGGCAAACAGCGCGGTCGAGGTTTCCGTGGTGTCGGGGAAGCGCTTGAGCGGAAAGCTCTCGCCCGCCGGCGGCGTGATGCCGTTCTGCTCGTTGACCACCTTGCCGCGCAGATAGTCGACGCCATAGCTGAACTTGCCGCTGAGACCATTGCTCCAGCGCAGCATCTTGCCGGCCTGGGCGTGCAGTTGCAGCGCATCCTCGTCATAGGTCACATCGCGCTCGCGATAGGCCAGCGGTGGGGTGCGGGTTTCGGTCACGAACTCGCGCGAGCTCGAGCTTTGATAGCTGGCCATCAGCTTGAGCTCGTCGGCCAGTGCCGTATCCAGCTGCTGCCACTGCCCCTGCCAGGTAGCGCGCCAGCGCTTCATGGTGGTCTCGGCACGCGAATCACGGACGGTGGCGCTGCGAGCGCTCAACAGGTCGTAGTCGGCGCGCTTGTCCACGTTTTCCAGCGTGAAGACATGTTTTTGCACGGCCGATGGCGTATAGACCAGGCGCCCCAGCAGCGAATGGCTCTTGTCCTTTTCGGGATTGGGCGTGGTACGCAGAGCACCCACGGTGTTATTGCTGCCCATATTCTCCAGCGCGCTGGAGCGGCCCACACCGGCCGAAAGCAGCCAACTCCATTCATCGCTGGCCTTGCCCGCGAGGGTTGCGCCCAGGCGCTTGCCGTTGTCCGAGCCGTCATAGCTGGCCGAGACCCGGCCGCCAATGGTCTTGCCGTCCTTGAGCAGATCGCTGGGCTGTACGGTGATGAAGTTGACCAGACCGCCCATGCCGTCCGAGCCATAGAGCGCAGGCACGGCACCGCGCAGAATTTCCACGCGCTGCACCAGACCCAGGTCCAGATAGTCACGGCCAAAGGCATTGGCGCTGAAGGTATAGCTGCGCGGCAGACGCACTCCATCGACCAGCATCAGTACGCGGTTGCCTTCGAGGCCGCGGATATTGAAGCCGCTGTTCTGGTCGCGCCCGGTAGGAGAGCCGGCCAACGTGAAACGCGCAGGACTGCGCGGCACGGTCACATTGGGCAGCTTGGCTGCAAGCTCGCGGATGTCGCCAATCTGCTCCTCTTCCATCTGCTTGGCATCGATGACGTCCACCGTCATGGGCAGGCTGTCGGCATCCTGCTCGTCGCGCGAGGCACTGACCACCACATCGCGCAGCACGGGAGTGTTGCGGTCGGTGCGGGCCGCTGCAACTTGAATGGATTCGGAAGACTTTTGCTGCGCCTGAACCGAGATGGCAGCGCAGGCCAGTGCGCAGGCCAGAGCCAGCGGACGGAGATTGGAGCGTGGCGCCAGCATGGCGCGGGCGTGCAAAGCGGTGGCGGATGCCATACCAGAAACCCTCTTTATTCATAGAAATGGACAAGAGCTGGCTTCTGATTGGTACCTCAATGGCCACAGGTCGAAACGTCAGAGGCTTCGCGGCCTGTAGCTGGCACGGCATTGGCTGGCTGAATGGAGAAAGTATATGCGAATAATTCTCAACCGCAAATGAATTCGTTACAAAACCGGGAATTGAGTCTTGGCGCAAGGCTGCGGCTTGCACCATCGCCTGTTTTCAGGCGGCTGTCCCGACCCGATGAACGCTGCAGCCCTGACAATCCCGGCGGCCATGCCCCTCTTCGCGGCCGTCCATAAGAAAAAAGGACTGCCCAAGCAGTCCTTTTTTAATAGCTACCATCGCTTACCTTGCAAGCGATGCAGGCCGTTTAGTTGCGGATCAGATGATCGAAGGCCGATAGCGCTGCAGTGGCACCGGCGCCGGCGGCGATCACGATCTGCTTGTAAGGCACCGTGGTGCAGTCACCGGCGGCGAACACCCCGGGCAGACTGGTCTGCCCCTTGGCATCCACCATGATTTCGCCGAACTTGCTCAGCTCCAGTGTGCCCTTGAGCCATTCGGTGTTCGGCACCAGGCCGATCTGCACAAACACACCTTCGAGCTCCACATGGTGCTCTGCGCCGCTTGTACGGTCCTTGTAGCTCAGGCCGTTGACCTTGCCGTTGGCACCCGTGATCTCGGTGGTCTGGGCGTTGGTGATGACGGTCACATTGGGCAGGCTGTGCAGCTTCTTGACCAGCACGGCATCGGCCTTGAGCTGATCGGCAAATTCCACCACCGTCACATGGGCCACCAGACCAGCCAGGTCGATCGCAGCTTCGATGCCGGAGTTGCCGCCGCCGATCACCGAGACGCGCTTGCCCTTGAACAGCGGACCGTCGCAGTGCGGGCAGTAAGCCACGCCCTTGTTCTTGTACTCGGCTTCGCCGGGTACGTTCACGTTGCGCCAGCGCGCACCGGTGGACAGGATCACGGTCTTGGCCTTGAGCGAGCCGCCATTGGCCAGTTGCACCTCCACCAGACCACCGGGCTGCGCTGCGGGAATCAGCTTCTCGGCGCGCTGCAGGTTCATGATGTCCACGTCATAGGCGCGGGTGTGGGCTTCCAGGGCTGCGGCGAACTTGGGTCCGTCGGTTTCCAGCACGGAGATGTAGTTCTCGATCGCCAGTGTGTCGTTGACCTGGCCGCCAAAGCGCTCGGCTGCCACGCCGGTGCGAATGCCCTTGCGAGCCGCGTACACGGCGGCTGCCGCGCCGGCAGGACCGCCACCGATGATCAGCACGTCGAAGGCTTCCTTGGCCGACAGCTTGGCTGCGTCACGCGAGGCTGCACCGGTGTCCAGCTTGGCCACGATTTCTTCGATGGTCATGCGACCGGAGCCGAACACGCTGCCGTTCATGAACACCATGGGCACGGCCATGATTTCGCGCTCGCTCACTTCCTTCTGGAAGGCACCACCTTCGATCACCGTGGTCTTGACCTTGGGGTTGAGAATGGCCATCAGCGACAGCGCCTGAACCACGTCGGGGCAGTTGTGGCAGCTCAGGCTCATATAGACCTCGAAGTTGAAGTCGCCGTCCAGAGCCTTGATCTGGTCGATCACATCCTGCTCCACCTTGGGAGGATGGCCGCCCGTCCACAGCAGGGCCAGCACCAGCGAGGTGAATTCATGGCCCAGGGGCAGGCCGGCAAAACGCAGCTGGGTGGCCGTGCCCTGGCGCTGCAGCGTGAACGAGGGCTTGCGGGCATCGCTGCCGTCGGTGCGCAGCGAAATCTTGTCGCTGCGCAGGGACTGGATGGTCTTCAGCAGATCGTGCATCTGTGCACTGGTCTCGCTGTCATCCAGAGAAGCCACCAGCTCAAACGGCTGCTGCACGCGTTCCAGGTAGGCGGCGAGTTGGGCTTTGAGTTGATCGTCAAGCATGGTGGATTCCTTTGAATTTAGAGTTGTTGATGCAATGCAGCAAAGTGCTTTTGAGGCCTTTGCCCGCCCATGAAAGCAAAAAAAGGGCGAAAAAAAGCCGGACGGACAGGCGGCACTCGCCTGAACGTCGTCCGGCTTTCAGAGCGCATGCACGCTCAGCCGATAGGTATCAGACTTAGATCTTGCCGACCAGATCCAGCGAAGGAGTGATCGTGCTGGCGCCTTCCTTCCACTTGGCGGGGCACACCTGGCCGGGGTTGGCGGCGGTGAACTGGGCAGCCTTGAGCTTGCGCAGGGTTTCGGACACGTCACGAGCGATTTCGTTGGAATGCACTTCCATGGTCTTGATCACGCCTTCGGGGTTGATCACGAAGGTACCGCGCAGAGCCAGGCCTTCTTCAGGGATGTGCACGCCGAAAGCGTTGGTCAGCTGGTGTGTGGGGTCGCCAACCAGGGGGAACTTGGCCTTGCCCACTGCGTCGGAAGTTTCGTGCCACACCTTGTGCGAGAAGTGGGTGTCGGTGGTCACGATGTAGACCTCGGCACCGGCCTTCTGGAACTCGGCGTAGTTGTTGGCTGCGTCTTCGATTTCGGTGGGGCAGTTGAAGGTGAAGGCGGCGGGCATGAAGATCACCACAGACCACTTGCCCTTCAGGCTCTCTTCAGTCACGGTGATGAATTCACCCTTGCCGTTGCGGTTCACATAGGCTTCGGTCTTGAAAGGTTGAACTTGAGTGTTGATCAGAGACATTTGCTGTTTCCTTGTGGTTAGTGTTTGAAGACAGGATGAAGTTTAGAGCGGCCCGCTTAATAAAACCAATCGATTGATTTCATTAAATTGATTTATAAAACCTATCAAACCAGATTCCCGGCTTCTGAAGTCAAGCCGCACCGCTGTGCAGCTCAGCTTTCTATTGTGGGCCGAAACCAGGTAGTTCAAGCCAATAGTCCTTCAATCACGCTCATAGCTTTTGTTGTCATCACTGAGTCAAACCTCGCGAGGAAGGTCAGTCAGGCAGCACGTAAGCTAAACGAGAACGCGCATCAGATGCAGCCAATTCGCGCGGGCATGGGCTTTGTTTGATTTGCCTCATAAAGCATGGACAATCGACGCGGACAACAACTGCCCGAGAAGGAGTCCCACCATGAAAGGTGATGCACAAGTCATTTCCTGGCTGCAAGCCCAGCTCAAGAACGAACTGACCGCCATCAACCAGTACTTTCTGCATTACCGCATGTACAAGCACTGGGGCTTCGACAAGCTGGCCAAGAAGGAATATGAGGAATCCATCGGCGAGATGAAGCATGCCGACGCGCTGATGGACCGCATCTTCATGCTCGACGGCCTGCCCAATCTGCAGGACCTGGGCAAGCTGCAGATCGGCGAGGACGTGCCGGAAGCCCTGGCCTGCGACCTGCGCCTGGAGCAAGCGGCGCAGCAGACCATCAAGGACGGGATCGCACACTGCGAATCCGTGCGCGACTATGTTTCGCGCGATCTGCTGCAGAAGATTCTGGACGACACCGAAGAGCACATCGACTTCCTCGAAACCCAGCTCGACCTGATCGACAAGGTCGGCACGCAGAACTATCTGCAGTCGCTGATGGGCGAGATCGAATAATTTCGGCTTCACGCTGAAAGACAAAAGCGGCCTCAGGGCCGCTTTTGCTTTGGAGACCCCGGCCTCAGGTCGGCATCAGGAAGTCCCGGCTGATGCCGGAACCCAGATCGTTGACGCGGTCGAGAAACTGCGTCAGATAGGCGTGCAGGCCGGTGGTCAGTATCTCGTCGATGCGACCGTATTGCAGGTCGGCCAGCAAGCGTCCGGCCTTGCGCGTGGTTTCCTGCGAATGGTCGTTGGCCACGCGCTCCAGGTTCTTGACCACCTCATGCATGCTAGCCAGCAACGAGCGCGGCATGTCGGCGCGCAGCATCAGCAGCTCGGCCACGCGTTCGGGCGTGATCACATCGCGGTAGACCTTGCGGTAGACCTCGAAGGCCGAGACGCTGCGCAGCAAGGCGCTCCAGTGATAGAAGTCGAAGTTCATCAGGGCGCGACCGCGCGGCATGCCGTGGTAGTCGCGCTCTATGGAATGGAACTTCACATCCAGCAAACGTGCCGTGTTGTCGGCCCGCTCGACAAAAGTGCCCAGGCGCACAAAGTGCAGCGCCTCGTCCTTGAGCATGGTGCCCAGCGACACACCGCGCCACAGGTGCGAGCGGTATTTGACCCATTCGAAGAACTGCGCCGGATCCTTTTTCCAGGCATCCTTGCCGAAGTGGCGCTGCAGCGCCAGCCAGGTCTGATTCTGCGTTTCCCAGGACTCCGTGGTCAGCGCACCGCGCACGGCACGCGCGTTCTCGCGTGCAGCCTTCAGACAGGCAAAGATGGAGGACGGATTGGCCTCGTCCGACACCATGAACTGCAGCACCGACTCACGATCCACCACGGGAAACTGAGCCTTGAAAGCCGGGATCAGCTCGCTGATGGACAGCACGCTCTGCCAGCCACGGTGCGCATCATGAATGGCCTGCGGCAGCATGGCGGTTTCATAGGCCACGCTGAGCATGCGCGCGGTGTTCTCCGCCCGCTCGGTGTAGCGGGACATCCAATACAAATGATCGGCAGTACGGCTCAGCATAGGCCCTCCTTGGGCAGAGAACCCCGCACGCGCTGAACGCGCGCGCCGTATTCTGGTGAAAAAATGCTTGCAGCATTTTTTTCCGCCCGCTCGGTGTAGCGGGACATCCAATACAAATGATCTGCGGTATGTGACAGCATCAGCGAGCTCCCCCTTGATCTTCCAGCACCCAGGTATCCTTGGTTCCGCCGCCCTGAGACGAATTCACCACCAGCGATCCCTGCTTGAGCGCCACACGCGTGAGTCCACCGGCCACCATATTGACCTCGGTGCCCGTGAGCACAAAGGGCCGCAGGTCGATATGGCGCGGCGCTATGCCTTTTTCCACCATGGTCGGGCAGGTGGACAGGGAAAGCGTGGGCTGCGCGATATAGCCCGATGGATTGCCGACCAGCACACGGCGAAAAGCCTCTATCTCGGCCTTGGTCGCCGCCGGCCCGATCAGCATGCCGTAGCCACCTGCACCATGCACTTCCTTGACGACCAGCTCATGCAGGTGGTCGAGCACGTATTTGAGGTCGTCCTCCTTGCGGCACAGCCAGGTCGGCACGTTCTGCAGAATGGGCTCCTCACCCAGATAGAAGCGGATCATCTCCGGCACATAGGGATATACCGATTTGTCGTCGGCCAGGCCCGTGCCCACGGCATTGCAGATATTGACGTTGCCTGCGCGGTAGGCCCGCATCAGGCCCTTGCAGCCCAGCGTCGATGTGGGCCTGAAGACCTCGGGGTCGAGGAAATCATCGTCCACACGGCGGTAGATCACGTCCACACGCTGCAGCCCCTGGGTGGTGCGCATATAGACCACGTCTTTCTCGACCACCAGATCCTGCCCTTCGACCAACTCCACCCCCATTTGCTGGGCCAGGAAGGCATGCTCGAAATAGGCGCTGTTGTACATGCCCGGCGTCAGCACCACCACCGTGGGCTCCAGCACACCCGACGGTGCGCTGGCACGCAGGGTGTCGAGCAGCATGTCGGGATAGTGGGCCACGGGTGCCACGGCATGCTTGCCGAAAAGTTCGGGGAACAGGCGCATGGTCATGCGGCGGTTCTCCAGCATGTAGGAAACACCCGATGGCACGCGCAGATTGTCTTCGAGCACGTAATAGACGCCGTTGCCCTGCTCATCGGGCGCGCGCACGATGTCTATGCCGGCGATATTGGCGTAGACATCGTTGGGCACCTGAATGCCCTCCATCTCGGGCCTGTACTGGCTGTTGCCGCGCACCAGCTCCGTCGGAATCAGACCGGCGCGCACCATGTCCTGGCCATGGTAGGCATCGCGGATAAAGCAGTTGAGCGCCTTCACGCGCTGGGCCAGACCGGCCTGCATGCTGGCCCACTCATGGGCCGGAATGATGCGGGGGATCAAATCGAACGGAATCAGGCGCTCCGTACCGGCGCCGCTCTCGTCCTTGTCGCCATAGACGGCAAAGGTGATACCCACGCGGCGAAAAACGATTTCCGCCTCGGCACTGCGCGCTCGCAGATATTCCTGCGATTGTTTGCCCAGCCACTGCGCATAGTCCCGATAGTGGTCTCGCACCGCACCACCTTCGGCGGGCAAGCTCAGATACATCTCATCGAATGTGCGCATCTTGTCCTCTCTATTTTTGCCGCTGCTCACGCAGGCAAGCCACGGATTTCAGTTTAGCGACGCCGCACCGGACAAGCTGCCAGGCAACGAGCGTGCAACCATGCATGTCTGCATCCGCCCGAAAGCGGTACAACATCAATGCAAGCTCCATGCCAGTTTCTCAGGGCTGCTCCTTGGAAACGGCATGGACATCCCAATAATGCGCCCGAATCAAGCGCTCGCACTCCAATTTTTCAGGTTGAGCAGAGTTCCAGTAGGCCGCGCCGCAGCGATCCTGAGCCACCAGCTGGCTGCCCACCGCCTGATAGCGCTGCACCACAGCTGCCACCGGATGCCCGAAGCGATTCAGATAGCCCGCCTGCACCACCGCCCAGCGCGGCCGCAGCGTGTTGACCCAGGACTCGGTCGATGAAGTCTTGCTGCCATGGTGAGGCACCAGCAGCCAGTCCACAGGCTCGTCCAGACTGGTTTGCAAGAGTTGCTGCTCCTGCGCTGCCTCGATATCTCCGGCCAACAGGGCCACGCGCCCGCTGGCCGAACGCAGGCGCAACACGCAACTGCCAAAGTTCGGCTTGGCCTTGCGACCATTGAGCCAGGCCTCTCCTGCAGGCGGGTGCAGCACTTCAAACGTCACACCATCCCATTGCCAGTGCTGCCCCTGTGTACAGCGCAGAACCGGAGCCAGGCCCGCCAGTTGCGGGGCTTGAATCACCGAGTCCGAGCCCCAGACTTTCGCGCGAGGCTGAGCCTCCTTGACGGCCAGAGCTCCGCCGGTGTGATCCTTGTCGCTGTGACTGAGCATCATGGCATCAATCTGCATGCCATTCGCGGCCATCAGCGGCAGGAGCACACGCTCGCCGGCATCGCTCTGGCGGCTGTACTGCGGCCCTGCGTCATAGAGCAGACGGTGGCTGGCTGTGCTGATGATGACGGCATTGCCCTGGCCGATATCCGCCGCCAGCAGTTCAAACTCGCCCGCACGCGGCCATGATCGAGGCCAAAACAGGGCTGGCAAAACAAATATGGCCGCCACCAGCCGCAACCTGAGTGGCAAAGGCGCAATCACCAGCAGTCCGGCGGCTATCGCCAGCACACTGGCCCACCAGGCAGGCTGCGGCAAGGCCCATACGGCTCCGGGCAGCGCAGCCAGCCACTGCAGCAGGCTCATCAAGGGCAGCATGGCGACGGCGGCAGCGCTTGCCGCCATGGGCAGCACGGCAGCCAGCAAGGCCAGCGGCGTGACCACCAATGTCACCCAGGGAATGGCCAGCAGATTGGCCAGCAGGCCCACGACGGACACCTGACCAAACAGCAGCAGACCCAGTGGTGCCAAGGCCAGGGAGATCAGCCACTGCTCGCGCCACAACTCCTTCAATCTTGCGAGAAATCGTCTTTTTGCGCTTGCAGCTTCAGCGCTAACGGCCCCTGAATTGGAAGCAAGCAATACGCCGACGGCGACAAAACTGAGCCAGAACCCAGCCTGCCACAACGCCCAGGGATCGGCCACAACAATCACCGCCAGTGCCAGCAGCCATACACAGGCCCAGGGCCAGCGCACGCCCAGCCATTGAAGCAGCGCCACTACGGCCAGCATGCAGATCGTGCGCTGCGCAGGCAGGCCCCAACCGCTGAACAAGGCATAGGCCGCCGCCAGTAACACGCCCATGACCAGGGCCGCGCGCGGGGCAGGCATCCAACGACAAGCGCGCGCACTCAGCCTCCATATACGGCCCACTATCAAGACTGCCAGCCAGGCAAACATGGTGATATGCAGGCCCGATATGCTCATCAGATGCGCCACACCTGTCTGACGGAACAGGGTCCAGTCCTTGCGCTCGATCGCCTGCTGATCGCCCACGGCCAGCGCAGCCACCACGCCCAGAGCGGTCTGAGCATGCTCTGCACCGCCACCTGGCAACCAGCGCTGCAAACGCAATGCCTCGCCCTGAATGCGATCGCGCAAGCCCTGTCGCCAGCGCTGCAGCGGATATTGGCTTGTCACGCCCAGCAGTTCGGGCGCGGGCTGCTTGCGCACATAGCCCGTGGCCTGCACTCCTTGCTCCCAGGCCAGCAGCTCATAGTCAAAGCCGTGAGGATTGCGCGAGCCATGCGGGCGCTTGATGCGCACCGTGAAGCGCCAACGCTGGCCGGGACTCAGCGCCATGCCCTGGGCCCAGTCAGGGACGAGAGGCTGGCTGGCGTCCGGCACCTGCCCGAACGGGCCATACCAGGACAGCTCCAGCAGCCTTGGCACGCCGGCATCCGAACTATCGACCACAAAACGCCAGCGCTGGCCGTTGGCCTGGTTCTGCAGCATGGAGGCAATCCGGCCTTCCACCTGCAAGTCCACCGCCTCCAGCGCCTGTGGCAGGGTCTGCGTCAGATAAACATGTGCACGCCAACCCGTCCCCCCCGCCACACAGCAGGCAGCACCCAACAGCATCAGCCACCAGCTCTGCCAGGGTCTGCCACGCCATCTGCATGCAAACAGCAGTGTCAGCAAACCCCAGGCCAGCAAGATCTGGTAGAGCGACAGATGCCACAGCCTGGCCTGGGTCACCTGCCATGCGGCGCCCAGCACACAACCCCAGAGCGGCGCCAGCCACGACAGGCGGTGACGCTGAGAGCTTGGAGTCTGATGGAGCGGCATGCTGTCATGCTAGGAGCGAGCGCCCGCGCCTAGCATTGCGACTATCCCTGCCCTGTCTCGCACACCAAAACGGCATCAAACACTTGCTCTCATTGTGCGAGCAGCTATCAATTCAAAAGCTATGGCCGCTGTGCCAAGGCGATCCATGCCCGGGCCCGCTGCTGTGTCAAACTTGTCGATCCTTAGCCTCGCACTTTTTGGAGCCGTCATGAGCGTCTATGAAAAACTCAAAGCCCTGAACATCACCCTGCCCGAAGTGGCCATGCCTGCAGCCGCCTACCTGCCCTATATGCAGACCGGCAATCTGGTGTTCCTCAGCGGCCATATCGCCAAGCAGAACGGCCAGCCCTGGGTCGGCAAGCTGGGCGAGAACATGACGACCGAAGAAGGCAAGCAGGCAGCCCGAGCCGTGGCCGTGGATCTGATGGGCACGCTGCAGCATGCCTGCGGCGGCGATCTGAATCGTGTCAAGCGCATCGTCAAGGTCATGAGCCTGGTCAACTCCAGCACCAGCTATACCGAGCAGCATCTGGTCACCAACGGCTGCAGCGAACTGCTGGGCGAAGTCTTCGGCGAAGCCGGCAAGCACGCCCGCAGCGCCTTCGGCGTGGCCCAGATTCCCCTGGGCTGCTGCGTGGAAATCGAGCTGATGGCAGAGCTGGGCTAAGACTTCTGCTCACTCAGATAAAGTGAGCCAATACCGCTTGCCATTCATAGAGTTCAGATACAAAACTATCTGAATTGATTGATTGGCAAGCGCAAGCAGCTCACTTTATCTTTGCAACGCGATGCTTGCCGCAAGCATCTCGATCACTCACGAAAGAGCCCTCATGCCCAGCACGCAGGCACCCCCGCTGGTTCTCAGCATTCAATCCCATGTCGCCTACGGCCATGTGGGCAACGACGCCGCCATGCTGCCGCTGCAGCTGCTGGGCATAGAGCCCGTGGCCGTGCATACGGTGCAGTTCTCCAACCACACGGGCTACGGCGAGTTCAAGGGCCAGGTCTTCACGCCCGCCCATGTACAGGATGTGCTGGACGGCCTGCGCGCCCGCGGCGTGCTGGCGCGCTGCACGGCCGTGCTCTCTGGCTATCTGGGCGATGCCGGTGTGGGCGAAGCCATTCTGGCCGCCGTGCAGGAGGTGCGCGCCGCCCAGCCCAAGGCACACTATCTGTGCGACCCGGTCATGGGCGATGTGGGGCGCGGCGTGTTTGTGCGCCCCGGCATCCCGGACTTTCTGCGCAAGCGCGCGCTGTCCCAGGCCAGCGTCATCACGCCCAACCATTACGAGTTCGAGCTGCTGTGCGGCGGCCAGCCGCTGAGCACCGTGGAAGCGGCCACCCAGGCGGCCCGAGCCATGCTGACGCAACTGCATCACAGCCCGTCGGCCCTGATCGTCATCACCAGCCTGCGCACCGACGATCTGCCTGCCGACCAACTGGCCACGCTGGCCGTGACTGCCGACAAGTCCTGGCTGGTACAGACGCCCTATATCGACCTGCACCCCCTGCCCAACGGCATGGGCGATGTGTTCTCGGCCGTGCTGCTGGGCCATCTGATTCAAGGGCGCGCCGTGCCCGATGCCGTGTCCAGGGCCGTGAGCACCTTGTATGCCCTGGTCTCTCGCACCGAATCGGGGCAGCGCGACCTGCCCCTGGTCGCCTGCCGCGACCAGATAATAGCTCCCGCGCAAACCTTCACGGCACTGCCTGTGCCAGCGCAGTGAATGGGCGCAAGAGCTTTGCCAAAGCTCTTTGCATCAACAGGCCTCCGAGGACTGGAGCGAGCTAGGCCTCAACCCAGGTCGAAATCGAATTTCCTGCTGTGAGCATTAATCCCTGGCGGCCGAAACGGAGTCAGCGAGGCGGGCTGCTTTGGAATAGATTTTGACTGTCGCCGTTCGGCAGCCCAAAGCCGCCGCACGCGTACTTTATGAAACGACAGCTTTGGACCAAAGCTGCGGCGCGCTGTTGCAAAAGCAGAGCAACCTCAAAATCCTGCCTCTTGCCTGGAGTCAGCTGCCCGTCTGCTGCTTGGGTAAATGACGAGCCATCACCAAAACGACTAGCGCGAGAGAAAAAAGCAACGCGATGACAACACCGCTAACCGCGGCAAAAGACGCTTCAAACGCTTGCATTGCGCTTTGTAAAACGGCTGGAGATTGGATGCCTTGTTGGGTATTTCGGTACGCTTCGTCCAGGCCGCTGCCAGCCATGGCCTCTATACCGCCGTGTCGTACATGCGCGACGTAGACCGCAGTCATCAGGGAGCCAAAAATAGTCACCCCCAACCCTCCTCCAAACTCATAGGCCACGCCTTCTACAGACCCCGCCATGCCTGCGCGGTCTTCTGACACATTCGTCATTACCAGCGCGCTGGAGGCGGTCAGGCTGAAGCCTATTCCCACACCGCACAAGGCCAGGACCCCCACTTGCCACAATGCGCCTGCCTCGTTCAAGCCAAGATATCCCCAGATGCCTGAGGCACACATGACCAGGCCGGCAACAATGACACGCGGACCGCCAATGCGTCCAATCAATACCCCCGCCAATGGTCCTGCGAAGAAAGACCCCAAGGAGATAGGCAGAACAAATGCTCCTGCCTCAAGGGGACTTTTTCCCAGAACCAACTGCAGCCTCTGACTGAGCACCAACTCAAAGCCGATCAGCATCATTGACGCCACGAGGGCGATAAAAATACCCATGGCTATGGGGGTGACTGAAAGCAAGCTGAAATCAATCAATGGTTGAGGCAGCCGGAGTTGACGTCGCACAAAGACTGTCAATGTCACAGCTCCCGCAAGCAAAGCCCCCCAGGCCAAGAGCACATGACTATCGAGCTTGGCCAATTCCTTGATGCCATAAGCCAGTGCAATGATGCCAAGCGTGCTTTGCCAGCAGCTATGCAAGTCGATGGTGACGCTCGCATTCCCCGCGCTCTTGGGAACCAGCCACCAGGCCAGCACTGCAGCCACAGCAATGATGGGGACGTTGATCAGAAAAACCGAACCCCACCAAAAATGCTCCAGCAAGACTCCACCCAAGACCGGGCCCACCGCAGCGCCCCCAGAGGCCACAGACGCCCAGATACCAATGGCAAAAGCCAGTTCCTTGGGGTCATGGAAGGTGGTACGAACAATGGCAATCGTGGCCGGCATCATGGCTGCGCCGCCAATGGCAAGCAATGCACGAGCAGCGATCAGTACGGCGGCGCTGGGAGCAAATGCTGCAATCACGGAGGCCAGTCCAAACAGAGCCATGCCACTGATAAAGACCATCCGGTGGCCCAGACGATCGCCTAAGGCCCCCATGGCCGGCATCAATCCGGCCATCACCAAAGAGTAGGCATTGAGAATCCACAGCTTCTCCGAAGCCGTGGTTTGCAGGGCCTGCGCCAGACTCGGCAACGCCGTGTAGAGCACCGTCATATCGATGACGATGAGCAGCAACGCCGTTGAAACCACGCCAAGCGTGAGCCAGCGGCTCTGGAATTTCATAGAGAACCTTCGAACATTGACTTCGGTGCCTTGCAGATGCAGGCCTTGTGGCATTCGATGGATAGCGCGACTGGCTACCCCTCAAGCCAAGCGACATGATGGGCGCTCCAATTCAGTCTTCAGTCCGACACTGGACTGCGCGGGGAATCCGTAACTGCAGCTCAAACCTGCACCACGTCATGAAGCCAGCCCCTCCATGAGACTTGGCACCCAAGCCGGGCTGTGAACTATGAAGCCTCGCCCAAGTTGGAAACTACCTGAGGACGGCTATTTTCCCTGACCGGGAAAAAACGGTCATAGGCGACGTTGAACACAAAGTTGTAAACAAGATAGAACACGACGATAGCCAGATCGAGCACCAGCGTATCGAGTAGCGTCATATTCAGATACCAGGCTATCAACGGCAGCAGAATCAGCAACAGACCCGCCTCAAACAAGACAGTGTGCAGCAGGCGTGCTTTGAAGCTCTTGCGAATATGGCCGTACATCTCCCGCATGCAGCGATCAAATCCGATGTTGAACGTGAAATTCCAAACCGTCGCGATCGTGGCAGAGCCGATACCCACCACACCCATGTGCGTCATGGGCTTGTTGAACAAGGCTGCCGAGGCCGGGATGATGATCATCAACCCGATAGCCTCGAACATCAAAGCGTGCCGCACCCGATCAGAAAGACTGCGCGTTTTCATCATTTTTCTCCAATCACATTGATTGGTGTGCAATGTATCTTGATATCAAATAATGAAAAGTTATCTTCCATCTTAAAATCAGATAGATGAGCATATCCATGGATCAACTGGAAGCATTCGTCTCGGCGGCAGAAAAAGGATCGTTTTCTGCCGCCGGACGAGCTTTGCGCAAGGCGCAATCAGCCGTCAGCACCCAGGTTTCAAACCTGGAAACGGATCTTGGGGTGATGCTGTTCAACCGTTCCGGGCGCAACCCCTCGTTGACGGCTGCGGGCGAGCGCCTGCTGGCTGAGGCCAGGCTGATCCTCGATCGCCGCGAACACCTCATTGGGGTTGCGGCGAGCTTCGAGGCACATGTTGAAAAGCGCCTTGTCGTAGCCATCGACGAGCTCTACCCGGAGCATGTGCAGGGAGAGCTATTCGCCGAGTTCGCGAGCCTCTTTCCCCATGTCGAACTGGAGTTGCTGTTCCCCATGATGGAGGATGTCAGCAATATGATTCTTGATGGAAAAGCGGATATCGGAGTGATGTGGCGCCAGGAATCGCTGCCCGCAGAACTTGGCTTTCACACTATTGGCTGGGTACCGCTCAAACTGGTTTGCGGAAGCAACCATCCGCTTGCGCACACCGTTGTCGACTGGGAGGAGCTCAAGCGTCACCGCCAAATCATGGTGACCCTGAGGTCCGAGGGAACCGAAAAGCACCGCCTTCGCGTCGCTGCCGAGGTCTGGTGGGTCGAAAGCCATTGGGTCATCCTGCAAATCCTCAAGCAAGGAATTGGCTGGGCACTGATCCCTGATCACATCATCGCGCGCTCGCCTATCGCCAAGGACCTCGTCATGCCAGCGCTACGATTCGACGAAGGGGCGCACCCAGTGGCCTTGGAGCTGGTTTGGCACAAGCAGCGGCCCAGCGGGCCCGCGGCCACATGGCTGCGCGAGAGGTTTGCGGCAACGAAGATCTATACGTGACAATTTCCGAGAAAGATCGAAGCGATACCGTTGACGGCTTCGACACAAACGTCCGCCACGGATCGTTCTCTGCCACTCCTTCTTCAAGCCCGATCAAAAAAAACCGCTCCAGCAAAACTGACGCGGTTTTTTCATGGGCGTATCGATCACTTATTCCACGCGCGTCACCGCCTGGGGCTTGAAGCCCAGGTCGGCAGCCTTGCCCTTGCGGCCGCGGTTGCCGCGGGCGTTGTTGAGGCTGCGGATCTCCAACGTCTCGGTACGCGCCTTGCCGCCGCGCCCCACGCCATCCAGGCGGATGCTGCGCGTATAGGCGGCCGCGCCGGCCAGCTGATCCTTGTCTTCCAGGCTGATCAGCATCAGGCCGCGCCCGCCCTTGGGCATGGCCTTGAGCTCTGCGATCTCGAAGGTCAGAATGCGACCGCCCACCGAGGCGCAGATCACATGGCTGGCGGGGTTGAGCAGACCGGCCCCCTGCTCGCCGCCTTCCACATGCTCGGCACGCGCATTCATGGGCACGCCATGCACCACCGAAGGTGCGCACAGGGTCTCGCCCTCGCCCAGCGTGACAAAGGCCTTGCCGGCCTTCTGGCGCGAGACCATATCGCCCACATTCGCCGTGAAGCCATAGGCTCCCGAGCCCGAGAGCAGCAGCTGTGTGCTTTCGCTGCCGGCAAAGTAGTACAGCAGTTGGGTACCGGCTTCGAGTTCGATCATCGTCGTCACGGGCTGGCCGTCGCCGCGTCCGCCCGGCAGGGCCGACACCGGCACCGAGTAGACCCGGCCGTTGCTGCCAAAGGCCAGCAACTGATCGACGGTGCGGCACTCGAAGGTGCCGTAGAGGCTGTCGCCGGCCTTGAAGCTCAGCGTGCCCGCATCCACGCCATGGCCTTGACGCGTGCGCACCCAGCCCTTTTCGGAAATGATCACGGTCGTGGGTTCATCCACCACCTTGACCTCGGCCACCACCTTTTTCTCCTCGTGGATCAGCGTGCGACGGGCATCGCCGAAGGTCTTGGCATCGGCCTCGATTTCCTTGCAGATCAGGCGGCGCATGGTCGCTTCGCTGCCCAGGATGTCCTCCAGCCTGCCCTGCTCGCTGCGCAGCTCCTTGAGCTCCTGCTCGATCTTGATGGCCTCCAGACGCGCCAATTGACGCAGACGGATTTCAAGAATGTCCTCGGCCTGACGCTCGGAGAGATTGAAGGCGTCGATCAGGGCCTGCTTGGGTTCATCGCTGGCGCGGATGATGGCAATGACCTTGTCGATATTGAGCAGCACGGCCTGACGGCCTTCGAGGATGTGGATGCGATCGAGCACCTTCTCCAGCCGGTGCTGGCTGCGTCGCGTCACGGTCTGGAAGCGGAAGGCAATCCACTCCTCCAGCATCTGGCGCAGCGACTTCTGCACCGGGCGGCCATCGAGGCCGATGCTGGTCAGGTTGATCGAGCTCGAAGACTCCAGGCTGGTGTGGGCCAGCAGCGCCGTGATCAGCTCCGACTGCGGAATCTTGCCGGTCTTGGGCTCGAACACGATGCGTACCGGCGCATCCTTGCTCGACTCGTCGCGCACGCAGTCCAGCACGGCCAGCATGCTGGCCTTGAGCTGGGTCTGCTCCTGGCTCAGCGCCTTCTTGCCGGTCTTGACCTTGGGATTGGTGATGTCCTCGATCTCTTCGAGCACCTTCTGGGCCGACACGCCGGGCGGCAGCTCGGTCACCACCAGTTGCCACTGGCCGCGTGCCAGCTCTTCGATCTTCCAGCGCGCACGCACCTTGAGACTGCCACGGCCCGTGCGGTAGGCATCGGCAATATCGCTGCTTGATGAAATGATCTGGCCGCCGCCCGGATAGTCGGGGCCGGGAATCAGCGCCAGCAGCTCTTCCTCGGGCAGCTGCGGCTTCTTGATCAGGGCCACGCAGGCCGCCGCCACCTCGGGCAGATTGTGGCTCGGGATTTCCGTTGCCAGACCCACGGCGATGCCGCTTGCGCCATTGAGCAGCGAGAACGGCAGACGGGCCGGAAGCTGCTTGGGCTCCTGGGTGCTGCCGTCGTAGTTGGGCACAAAGTCCACCGTGCCCATATCGATTTCGTCGAGCAGCAGGCCGGTGATCTTGGACAGGCGCGCCTCGGTGTAACGCATGGCCGCTGCGCCATCGCCGTCGCGGCTGCCGAAGTTGCCCTGGCCGTCGACCAGCGGATAGCGCTGATTGAAGTCCTGGGCCATGCGCACCAGTGCGTCGTAGGCCGACTGGTCGCCGTGCGGGTGAAAGCGGCCCAGCACGTCGCCGACGACACGGGCGCTCTTGACCGGCTTGGCCGCCGTATTGCCATTCGGGCCGCTATAGCCCAGACCCATGCGGTCCATGGCATAGAGGATGCGGCGCTGCACGGGCTTGAGGCCATCGCTGACATCGGGCAGGGCACGGCCCTTGACCACCGACAAAGCGTATTCGAGATAGGCGCGCTGTGCGTATTGACCCAGGTCCAGTGCATCGCCAGCGGCTTGTTGAGACAAATCCAGTGTGGTTTGATCGCTCATGAATTCTTTGTGATTTTCCAAATTGCGCCGATCCGGCGACTCAAGGTATTTGCGCGTCCGCGGCCGCAGAGGCCGCGCCCGGCAGAGTCATGCGTATGCGGGAGCCGCCGCGGCCAGCCGAGCCGGCCGCAGCCAGCCGGCCGCTCAGGGGCCTGGCTGCCTGCAGTTGCTCGTAAATGCCCGTGACGGCCTTGACGTAATTCATTGTTTCTTTATAGGGCGGGATCGCCTTGCCAAACTTCTGCACCGCACCTTCGCCTGCGTTATAGGCGGCCAGCACCAGATCGAGCCGGCCCGGGAACAAGTCCATCAGATAGCTCAGATAGCGCGCGCCGGCAGGCACGTTCACGGCCGGGTCGGCCAGCTGCTGCTGCATGCTGCGCTTTTTGCTGGCCGACACGCCAAAGCGCTCTGCCGTGGCCGGCATCAGCTGCATCAGACCGACGGCGCCCTTGGGCGAGACGGCCTGGGCATCAAAGCCGGACTCCACGGCGATCACGGCCTTGATCAGGTCGTAGTCCACGCCGGTTCTCTCGGCCGCCTTCTGCAGATGCGGCCTCACGCTCTTGTAGCGTGGCGAGACCTCGAAAAAGCTCTGCATGCGCGTGCGGGCGTTGAGCCCCTCGGCTGCCGAATCCTGCTTGAGCTGCAGACCCGGCTGGCTGCTGTCGTAGAGCTCGCCCTTGAAGAACAGCTTGTAGCGCTCGTCCAGCGCCTCGGCCGCAAAGTGCGTGACGCCGAATTCGTCGACATAGGCCCAGAGGTCGGCATGCGCCGCCGGCGCCAGGGCCAGCCAGCCCGAGCCCGCCAGCAGGGCCGCCACCACCGCACGTCGCAAGCGCACGGACGCGAACCCGCCGCGCGCGGGCGGCTGGCTGGGTGAGGCATCGAACATGGGCTTGTGCATGGCTGGCTCCATCGACCGCTGGTGAGCGCTAGTGCAGGCGTTGCAACGCCCGCCTAGATATCGACCTCCACGGCATCGCCATGCAGCTCCATCAGCTCGCGGCGGGCGGCGGCTTCGCCCTTGCCCATGAGCTTGGTGACCACGGCCTCCGACTGTGCAAAGTCCAGATTCATGAACTGCACCGGCAGCAGACGACGCGTATCGGGGTTCAGCGTGGTTTCCCACAGCTGTTCGGCATTCATCTCGCCCAGGCCCTTGAAACGGCTGACCTGGCATTTCTCGCGCGGCACGCCGTCCTTGGCGCATTTTTCGATGATGGCATCGAGCTCGCCCGCATCGAGCGCATAGACCTTGATGGCGGGCTTTTTGCCGCGCGCCGGCACGTCCACCCGGAACAGCGGCGGCAGCGCCACATGGATGTGGCCGGCCTCGATGAGCTTGGGGAAATGCTTGAAGAACAGCGTCAGCAGCAGCACCTGGATGTGCGAGCCGTCCACGTCCGCATCCGAGAGAATGCAGATCTTGCCGTAGCGCAGGCCGGACAGGTCGGGCTCGTCATTGGGGCCATGCGGGTCCACGCCGATCGCCACCGAGATATCGTGGATTTCGTTGTTGGCGAACAGCCGGTCGCGGTCCACCTCCCAGGTGTTGAGCACCTTGCCGCGCAGCGGCAGGATCGCCTGGGTTTCCTTGTCGCGGCCCATCTTGGCGCTGCCGCCCGCAGAGTCGCCCTCGACCAGGAACACCTCGTTGACGGCGATGTCCTTGCTCTCGCAATCGGTCAGCTTGCCGGGCAGCACGGCCACGCCGCTGCCCTTGCGCTTTTCCACCTTCTGGCCCGCCTTCTGGCGGGTCTGGGCCGCCTTGATGGCGATCTCGGCCAGCTTCTTGCCCCAGTCCACGTGCTCGTTGAGCCACAGCTCCAGCGCCGGGCGCACAAAGCCCGAGACCAGACGCACGGCATCGCGCGAATTCAGGCGCTCCTTGATCTGGCCCTGGAACTGCGGGTCCAGCACCTTGGCGTTGAGCACATAGCTGGCGCGCGCGAACACGTCGTCGGGCATCAGCTTGACGCCCTTGGGTAGCAGCGAGTGCATGTCGATGAAGGCCTTGACGGCCTGGAACAGGCCGTCGCGCAGGCCGCTGTCATGCGTGCCGCCCGCCGTGGTCGGAATCAGGTTGACATAGCTTTCGCGCAGCGGCGCGCCATCTTCGGTAAAGGCCACGCACCAGGCCGCGCCCTCGCCTTCGGCAAAGCTGTCGTTGTTCTTGTCGGCAAAGCCCTCGCCTTCGAACAGGGGGATGACGGGCTCGCCATGCAAGCTCTGCGCCAGATAGTCACGCAGACCGCCCTTGAACTGCCAGCTCTGGGTATCACGCGACTTTTCATTGATCAGCGAGACGGCCACGCCGGGCATGAGCACGGCCTTGCTGCGCAGCAGATGCACCAGCTCGCCCATGGGCAGGGCCGAGGATTCGAAGTATTTGGCATCGGGCCAGGCACGTACCGTCGTGCCCTGCTTGCGCTCGCCGGCCTGCAGAGGGCGCACCTTGAGCGGCTCGATCACATCGCCGCCCGAGAACACCAGCGTGGCCACCTGGCCGTCGCGGTGCACCTGCACCTCCAGACGTGTGGCCAGCGCATTCGTCACCGACACGCCCACGCCGTGCAGGCCGCCCGAGAAGCTGTAGGCGCCGCCATTGCCCTTGTCGAACTTGCCGCCCGCGTGCAAACGCGTGAAGACCAGCTCCACCACGGGCGCCTTCTCCTCGGGGTGCAGACCGAAGGGAATGCCGCGTCCGTCGTCCTCCACGCTGTAGGAGCCGTCGGCGTGCATGGTGAACTTGATTTTCTTGCCATAGCCGGCAAGCGCCTCGTCGGCCGCGTTGTCGATCACCTCCTGCAGGATGTGCAGGGGGTTGTCGGTGCGCGTATACATGCCGGGACGCTGTTTGACAGGCTCCAGACCCTTGAGAACGCGGATCGAGCCTTCGGAATATTCGTTGGACGGTTTGACTGCCATGGGGGCGGATTGTAGTAGCCTCTCCGAGCGAGAGCTGGATAAATTCACAGTTGTTTACTCCCAATACTCTTGCACAAAGCCCGAACATCTGTCTTGGCAACGTGTTTTTACCGGGTCTTCATCGCTGCGGATACTCTGAAAACAATAGCATTTACCGCTTGCCATTCATGCGTTATGGATAGTTTCAAATCCATATCCATTACACGGATTGCGCAAAGCGCTCACTTTTTATTTTTTTCTGCCAGGCTGCGGCTCCCGCGCCGCAGCTTGCCGGTCACGCATTCTGGCAGGGCAGCCTGCCACGCATGTGACGGCCTGTGCAGGCGCAAAACAGCTTGTTTCGTTAAAGTGACAAGTTGACCGCACCCCAAGCCTTTTTTCGCACACACGGCATGACTACAAAGACAACTCAAGCCCCCATGTCCATGGCGCAGATTCTTCTGTGCGGTGGCGCCATCGTCACGCTCTCCATGGGCATACGCCACGGCTTCGGCCTGTGGCTGCAACCTATCACCCAGGAGATGGGCTGGACGCGCGAGAACTTTTCCCTGGCCATTGCCGTGCAGAACCTGTCCTGGGGCATCTTGGGCATCTTTGTCGGCATGCTGGCCGATCGCATCGGCGCCTTCAAGGTGCTGATCGGCGGCTCCATCCTCTATGCGCTGGGTCTGGTCGGCATGGCGCTGTCCCCCAGTTCCACAGTGTTCCTGCTGACCGCCGGCGTGCTGATCGGCGCAGCCCAGGCCGGCACCACCTATGCCGTGATCTACGGCGTGCTGGGCCGGCAGATTCCCGTGGCGCGGCGCAGTTGGGCCATGGGCGTGGCCGCGGCAGCGGGATCGTTTGGTCAGTTCTTCATGGTGCCCGTGGAAGGCAAACTGATCGCGCAGTTCGGCTGGTCCAACGCCTTGCTGATACTGGCGCTGTTCGCGCTGCTGATTGCCGCCCTGGCCTTCGGCCTGCGCGAGCCGGGCTTTGGCGGCAGCACGCCCATCAAGCGCGAGCAGACCGTGGGCCAGGCGCTCAGGGAAGCCTGGACCTACCCCAGCTTTCTGCTGCTGATGGCAGGCTACTTTGTCTGCGGCTTCCAGGTCATGTTCATCGGCGTGCACATGCCCAGCTATCTGAAGGACTTCGGCATGGCGCCCCATGTGGCCAGCTATTCGCTGGCCCTGGTCGGCCTGTTCAATATCTTCGGCACCTATCTGGCCGGCAATCTGGGCCAGAAGCTGCCCAAGCGCTACCTGCTGTCGGGCATCTACGGTCTGCGCTCGGTGGCCACCGTGGCCTTTTTGCTGGCACCGCTGTCGCCCTGGTCGGTCTATGCCTTCTGCGCCGCCATGGGCTTTCTGTGGCTGTCCACCGTGCCGCTGACCAATGCCACCATCGCCCAGATCTTCGGCGTGCAGCATCTGTCCATGCTGGGCGGCTTTGTCTTCTTCAGCCACCAGATCGGCAGCTTCCTGGGCGTATGGCTGGGCGGCTATCTCTACGATATCAACGGCAACTACGATATGGTCTGGTACATCTCGATTGCCCTGGGCATTTTTGCCGCCATCGTCAACCTGCCCGTGCGCGAGGCAGCCATTGTGCGCCGCGCGCCCAGCGCCGCCTGATACCGGAGACACCACCATGCAGCTCAAACTCTGGCAACGCATCTCCATCTGGTGTGCCGTGCTCGTGCTGCTGCTGGCGGTGTTTGCCCTGTATCTGCAACCGGAATTCATGCTCACACTGGCAGACCAGGTCTGGGCCTGCTTCTGAGCTCTTGGGCAAGCTGCCCGGGCGGCATGGCCGGGAGAGAGCATGGCCCGCATCATCATCACCGGAGCTTCGGACGGCATAGGCGCCGAAATGGCCCGACAGCTGGCACAAACCCATGGCAGCTGGCTGCAGCTGACGCTGGCCGCGCGCAATGCCGGCAATCTGCAAGCCGTGGCAGAGCAATGCCGGGCCCTGGGGGCGCAGGTGCTGACAGTTCCCACCGATGTGAGCGAAGAGGCCCAGTGCCGCGCGCTGATCGACGCAGCCGTGCAGCAGTTCGGCGGGCTGGACGCCCTGATCAACAATGCCGGCATCTCGGCCCATGCGCTGTTCGAACAGGTCAGCGCACAAGACCTGGGCTGGTATGAGAGGCTGATGCGCATCAACCTCTGGGGCAGCATCTGGTGCACCCATGCGGCGCTGCCGCACCTCAAGGCCAGCCAGGGCTCCATCGTCGCCGTGTCTTCGCTGGCCGGTCTGATCGGCGTGCCGGGTCGCACGGCCTACAGCGCCAGCAAGTTCGCCATGGCCGGCTTCTTCGAAGCCCTGCGCATCGAGCTCAAACCCGCCGGCGTGAGCGTGACCACGGCCTACCCCGGCGTGGTGGATACGCGCATCCGCTACCACGGCTACAACGCCAGAGGCGAGGCCGCAGGCGTCAGCGGCCTCAAGGAAGACGGCGCGATGACGGTGGCCGAATGCGCGCGCCTCATACTCGACGGCATGAGGCGCCGCCAGCGCGAGGTGGTGATGACGGGCAAGGGCAAGCTGGGCCGCCTCATCAAGCTGATCGCCCCTGGCATGGTGGAAGACATGGCCCTGGCCGCGCTCAAGGACGATGTGAAGCCGCACTGAGCCGGCGCGAGCTGCTGCCGATGCAGCGACGCACGGGCCATGCGAGGATTTGGCTGCGGGCACTGCTATAGTTTTCGCAAGATGACCAGCAACACCCAGCCTCCCCCACCCGCCGCCATTCCTGCGATTGCCGCCAGCCACTGCGCGCCGGCGCCCTCCGCCTGGATTGCCCGCTTTGCCCATCTGCTACGCCCGCAGGGCTCTGTACTGGATCTGGCCTGCGGCATGGGCCGCCATACCCGTTTCCTCTCGGCCTTGAATCACGTGTTGACCAGCGTGGACAGGGCGCCGGAAGCGACCCAGTCCGTGGCGGATATCGCCGAGACGATTACCGCCGACATCGAGAACGACGCCTGGCCGCTGACGGGCCGCAGCTTTGATGGCGTGGTCGTCACCAACTATCTGTGGCGTCCGCTGTGGCCGCAGATTCTGAACAGCGTCAGGCCCGGCGGCGTGCTGCTCTACGAAACCTTCGCCCAGGGCAACGAGGCCTATGGCAAGCCCTCGCGCCCGGACTTCCTGCTCGCTCCTGGCGAGCTGCTGCAAGTCTGCGCCGGCTGGAGCATCGTCGCCTACGAGCACGGCCTGCTGCACCAGCCCGAGCGCGTGGTGCAGCGCATTGCCGCCATCCGGCCCGATGGCCCGGCCGCGCCTGCCGCATTGCTTCAAGCCTGACGCCCCTCTTCTGCATCCACATCTGCCCGACCGCCATGCCCGCCTACGCCCTGCTGCTTGCCCACGACGAACACCCCAGTGCCTCGACAGAGTGGCCCGCAGAGCCCGGCGGCAGTTGTGACGGCTGGGCCGAATGGTTCAGCAGCACACCGCTGTTGTTCAGCGTGCTGCTGGGCGATGCGCGGCATCTGCCCGAACTGGTTCCCTGCAGCGCCTACCAGGACAAGCAAAGCCTCTCGGCCCTGGCCGCCCCCATGGAGCAGGTCCGGGCCCGCTGGCAATGGCTGAGGAGCGTGATTGAGCCACTGCCCGCAAAATGCCCTATGCATTGGCCCGACTCCGTCAAGAAGCAATGGCAGCACATCGATCACACCATCAGCACCAGCACGCGCCAGTGGCTGCTGCTGGACTGCGCCACGCTATGTCCGCATGACTTTGACGAAGCGGAGTTCACGACCTTTTTGCAGGCCCAGCGCGAGCTATGCCGGCAATGGAGCTGCAGCGGCGGCGAGCTGCCCGAATCCCTGCAGGCCTTGAAGCGGGCGCCGCAATCCCATCTGGGATGGTGGAGCGATTCGGTCATTGCACGCACCGAGGTGATCGAGCAGCAAAGCGAAGAAGACTGGCCCGCCTGGCTGGCCGATCACTACGAGCCGCGCCGCCATGGCGCCTGGGACGAAGCGACCGAAAGCTATTACGTCATGCCCAAGCTGCACCCGCGCACGGGCCTGAAGCCACAGAACGAAGCCGAGCGCGACCACTGGCCTGTGGGCATGGTCACGCCCTATGGCCGCTGGCTTCAGCGCCCCCTGGAAGGCGCGAGCATGACCTTTGTCTCTGGCGAGCACCTGAGCGTGCACTATCCCGAGACCACGCCGGGCGAAGGCGCGAGGTCCGGCATCAAGGATTTGAACGGCATCTGGCTGGTATCGCCCTCCGAGGGCTATCGCGACGCCTATGCCGTCACGCCCCATGTGATGGCCTGCAGATCACCGAGGCAGGAAAACATGCAGGACCTGCGCAACCTGCCCGGCCTCGCGTTGCTGCACGAAGGGCTCAGCAGCATCGACTACAACGAGGAGCACGACGAATTCATCCGCGCCGAACAAGGCTCTTATGGCGACTCGCGCCAGCTGCTGCTCAAGCCCGACGGCCACCCTGTGTTTGATGCGGGCCGCTATGAGCACATCAACGACTTCAGCGCCAAGACAGAACTGGCCGTCGCCTGCGTCCGGGAACCCTTTGTCAACGAGCAGGGCGAACAGGAGCACCGCATCCTCGAAGGCGTGATTGACATCCGCGGCCAGGAAATCATCCCCTGTCAGTTCAAGACCATAGAGCGCGGCTTCAGCAGCTCGCCCCCCAAGGTATTTCCCGGTCGCAAGCTTCTGGCCATCACCGAAAAAGGCGAGCCGCGCATCTTCAACACCAAAGGCAAGCTGCTGGCCGCCCCTGATATCTGGTGCCCGCCGCTGAACTGCAGTCCGAAGAAAAATGAACTGCTCACCTTTGTGGGCGAAGGGCCGGAGGCCGAACTGGTCATGTTCTCCATCCAGGATTTCAGCATCACCCGCACCGGAGAAACCTGGGAGGACTACCGTAACGCACTGCGCGGCATGTTCAAGGGCTTAGGTGGCGACACCCCCGAAACCACGACCATGACCCGCGCGGAACTGATAGAGGCAGAGGATGGGGCCTGGATGCAGGATATATCGCGCATCCTCTGCCTGAATGACGAAAGCCGGACCGCAGAACTGCTGCAGCAATGGCGCGACTGCGTGGCGGCACCTGATCCTGACGACATGGGCTGGGACGAAGATGACGAGACCGACCCCGATGTCATGCATCTGCCCGCTGGTGAAAACGCGCTGACCCTGTACTGGGTGCATCTGCTTGCCGTTGCCGGTCAGTTCGCCCGCTTTGACTGGAAGGATGCCGACGGCATTGCGAACACGCACTGGCTGCCCGGCACCGATGACTGGCAGTGGGACACGCCCGCTGACGGTGTTGAATCGGGCCTGGAGCATATGGCCGAGCATCTGGCCGGCCGCCAGCTGGCCCTGATCAAGCTAGCCACCGATGACGACAGCCTGCGCGTGACCGTGGTGCGCTCGGCAGATGCCGAGGACCTCATGGAACGGCTGGCGCAGGCCCATATCAGCGCCTGGAACTACAGCGCGAACTGAAGCGATGCCGGCGTGGCAGGAACCACGGTCGCCGGGCCTGCCTGCAGGCTTTGAGGAAAACGGCCGGACCGCATTGAGCAAGACTTGCAAAGCCGCCAGATTGCAGCCATGCCGTCCGAAACAAAGCCACAATCAACGAACAATATGACGCACAGAAATTAAATATTTCGTCATTTCGTCATTTATCAACAACACTTCGACAAAAACAGAGTTTTGCTAGACACTGTTGATCGCAAACCACTGCCTGCACCCTGTCCCTGTTTGTAGAATTCATTTTTACCGTTTTCTGATTGCGGATATGACATCACCCTCCGTTGCTCTCACTGGCAGCATTGTTGCCCTCATTACGCCCATGCTCGAAGACGGTAGCGTCGACTACCCGTCGCTGCGCAAACTCATCGACTGGCATGTGGCCGAAGGCACCAACTGCATCGGTGTGGTCGGCACCACCGGTGAATCGCCCACCGTGAATGTCGAAGAGCATTGCGAAATCATTCGTGTCGCCGTGGAACAGGCCGCCGGCCGCGTCTCCATCATGGCCGGCTGCGGTGCCAACAGCACGCACGAAGCCATCGAGCTGGCCAAGTACGCCAAGAAGGTGGGCGCCGACAGCCAGCTGCAGGTCGTTCCCTACTACAACAAGCCCACACAGGAAGGCCAGTACCAGCACTTCAAGGCCATCGCCGAAGCCACTGGCGACCTGCCCGTGGTCCTGTACAACGTGCCCGGCCGCTCGGTTGCGGACATGCAGCATGACACCGTGCTGCGCCTGGCCCAGATCCCCGGCATCATCGGCATCAAGGAAGCCACCGGCAACATCGAGCGTGCCCAATGGCTGATCCGCGACGTGCCTGCCGGCTTCGGCGTCTACTCCGGTGACGACCCCACCGCCGTGGCACTGATGCTGTGCGGCGGCCACGGCAATATCAGCGTGACGGCCAACGTCGCTCCTCGCCTGATGAGCGAGCTGTGCAAGGCCGCCATGGCCGGCGATACCAAGCGCGCCATGGAAATCCAGTTCAAGCTCATGCCCCTGCACAAGAGCCTGTTTGTGGAAGCCAATCCCATTCCCGTGAAGTGGGCAGCAGCCCGCATGGGTTTGTGCGGCCCCGCCATGCGCCTGCCCATGACGCCGCTGAGCGAGCAATGCGAAGCAGTTGTTGAGGATGCTCTGCGTAAAGTTGGCGTACTCTGATCGAGTTGCGCTAAGCTAGCGGTTTTTCGCACATAGCTTGAACGCTACCCAAGGACAATCCGCGTGAAACAACAAACAGCACGTTTGAGCCTGCTCAGCATCGCGCTGGGCCTGTCTGCCTGCACGACCACGTTCCAAGAGACCAAGATCGACTACAAGAGCGCGGGCAAGAATCAAGCTCCCTCTCTTGAAGTCCCTCCGGATCTGACGCAGCTGTCGCAAGACTCGCGCTATACCGTCCCTGGTGGCGTGGTATCCGCTGCTGCCATGCAGGCCAATGCCAAGGCCGCCAAGCCTGCCGACAACAACACCGCGGCCAACAAGATTGGCGACGTCCGCATCGAGCGCGACGGTGCCGAGCATTGGCTCGTGGTTGATCGTGCAGCCGACAAGCTCTGGGAGCCCACTCGCGACTTCTGGCTGGAAAACGGCTTCATCTACTCGATGGAAGACCGCCAACTGGGCATTCTCGAGACCGACTGGGCCGAAAACCGCGCCAAGCTGCCTCAGGACATCATCCGCAAAAGCCTGGGCAAGGTGTTTGATTCGCTCTATTCCACCAGCGAGCGCGACAAATTCCGCACCCGCCTGGAGCGCGAACCCGATGGCAAGACCCGCATCTATGTCACCCACCGTGGCATGCAGGAGGTCTACACCAGCGAGCGCAAGGACAACACCATCTGGCAACCACGTCCTCGCGACCCCGAACTGGAAACCGAATTCCTGCGCCGCATCATGGTCAAGCTGGGCGTGAGCGAAGAGCAGGCCTCTGCCGTCGCCAAGGCGGACAAGTCTGCAGCCACCACCTCGACCGGCGCACGCATGGACACCATCAACGGCGTGCCCACGCTGCAGCTGGAAGAAGGCTTTGAGCGCGCATGGCGCCGCGTTGGCGTGGCGCTGGACCGCACCGGCTTCACCGTGGAAGACCGCGACCGCAGCCGCGGCCTCTACTACGTGCGCTACGTGGACCCGAACGCCAAGCCTGAGTCCAAGGGCTTCTTCAGCAAGATCTTCAGCCAGGGCAAGGAAGCTGCCGCGCCTCAGAAGTATCAGATCCAGGTCAAGGGTGACGGCAACAAGTCCCAAGTCAGCGTGCTCAATGAGCAAGGCCAGCCGGACAGCTCCGCCAACGGCCAGCGTATCGTGCGCATCATCACCGATGATCTGAAGTAAAGAGCGCTGCACCCCATACAAAAGCCACCGGACTCAGCTCTGGTGGCTTTTTTCATGTCCTAACGAATCGAACTTCGGCTTGGGGGCTGCCGCTCATGGCGTGCGCTTGCCCGCCAAAATCCGCCCAAGTGCAGATTACAGGTGCAGACCTTGTATGCCGGCAAGCATCCGCAGCTCGAAAATCCGCTGCGAAATCCAGACGTAAAAAAACCGCACCTGAGTGCGGTTTTTTCATGCTCGAGGCCTGGGCCTCAAGCTGGCTGATGCAGCGAATTACTTGGCAGCAGGAGCTTCAGCGGCGGGAGCAGCAGGAGCGTCAGCGGCAGGAGCAGCAGGAGCGTCAGCGGCGGGGGCAGCAGGAGCGTCAGCGGCAGGAGCAGCAGCGTCAGCGGCGGGAGCAGCAGGAGCTTCAGCAGCAGGTGCGGGAGCAGCAGGAGCTTCCACAGCAGGTGCGGGAGCAGCAGGAGCTTCTTCCTTCTTGCCGCAAGCAGCCAGAGCAGCAGCAGCGATCACGGTAGCCAGAATCAGAGAGTTCTTCATGACAGTTTCCTAAATGGTAGGTTCAGCAGACGGTATGCAGATTGCCATTACGGTCAGCCTTTTGCAGCTATTGATCGCTCTGGCAGATCAGGTCAAACGATAAATTCGACTCAGCCCGCATTATAGGTAGTTTTGCCCATTGCTGACTAACACTGACAGCAACCAAACAATTCTGCACAAATCGGTGCGTTCTCATTTACCGGGCAAGCCCACGCTTGCCTTGAGCCACACTGTGGAGCATAAATTTATTCCTGTCAAATCCCTGACAAAGCTTTGATAAAGATTTACATAACCTACACAAAGCCTGCGAAATCAACAGGAGCCACAGAGGACAAACCCGTAAGTTAGCACGATCGCTGTTACAAGTCCACCCTGTTTCAGTCGCCGGAGCGAACCCAGCCAGCATCAAACCACGACGACAGCAACTCCAGCGCGTCATCGCTGGCAGTTGCCAGATCCTTGCGCGACAGGGCTCGGCTGTCTGCCAGCTTGCGCATCAAGGTGGCATCGCGGCCGCCAGCCAGATAGCTTTCGCCATTGATGAAGATGTGCTTGGCGTCATACATCATGCGTGTGCGGCGATCCAGCACCACGCTCTCGAACATGCCGTTTTCATCGCCATGCTCGAACCAGACATTGGGCTTGGGGTCGCTCAGGTACTCGCCCAGCGCACGCTCCAGCGCCAGCGGCTCGGCCATGGCCTTCTTCAGTGCCTCGCGGGCAAAGTCATACATGCCTTCAGGAATCAGCGCCGGGTTGCTCACGGCCTCCTGTTTGGGGTCGCGATAAATGACCGGAGTTTCGGGCTCGTCGGGCTCGTCCGACATGCGCAGCAGCAACTCGCGACCCAGCTCGCTGCGATCGGGCGAGCGAAAGCCTATCGAATACGTCATGCATTCACCTTCTGCCACTCCGTCATGCGCCCATTTGGGCGGCAGATACAGCATGTCGCCGGGCTCCAGAACAAACTCTTCCTCGGGCTCGAAATTGGAGAGAATCTTCAGCGGCTTGCCCTGCTGCAGAGACAGGTCTTTTTGACGACCGATGCGCCAGCGGCGCCTGCCCTGGGCCTGCAGCAAAAACACGTCATAGCTGTCGAAATGCGGGCCTACGCCCCCTTGATCGGTGGCAAAGCTGATCATCAGATCATCGAGGCGCGCCTCGGGCACAAAGCGGAATTGCTGCAGCAACTCATGCGCCTTGGCGTCATGCATGTCCACGCCCTGCACCAGCACGGTCCAGCCCGGCTTGGTCAATGCAGGCAGGCTGCGACGGGACAGCGGGCCGTGGCTGAGCTTCCAGTTGTCGCCTTCGAGCTGCTGGATCAGGCGCGACTCCACGCCATCCTCGCCCGCCATGGCCAGCAGGCGAGCACGCGGAATCGGGGCCTTGAAGCCGGGGATGGCCTGGCGCACCAGCAAAGGCTTTTTATGCCAATGCTTGCGCATGAATTGAGAGGCGGTGAGCCCACCCAGCAGGGTGAGCGGCGTATTGATGTCCATGAATACAGTCCTGCTTTCTAAGCAACGGCCTGCATTGTCCTATAGGCCTCGAAAACGCTGGTCGGCACAGATCAATGACCGAGCGCTCTGAACTCGGACGGCGACATGCCGGCATAGGCCTTGAAGGCACGGCTGAAGTGCGCGCTGTTGCCAAAACCACAGCCCATGGCAATGTCTGTAATGGTGCGGTGCGCGAGCGCCGGGGAATGCAGCTCCCGCATGCAAAGCTCCAACCGGCTCTGCTGGATGAAGCCGCCCAGCGACTGGTCTCGCCCCGCAAAGGCGTTGTGCAGATGCCGACGGCTGCAATTGAGTGCTTCGGCCACCTGATCGACCGACAACCCGGGGTCGCGCACATGGCTGGCCACATGCTCGCAGATGCGGTCGTACAGGGCCTGCTTCTGCGTCACCGCCGTGGCCTGCCCGCCAAGGGCCTGCAGGGACAGGTGCACCATATCCACCAGCAACTCCCCGGCGCGGCGCGCCAGCGGTGCCGTCATATTGTCCAGTTCCTGGTAAGTGCTGCGCATGGTCTGCAGAGCAATGCGCGCAATGCCGGCGCTGCCCCCCACCGATCGACCCATGAGGTTTTCCAGACGCAGGCCTCGCTCGGCAATGCTCTGTTTGGGCACCATCATGATCAGGTGCTCCGTGTGCCGGGGATTGGCCACCACATAGGGCTGCGAGGTGTCATAGATGGCCCAGTTGCCATTGCTCACGCAGGCCTTGCTGCCGTACTGCTCCACCTCGGCATGGCCGCTCCAGGGCGCCACGATCTTGAGATAGGCCGCTTCGCTGTCGCGCAGACGGTGGCTGTCGCGTATGACGCGGTGGCGCCCGGCATCCAGCTTGGTGAGCATCACATCGCCTGCGTATGCCACGCTCAGATGTCCGTCAAAACAGGTGTCGCCATACAGATCCGTATCCAGACCCGAGAACAACTGCGCCATCCAGCCCTGCCAGGCTGGTGCAGTTTCCTTCTCGGGAAGACCATCGGTACTCAGTACCACGGGCGCGGTCATGGGCCTTGACTCCTCGTTGTATCTATCTCTGCCTGTACCGACAAAGTACAGCAATTATCGGTAAGTGAGCACTTTCGTGCTCAGGCCGGAAGGAATCTCCCACACTGCATTCAAACTAGTGCAAACCCTAGGTTGCGTGCACGATTCGTCAAACGGTTTGTGCACATTGCGCACAGCATCTTGCCAAGGCTTTTCCTACGATCACTCACACGCCAGTGTCAGGCGAAACACCACAAAAGGGGGGAGACAAGCCCGGTGACACAAGCCTTGTGCAACGGCACCAGCTCCCACTTTTTTCAACTTGCAGCAACAAGCAGTGACCGCGGTCACGCGACCTTGGTAGCGAAGGAAGCGAAGATGATTGAACAAAGCATGCTCATCGGCGGTCAGACCGCACAGGCCAGCAATGGCGCCACTTTCGAGCGCAGAAACCCTCTGGACGGATCGGTCGCCACGCGTGCCCCGGCCGCCACAACAGCCGACGCCGTGCGTGCCGTGGAAGCCGCTCAGGCGGCCTTCCCTGCCTGGGCGGCCCTGGGCCCCACAGAACGCAGGCTGATGCTGATGAAGGCCTCGCAGGCCCTGGAGGCCAAGGCCGAAGCCTTTGCCGCAGCCATGGCGGCAGAAACCGGCGCCTCCGGCATCTGGGCCGGCTTCAATGTGCATCTGGCCGCCAATATGTTTCTCGAAGCCGCGTCGCTGACCACCCAGATCAACGGCCAGCTGATTCCTTCGGATATCCCCGGCAGCATGGCCATGGCCGTGCGCCAGCCCGCCGGCGTGGTGCTGGGCATCGCCCCCTGGAATGCCCCCATCATCTTGGCCGTGCGCGCCATTGCCACGCCCCTGGCCTGCGGCAACACCGTGATCCTCAAGGGCTCGGAGCTGTGTCCCGCCACGCACGGCCTGATCATCGAAGCGCTGCAGGAAGGCGGCCTGCCGCCTGGTGTGGTGAACTTCGTGACCAATGCGCCCGAAGACGCCGGCACAGTGGTCGAGGCCATGGTGGCCCACCCCGCCGTACGCCGCGTGAACTTCACGGGCTCCACGCGCGTGGGCCGCATCATCGGCCAGACCTGCGCCAAATACCTCAAGCCCGTCATCCTGGAGCTGGGCGGCAAGGCCCCGTTTCTGGTGCTCGACGATGCCGACATCGACTCCGCGGTGGCCGGCTGCACCTTTGGCGCCTTCGCCAACTCGGGCCAGATATGCATGTCCACCGAGCGCATCATCGTGGACGAGGCCGTGGCCGAGGAATTCATCGCCAAGCTGGTGGGCCGCGCCACAACCCTGCCTCTGGGCGACCCCCGCAAAGGCCCTGTGGTGCTGGGCTCAGTCGTGGACATGAACACCGTGAACCGCGTCAACGAGCTCATCGACGACGCCGTGAGCAAGGGTGCCAGGATTCTTTGCGGCGGCAAGGCCAGCGACACCTTGATGGCCGCCACGCTGATAGACGGCGTGACTCCCGAGATGCGAATCTTCCGTGAAGAGACCTTTGCCCCGGTAAAAGCCATCGTGCGCGTGCGTGGCGAAGAGCAGGCCATCGCCATGGCCAACGACAACGAGTTCGGCCTGTCTTCCGCCGTCTACACCAGGGACACAGCGCGCGGCTGGCGCGTGGCCGGTCGCATCGAAGCGGGCATCTGTCATGTCAACGGCCCCACCGTGCACGACGAGGCACAGATGCCTTTCGGCGGCGTGAAGAACTCGGGCTACGGCCACTTTGGCGGCCAGGCCGGTATCGATGCCTTTACCGACACCCGCTGGATCACCATGCAGACCACCGCACGTCACTACCCCTTCTAAAGCGTCCAGGACAGCAGTCGTAGCCGGCAGGCATGACTCCTGTCCTCGCTTGAAACCTCCATCGCGGGCACTGGGCCATGAGGCAAAGACCTCAGGTGCAGCGCCCGCATGGGCAAGGCGCGGGCCCCAACCCGCGCCTTGTGTCTGCCGACCCACAGAACCACCGGAGACCCACGTTGAAACATGCCTCCCAACTGGCCATGGCAGCCCTGCTGTCTGGCCTCAGCCTCGCCGCCTCGGCTGCGGACTCTCACAACATTGGCCCCGGCCAGCGCTTCTACGAAAAGACCTGCGCCAAATGCCATGAAGCCGGCATAGGCCCCGTCATCAAGGGGCGAGGCTTTCCGCCCGCGACCTACGTGATCATTGCGCGCAACGGCATGAACGCCATGCCATCCTTTCGCGTGACCGATATCGACGACGCCACGCTGGAAGACTTGGCAAACTACCTGTCCAGGACAGAGGCCCCCAAGGCAGCCGAGCCAGCCAGGAAATAAGGAGGACGATGCAATGCAAACCGATCGTCGCTCCCTTCTCAAAGGTCTGACCGCTGCAGGTCTGGCTGTCTCCGGCATAGGCTGGGCACAGGCTGCCACCTCCGCTGCAGGCCGCACCGCCAGCGCAGCCACACGCTCTGCCGAGGTGCTGGCCGTGACCTCCTCCATGCACGCCAGCGCGCTGGACAAGGCCTTTGCGGCCGGTGTTCAGAGCACCTCCCGCAACGTGGTGCACACCGGCCTTCAAGGTCTGGACAGCGCCGCATTCAACCAATTGGGCGAGCTGCTGACCGACAGCCAGGAAACCCTGCTGGTGGGTCTGCTTGATGACGCCTCGGCCACGTTGGTGCTGGACCTGGTTCGCTCCAGCGGTGGCCGCGTGCTGGCTGTGGAACACCATCGCGTGGACGGCGCCGCCGCCGACTGGGCCCAGGCGCTGGGTCGGTCGCTGGCGTCCGGTCAAGTCATGAACACCACCACGGCGGCAGCAGGCAAGGAAGCCCGCGTGTCCTTTAGCTGCGTAATCTAAGAAACAAGGAAAGCAGAGCATGACAAGCAAATACATGGCCCTGCCCAAGGGCATGAGCGAGAGCAGCTTCGATGCGGCCATCGCCCAATTCAAGAAGGCCCTGGGCGAAGATAATGTGATGATCAAGGACGAACTGGTTCGTCCCTACACCAAGGTGATGATGGCTGTGCCTACCGAAGAGCACACACCTTCCGCCGTGGTGACTGCCACCACCGTGGAGCAGGTGCAAGAGGTCGTCAAGATCTGCAACGCGCACAAGGTGCCCGTGTGGACCATCTCTACCGGCCGCAACTTCGGCTACGGCTCGGCCGCACCGGGCCAGCGCGGCCAGGTGGTGCTGGATCTGCGCAAGATGAACAAGATCATCCACGTGGACCCCGAACTGTGCACGGCCCTGGTCGAGCCTGGCGTGACCTACCAGATGCTCTACGACTACCTCGAAGAGAACAAGATTCCCTTGATGCTGTCGTTCTCGGCACCTTCGGCCATTGCCGGTCCTCTGGGCAACACCATGGACCGCGGCGTGGGCTACACACCTTATGGCGAACACTTCATGATGCAGTGCGGCATGGAAGTGGTGATGGCCAACGGCGATGTGCTGCGCACCGGCATGGGAGGCGTCAAGGGCGACAAGGCCTGGCAGGTGTTCAAATGGGGTTACGGCCCGACGCTGGACGGCATGTTCACCCAGTCCAACTACGGCATCTGCACCAAGATGGGTTTCTGGCTGATGCCCAAGCCCCCGGTCTTCAAGCCGCTGGAAATCCAGTTCGACGAAGACAGCGATATCTCCGAGATCGTGGAATTCATCCGCCCCCTGCGCATCGCCCAGGTCATCCCCAATTCGGTGGTGATTGCCGGCGTGCTGTGGGAGGCATCCACCTGCAACACCCGCCGCTCGGACTACACCACCGAGCCCGGCCATACGCCCGACGCCATCCTCAAGCAGATCCAGAAAGACAAGCATCTGGGCGCCTGGAATGTCTACGCTGCGCTGTACGGCACCAGGGAGCAGGTCGACGTCAACTTCAAGATCGTGCAGGACGCGCTCAAGAAGCTGGGCAAGGGCCGCTTGATCACCGAAGAGATGGCTGGCGACACCCAGCCCTTCAAGTACCGTGCCCAGCTCATGTCGGGCGTGCCCAACCTGCAGGAATTCGGCCTCTACAACTGGCGCGGGGGTGGCGGCTCGATGTGGTTTGCCCCTGTGTCGCAGGCGCGCGGCAGCGAGTGCGACAAGCAGAAGTCGCTGGCCAAGAAGATCCTCAACAAGCATGGCCTGGACTATGTGGGCGAGTTCATCGTCGGCTGGCGCGATATGCACCATGTCATCGATGTGCTCTACGACCGCAGCAACGAAGAGGAAACCAAGCGTGCCAACGCCTGCTTTGCCGAGCTGCTGGACGAGTTCGAAAAGGAAGGCTATGCCGTGTACCGCGTGAACACGGCCTTCCAGGAGCGCGTGGCGCAGAGCTACGGTCCGGTCAAGCGCGATATCGAGCGCAAGATCAAGCGTGCTCTGGACCCCAATGGGATTCTGGCTCCGGGCAAGTGCGGGATAGATATTTAAGCTCCCCCTGAGCGGCTTTGCCGCTTCCCCCTCTCTCGCTGCGCGGGAGGGGGACAATACCTTCGCTGCGGGGCGGCCCTTGCTCGGTATTACTGAGTCAGAGCATGCTCAATCCAACGCTCTTGGTCGCAGCCAAGCACGCAAAAAAGCCACCCGATTTGAAAACGCCGGGTGGCTTTTTTGTTTTTGGATTGCTACCTTATTGATAGCTTACAGCGTATTTAGTATCTGGACCTGAGGCTTGTTTAACTCTTAATTGAGCAATTTGGAGCCAAACATGCCTGCCCTGAACTGCGCCGGCGTCTGCCCCGTGTGCTGCTTGAACAGGCGGCTCAGATGCGCGCCGCTGGCAAAGCCGCTGGCCAGCGCCAGCTCGGTCAGGGTGCAGTGGCGATTGGCAGGACTGAGCAGTTCGCGCTGGAACAGGGCCACGCGCTCGGCCCAGATATGCTGGCTGATGGACAGGCTCTCATCGGCAAAGGCGTTGTAGAGATGACGCTTGCTGCAGTTGAGCGCTGCGGCCACGGCATCCACGCTCAGGGCCGGATCGCGCAGATGCTGGCGCACATAGGCCTTGATGCGGCCCAGCAGCAGCTCGCTGGCGCTCAGCGAGGCCGCACGGCCGCAGGCATCGAGCAGGGACAGCTGGATCAGCTGCAGCAGCGAATCCGTCACATGCTGGGCCAGTCCCTGGCCCATGGCCCGACATTCGGCAAAAGTGCCGCGCATCATGTCCAGCGCAATGCGGGACACGCCTTCGCTGCCACCCACATAGCGCCCCATGAGCGCGTCGATGGGGCGACCATGGTCTTCGAAGCGGCTTTTGGGCAGGGTGATGATCAGATGCTCGCACCACTCGGGGTTGAGCACCTCGTACTCCTGCGTGGTGTCATAGATCAGCCACTGGCCGCTGCGCGCCACGGCTTCGCGCCCGTTCTGGCAGACGCGGGCCTCGCCATGCCAGGGAGCCACGATCTTGAGAAAGTCCGTGCTGCGGCGCGCCATGCTGGCCGATGTGCGCCGCACGCGATGGCGGCTGGCCTCGATCCGGGTCATGCCCACCGGCCCCAGCTCCAGGGTTCCCAGCCGCGCCGAGAAATGCTGATCGCCATAGACATCGCTCTCCAGTCCATAGAGCGTTGACATCCAGTGCTGCCAGGCGCCCACGGCTTGGGCACCTTGCATCTCGGTCATCTTCTCGGTCACTTGGTAGGCAGGAATGTCTGGCCGCATCTGGGCTCCTGAAGAAGTAACAGGATGCTTCATTATCCATAGCGACCCGGACCCGGGTCCGGGCAAAACCGGCACCTCGCAGGGAAATCAGTGTTTACCCACAGACACTTGCATGCACAGACAAGACGCAGTGCACGCACAGACAAGCCCCTTGCGCCGCGATTTCCTACGATGGCCGAAAACCCGGACACCCGTCCATAAAAAGGAGACAAGCATGACATTCGCCGACAAGCGTTTTGTTCTCAAAAGCCTGGTCGCGGCCACGGCCCTGGCGGGTCTGTGCGGCCAGGCCCTGGCCCAGGAAGCGCCCAAGTCCATCCGTATCGGCTGGGCAATTGCCAAGACCGGCGTCAACGCGGGCGGTACCTCCGTGACCACGGCACCCAACTACAAGCTCTGGGTCAAGGAGATCAACGACGCCGGCGGCATCATGCTCAAGGCCTACAACAAGCGCGTGCCCATCGAGGTCATCGAATACGACGATCGCTCCAGCACCGAGGAGGCCGTGCGCGCCACCGAGCGCCTGATCACCCAGGACAAGGTCGACTTCGTGCTGCCGCCCTGGGGCACGGGCTCCAACCTGGCCGTGGGGCCGACCTACGAAAAGCACAAATATCCGCTGCTGGCCGCCACCTCGGTGACCGACAAGGCCCCCGATCTGGCCAAGCGCTGGAAGCATGCCTTCTTCTTCCTGGGCACGGGCGGCGAATATGCCGAGGGCCTGGTCGCCATGCTGGAAAAGGCCAAGAAGGACGGCAAGATCAACAACAAGATCGCCATGATCAACATCGCCGACGGCTTTGGCGTGGAACTGGCCAATGCCACGCGCAAGGCCGCCAAGCAGCATGGCTTCGAGCTGGTCTACGACAAGAGCTATCCGATCGGCACGCAGGACATGACGCCCGTCATCAACGAGGCCAAGGGCAAGGGTGCCGACACCTTCGTGGCCTACTCCTACCCGCCCGACACCATGCTGATCAACGAGCAGGCCAGGACGCTGGGCCTGGCTCCCAAGGTGCTGTTCACCGGCGTGGGCACGCAATTCCCCATGTTCAAGGGCAAGTTCGGCGCAGCGGCCGAAGGCGTGATGGCACCGGGCGGCATCGATGCCGGCCACCCGCAGATGCAGGCTTACCTCAAGCGCTTCAAGGAAGTGACCGGCCAGGAATCGGACCGCTTTGCCAGCCCCATCGTTTACACCTCGCTGCAGATGCTGCAGCAGGCCATCGAGCGCGTGGGCAAGATCGATCGTGCCGCCGTGACCCAGGAGCTCAAGAGCGGCAGCTTCGAGACCGTGCTCGGTCCCGTCAAGCTCGAAGGCCAGATGCTGACCAAGCTCTGGCATGTGGGCCAGTGGCAGAACGGCGAGTTCAATGCGATTGCGCCGACCAACCGGGCGGGTGTCAAGCCTGCGGTTATCCCCCGCGTGAATCAGTAAACACCCCCTGAGGCGCTACGCGCCTTCCCCCTCTCTATGCGCGCTTTGCGCTATGGGAGGGGGACGATGCCATCGCCGCGAGGCGGCTCTTGCTCGGCATCTCTGATACCCCATGGCCACCATCTGTATCCTGCTAGGCAAGAACTATCAAAACAAGAGCTGGTTGCGCATGCCTCGCCTTCACTTTGCATTGATTTCATAAAAAGAACAATGAATCACCAGCGGTATACGCTATGAATTTAATAGACATCCTTCTCGCTGGCGCCATGCTGGGCGGGCTCTACGGCCTGGTGGCCATGGGGCTGACGCTGCAGTATGGCGTGGCGCGCATCATGAATCTCTCTTACGGTGAGTTTCTGATTGCGCCAGCCTTTCTGGCCTTTTTTGCGGTGAGCAGCTGGGGTATTTCACCGCTGCTTCTGGTGCTGCTGGTGCTGCCGCTGGGCTTTGCCATCCAGTGGCTGATCTATCAGTTGCTGCTGACTCCGCTGGTGCGCCGCGCCAAGGGCGGACCGGCGCTGGAGGTGGATTCAATTTTGGCCACCTTCGGCATGCTGTTCGTCGTCCAGGGCGTCATGCTGGTGATGTTCGGCGGCGACTATCACAGCTACAGCTATCTGTCCGAACCCGTGGAGATCCTGGGCAGCAAGGTCGCGGCCAACCGTCTGCTGGTGCTGGGCTTTGCCATCGTGCTGGGCGGCGGCCTGTACCTGCTGCTGACGCGCACCCGTACCGGCGCCGTGGTGCGCGCCGTCTCTGTGGCACCTCAGTTCGCACATCTGGTCGGCATCAATGTGCGCAGCACGGCGGCCTTGGCCTACGGTCTGGGCGGCGCGCTGGTGGCGGTCTGCGGCGTGCTGGTCAGCATGTTTCTGCCCTTCTCGGCAGGCATGGGCACCATGTTTGCCATGAAGGCGCTGATCGTCGTCATCATGGGCGGCGTGGGCAATCTCATGGGTTGCCTGGTCGCCGGCATGCTGCTGGGCTTTGCCGAAACATTGGTGGCCTCATTTGTCGACCCCGGCCTGACGCTGGCCGTCAACTACGCGGTGTTCCTGCTGGTGCTGCTGTTCAAGCCCACGGGCTTGTTCGGGAGGGCCGCACGATGAATCCGAACCATCGCAAGGAAATCCTGATCTGGGCCGTCAGCGCCATCGCCATCACCGGTCTGGCCCTGCTGCCGCGCTGGCTGACGGACGAGTACTACCTCTCGCTCATGATCAGCATCCTGATGTACTGCGTGCTGGCCACGGCCTGGGCGCTGTTCTCGGGACCGACGCGCTATATCTCGCTGGCCACCGTCGCCTTCTTCGGCATGGGCGCCTATGTCACCGCCGTGTTCGGCGAATCCCTGCCCTGGGCTGCCGTGCTGGGCATTGCGGCCGGCGTGGGCCTGATCATGGCCTTGATCGTGGGCCTGTCCACGCTGCGGCTGTCGGGCGTGTACTTTGTGATCTTCAGCTTCGGCCTGGCCGAGCTGGTCAAGCAGCTCGTCACCTGGTGGGAAGTCAACATCACCAAGGATCTGGGCCGCTATGTATTCGTGGAGATCACCCAGCTCGATATCTACTGGCAGCTGCTGGCCATGCTGGCCCTGGTGCTGGCGCTGCGCGCCCTCATCAACCGCTCGCGTCTGGGCCTGGCGCTGCGCGTGATCGGCGAGGACGAGACCGTGGCCACCCATGTGGGCATCAACACCACCACGGCCAAACTGCTGCTGTTCGCCGTCAGCGCCGTGTTCATCACCGTCACGGGCGCCATCATGGCTCCGCGCTGGACCTATATCGACCCCAGCATTGCCTTTGCTCCTGCCGTCTCGTTCCAGACCCTGATCATGGCCTTGCTCGGCGGTGCCGGCGCGCTGTTCGGCCCGATTCTGGGGGCTGTCCCGCTGGTGCTGCTGTTCGAGTACCTGGGTGCCAACTTCCCCAACCATTTCTCGATTCTGCTGGGCCTGGTATTCATCGTGATCGTCTACTTCATTCCCCAGGGTCTGTCTGGCGTGCTGGCCAGGCTGCTGGGCAAGAATGCGGCCAGCAAGGGAGACCAGCCATGAAGACCGCCACCCTGCTTTCCGTGCGCGGCGCCACCAAACGCTTCGGCGGCCTGGTGGCCGTCAACGCACTGAGCTTTGACGTCTATCCGGGCGAGGTCGTGGGCCTGCTCGGCCCCAATGGCTCGGGCAAGACCACGGCCATGAATCTGATCTCGGGCGCCCTGCCCGTCAACGGCGGCGAGATCGTATTCAACGGCAAGCCCATCCACCCGCTCAAAAGCCACCAGATCGCCCGCCTGGGCGTGGCGCGCACCTTCCAGCTGGTCAAGGTGCTGGGCTCCATGAGCTGCAGCGACAACGTCATTGCCGGCATGGCCTTCAAGCCCCGGCCGCTGTTTGGCAAACCTGCCGCTGCGCGTGCCCTGCAACTGCTCAATCAAGTGGGTCTGGCCGAATTGGCGAATACTCCCGCAGGCGAGCTCACCTATATCAACCAGAAGCGCCTGGAGCTGGCCCGCGCGCTGGCGCTGGAGCCGCAGATCCTGCTGCTCGACGAATGGCTGGCAGGCCTGAACCCCACGGAGCTGCAGCAGGGCATTGCACTGATCCGGCAGTTGCAGGCCACGGGGCTGACGATTCTCATGGTCGAACATGTGATGGACGCCGTACACGCGCTGTGCAGCCGCTGCGTGGTGATGAACGCGGGCACGAAAATAGCCGACGGCCCCACGGCCCAGGTGCTCAAAGAGCCCGAGGTGGTGCGTGCCTATCTGGGGGAAGAAGTGAGTGCAGATGAAGACCGGTCAGCGGAGGCCAGCCATGCTTGAAGTGCGCAATATCTCGGTGAGCTACGGCAAGCATGAGGCGCTGCACCAGGTCAGCCTCCAGGTTCAGCCCGGCGAGCTGGTCGTCATGCTGGGCGCCAACGGAGCGGGCAAGTCCAGCCTGCTCAAGGCGCTGGGCGGCATGGTCACGCCGCAGGCCGGCGCCAGCGCCCAGCTGGCGGGCCAGGAGCTGATGCAGTTGCCCCAGCATGCCATCGTGCAAGCCGGCTTGGCCCTGGTGCCCGAGGGGCGCGGCGTGTTCGGCGATCTCAGCGTCAAGGAAAACCTGCTGCTGGGAGCCCAGCCCCGGCGCGCACGCGCCAACGAGGCCAGCAATCTGGAGCAGGTCTTCGCCCTCTTTCCCAAGCTGCACGATCGTCTGGCCCAAACCGTGCGCACCATGAGCGGCGGCGAGCAGCAGATGGTGGCCGTGGGCCGCGCTCTCATGAGCCAGCCCGATATCCTGCTGCTGGACGAGCCTTCGCTGGGCCTGTCGCCGCTGATGTGCAAAGAGCTGTTCGCAGCCCTGGCGCGCATCAAGACACTGGGCATGGGCGTGCTGCTGGTGGAACAGAACGCGCGCCAGAGTCTGGCTATAGCCGACCGGGGCTATCTGCTGGAGACCGGGCGCATTGTGGGCGAAGGCTCGGCACAAGAACTTAGCAGCAGTGCTGCTGTCAGACGCGCCTACTTGGGCGGCGAACACTGAACACTCAAAAGGAGACACACATGATCAAACAAAAAATGCTGATAGCCGGCCAGGAATGTGCAGCCGGCAATGGCGCGACCTTTGAACGCAGGAACCCGCTGGATGGCTCGGTTGCCACGCGTGCGCCCGCCGCCACCACCGAAGACGCCATCCGCGCCTGCGAAGCTGCGGCAGCAGCCTTCCCCGCCTGGTCGCAACTGGGGCCGAACGCCCGCCGCGCCATGCTGATGAAGGCCTCGCAGGCGCTGGAAGCCAAGGGCGAAGCGATTGCCGCGGCCATGGCTGCCGAGACCGGCGCCTCGGGCATCTGGGCCGGCTTCAACGTGCATCTGGCCGCCAGCATGCTGCTGGAAGCGGCTTCGCTGACCACGCAAATCAATGGCGAGATCATCCCCTCCGACGTGCCCGGCAGCCTGGCCATGGCCGTGCGCCAGCCCGCCGGCGTGGTGCTCGGTATCGCGCCCTGGAATGCCCCCGTGATTCTGGCCGTGCGCAGCATCTCCACGGCCCTGGCCTGCGGCAATACCGTGATTCTCAAGGGGTCGGAGCTCTGCCCCGCCACCCACGGCCTGATCATCGAAGCGCTGCAGGACGCAGGCCTGCCCGCCGGCGTGGTGAACTTTGTGACCAATGCGCCCGCCGATGCGGGCAGCGTGGTCGAGACCATCGTGGCCCATCCGGCCGTGCGCCGCGTGAGCTTTACCGGCTCCACGCGCGTGGGCCGCATCATCGGCCAGACCTGCGCCAAGCATCTCAAGCCCGCACTGCTGGAGCTCGGCGGCAAAGCCCCGTTTCTGGTGCTGGACGATGCCGATATCGATGCGGCCGTGAACGCCGCCACCTTTGGCGCGTTTGCCAACTCGGGCCAGATCTGCATGTCCACCGAGCGCTTTGTGGTGGATAACAAGGTGGCCGACGAGTTCATCGCCAAGTTTGCCGCCAAGGCCCGCAGCCTGCCTCTGGGCGACCCGCGCAAGGGGCCCGTGGTGCTGGGCTCGGTGGTCGATCTGGCCACGGTGGAGCGCTGCAATGCCATGATCGACGACGCGCTGGCCAAGGGCGGAAAACTGGTCTGCGGCGGCAAGGCCGAGAGCACCCTGATGCCCGCCACACTGATCGACCATGTGACGCCGGCGATGCGCATCTTCCACGAGGAGAGCTTCGGCCCGGTCAAGGGCATCGTGCGCGTAAACGGCGAGGAAGAAGCCATCGCCACGGCCAATGACAACGAGTTCGGTCTGTCCTCCGCAGTCTTCACCCGGGACACGGCCCGCGGCTGGCGTGTGGCGGCGCGCATCGAGGCCGGCATCTGCCATATCAACGGCCCCACGGTGCATGACGAAGCCCAGATGCCGTTTGGCGGCGTCAAGGCCTCGGGCTATGGCCATTTCGGCGGCCAGCAGGGCATCAATGCCTTTACCGAAACCCGCTGGGTGACCATGCAGACCGCAGAACGCCACTATCCGTTCTAAAGACCCCCTGAGCGGCTTTGCCTGGGCGGCCCCGCCGCTTCCCCCTCTCTGCTTCGCGGGGGGGGGGGACGACAGCTTTGCTGCGCGGCGGCGCTTGCTTGCTGTCTCACACTTAGGTCGCGCCCTAATTAAAGCTCGCGCCCATCGCTACTGAAATTAAAAAAGCCACCTGATTTGAAAACGCCAGGTGGCTTTCTTTTTTCCTTCTCACTATCTAATCCATAGCTGCTAGCGTTTGATGGAAAAGGGCTTGAGCCTCAAAAATCTCAAAGCATGTAATCAGGCAAAGTCATCGTCAAAGAAGCCGCCGCCATCGTCCCAACTGCCGCTGTCAAAGCTGGCTGAGTTGTCTATGCTGCCAAGGCCCGCATCGTTGGCCAGGCTCGAGGTATTGCCGCTATCGCCATGCAAGCCCTGGTTGCTGCTGTCCTGCGCCAGCGACTTGCTTTCGCCGCCACTCTGGCTGCCCGAGCCGGCGTGATGGCCGCCCATCAGATTCTCCAGCCCGTTGAACAGAAACATGCCGCCAGCCACGCCGGCTGCGGCCGCTGCGGCATTGCCCAGGAAGCTGCTGCCGGCAGAGGTTGCAGGCTGGCCGTAGGCCTGCGGCGCTGCAGCACGGGGCGCCGAGCCGCCGCCAAAGAAACGGTCGCGCCAGCTGGAAGGTTGAGGCGCCGCTTGCGGCTGGTTCTGCGGCTGGTTCTGCGGCTGGTACTGGGGTTGATAGGGAGGCTGGGCATTGGCAGCGTAGCCAGCATCCTCGGCATAGCGCTCGGGAGCGCGGCCGAAGTGCGTGCCCAGGCCGCCCGAGAGAAAGCTGCCTGCGCCCTGGCTCTGGCTTTGCTGGGCCAGCTTCACCTGCTGCTGCAACTCGCCGATCTGCTGCTGGGCCTGCTGAATGGCTTGCTCCAGCATCAAGGTGCGCTGGGCCAGCCAGTAGACCGCATCGGGCGCGTTGCTCAATCCACGGCGCAGCTCGGCATCGGCCTGCGCGTCCTTGGGCTGACCCTGGGTCAGCGTCAGCCTGGCGCACAGGTCTTGCAGCAGTTGTTGTTCCTGAGAGGTCATGGTGCCTTCCTTAAAGCCCGCAAATTACTTGCAGCAGAGATGGGGTCAGTATGCAGGCCTGCAAGAGCGCCAATGTGAAGGCTGTGCAAGTGCTTTTTGCAGGGTGTAACAAAAGGCCTGTGCTGCAGTTGCGGGCAGCGCATGGGACAATGCCTGCCATTGCGCCACGGTCGTGGCGGCGTTTCAATTTCGGCTGCGGGACTGGCCCGCGGCCCACCAACTGCATACACACACCATGGAAGTTACCCAACAATGCGTGGTCGCCCTGACCTGGACACTGAAAGACACCCTGGGCGAGGAGCTGGATGTGCTGGACGAGCCCGTGGAGTTCCTTGTCGGCGGCGATGACCTGTTCAAGCGCATCGAAGAGGCTCTGCAAGGCCACGGCGTAGGCACCACACTGGACCTGCACCTGGAGCCCGAAGAGGCATTCGGCGACTATGACGAGAGCCTGATCTTCCTGGAAAAGCGCGAGCTGTTCCCCGAGGAGATCGAGGAAGGCATGAGTTTCGAGAGCACGGCCATGCCCAAGGGCACCAACCCCGTGCCTCCCGATCTGCTCTACACGGTCACCGAAATCTATCCCGAGCATGTGGTGCTGGACGGCAACCACCCACTGGCCGGAATCGCCATCCGCCTGCACCTCAAGATCGAAGCCGTGCGCGAGGCCACCGAGGAAGAGATCGGTCGCGGCACGGCCGGTACGGGATTTTTCCGTATCGAGCCCATGGCTCCGGGCAACGAAACACTTCACTAACCCCCTGAGGCGCTTTGCGCCTTCCCCCTCAGGGGGACGACAGCTTTGCTGCGGGGCAGCCTAGGCTCTTGCTTGCTATCTCTGGCTTGAGAACACGCCAGTTTTTAAGGCTGTACTGCTCTTGACTGGTGAAGTAAAAAGGGACTCCTCGGAGTCCCTTTTGTTATGTGCGCCTGTCTGCTCAGCGGCGGAAGATCTGGTTGCCTTCCACGCGCACATATTCGCCGATGCTCAGCTGCGGAGGCTGCTGGTAGTCCAGAGCGCGCACGCTGCCGTCCTGCAGTTGCACGGTGACGCGGTAAATATCGCGCACGCTGCCGCCGCCCATGTTGTTTTGCACGGCGTTGCCGGCAAAAGCGCCTGCAGCCACACCGGCGATGGTCGCCAGTGTACGGCCCGAGCCCTTGCCCACCTGGTTGCCCAGCACACCGCCGATCACGCCACCGGCAATCGCGCCGCCCGCGCCAATGCCGCTGCCGTCCTGTACGCGCACGGTCTCGATATTCATCACACGGCCCTGCTGGGCGTATTGCTGAGGCTGCTGCGAATAGCAGTTGGGGTTGTTGTAGCCGCAGTTATTGGCGGGATAGGTCTGGACCTGGTTGTTGCCCACGGGGTAGGCCTGTGTGCTGCCAGGGTAGCCAGTACCCGAATAAGCACCCTGGGAGTAACCTCCCTGGTAGCCGCCGCTCTGGTAGCCACCCTGGGGATAGGCCGCGCAGGCCGACAGAGCCGCAACGATTGCGCTCACCATGGCCAAGCGGCCCCAGCGTTGATTGATTTGCATGGAAATCTCCTGATTGGCGCATGCACATTCCATGCGCCGCAGTCCCTGTTATGAGTTGCTCTGCAAACCTTGCACGGTCTGCCTTTCCATTGCAACGCGGCACAGGCTCGCCAGGACGACAGCTTTCACATTTGCTCACAATACTTCGAGTAAAGCGCAGCCGTTTACAACTCTTCAAACCATAGCGCCTTGCCCAATACCTGGCTTCTTTGCTCTGCAAACCGTCATGAAATCCACAACGGCAGGGCGCTGACAGCTATCAAATAAAGAGCAAATCCTAGCCCTTGGTGCGTACGCGCAGCACTTCGCCGCTACGGCCGTCGACATAGAGCTTCACAAAGCGTCCATCGCTGGCCGTGGCCTTGACCTTGTAGAGGCCGTCGTCCCATTCCACTTCCTGGAATTCGCGATAGCCGGCCTTCTCCAGCCGATCGCAGACATCGCGAATGGACAGGGCCGGCCCGAGCGCCATGCCGCGCACGGCGGCCACCGAGGCCGAGGCACGATCCGCCAGGGAGTTTTCTGCGGCCAGGCAAGTGCCGACCGACAGCAGGGCCGCGCCTGCGAGCAAGACCGTGCCGCTGCGACGCCGCAGGGAGCGGAATACGGATAGGGGGCCTGAGGACATGGAAAAAGCCGGGCCGGGAAGATGGGACATGAAAACTCCTGCAGTCGCTGGGTCAAAGAAAGGGACAAAACACGGCCCGCCAGTGCACAAGCACTGCGCAGCGGGTTGGTGCCGATTGTTCGCAAGTCAGGCTGAACCGTTTCTGAAGCCGCCATTCAGCTTCCGTTCATCGATGCAGGCCTATAACCTTGGCAGCTGACCGCTACCAGCCCTCATCACCTCCAACTCCAGCCCTCTCGCCATGTCTTTTCTCAACGCCTCGAATGACCCGCAATCTGCGTACCGCCCACGTCGGCGCGCCCTTCATGCCGTGCTGGCCATGCTGCTGGCAACGGCAGGCTTTGCCGCACTGAGCCTGTGGCCCGCCACCTCGGATGCCGGCGACAACGATCACGAACTCGCCCGTCAGGCCTTGCGCCAGGGTCAGGTGCTGCCGCTGCGCACGGTTCTGGATCAGGTCGAGCAGCAATACCAGGGCCAGGTCATCAAGGTGGAGTTCGACCGCGAGGACGGCCGCTTTGTCTACGAGATCCGGCTGCTGCAAAACGACGGCAAGGTGGTCAAGCTGGAGATCGATGCCAGCAACGGCAAGCTGATCAGCATGAAGCGCAAGAAGTGAACCCCGGCACTCAGGAAGGCTGCAGAGCATGCGAATTTTGCTGATTGAAGACGAACCCACGCTGCGCGAGCAGCTGCATCAGGCCCTGCTGCAGGCCGGCCACACCGTGGAAACGGCCGCCGATGGCGAGACGGCGCAATACCTGGGCGAGGTCGAGAGCTTTGACGCTGCGGTGCTGGACCTGGGCCTGCCCGTGCGCGACGGGCTCAGCGTGCTGCGCGCCTGGCGTGCGCAGGGCCGCTCCATGCCGGTGCTGATCCTCACCGCCAGAGCCGCCTGGCATGAAAAAGTCGCAGGCATGGATGCCGGAGCCGACGACTATCTGGCCAAACCCTTCCACATGGAAGAGCTGCTGGCGCGTCTGCGCGCCCTGCTGCGGCGTCTGAGCCCGCATGCCAGCGCACTGTGGCAATGCGGCTCCATCACCCTGGATTCGCGCCAGGCGCGCGTCACCGTCGAAGGTCAGGCGCTGACGCTGACCAGCCATGAATTCAAGGTGCTGGCCCTGCTGATGCAGCGCATGGGCGCCGTGGTCTCACGCACCGAGCTGTCCGAGCATATCTATCCGCAGGACAGCGACCGCGACTCCAACACCATCGAAGTCTTTGTCGGGCGCCTGAGAAAAAAGCTACCCCCCGGCTCGATCGAAACCGTGCGCGGCCTGGGCTATCGCCTGGCCGCGCCATCCAACCAAGAATAAAGCCTATGTCCGAGCACACTCTGACCTCCCCCATGGCTCAACAGCCGCCACCGCTGAGCGCGGGCTCCTGGAAGAACTCGCTGCGCCTGCGACTGCTGGCGGGTGCCCTGATCTGGGTGCTGGCAGCACTGCTGCTCACGGGCTGGGGCCTGCGCACGCTGTTTGCCGAGCACCTGACCCAGCAACTGCGCAGCCAGCTGGTGGCCAAGCTCGACCGGCTCAGCGGCGCCGTCAACTACCAGCCGGATCAGGCCGTCCCGGTCACGGTCTCGCCCTTCTCCGGCGACCCCTTGCTGCAGCAGCCGCTGTCGGGCATGTACTGGCAGGTAGACCAGCTCGATGCGGCCGGCAAGCAGACGGTTCAGGCCGGCATCCAGCGTTCCCGTTCGCTCTGGGACCAGACCCTGGACTGGCCTTTCTTCAAGGCCGACAAGGTCTGGGAGCCCACCCTGCCCCTGCACGCTCCCGCCAGCTACGGCCATATGTCGGACGGCAATGGCAACACCCTGGTGATCGTGACGCGTACCGTACAGCTGCCCGAGGCCGATGCCCCGCCGCTGCGCCTGATGATTGCCGCCGACGCGGCCATGCTGGCCACGCCGCTGCAGCGCTTTACCAAGATGCTGGTGGCCGCGCTGTGCATGCTGGCTGCGGGGCTGATCGCCGCCGTGGTCGTGCAGCTGCAACTGGCACTGGCTCCGCTGGCCGCCCTGCGCCGTCAGCTGGCCGCCGTGAGCCAGGGCGAAGCTTCTGAAATCAGGGGCGAGCACCCGGCCGAAATCATGCCCCTGGTTCAGGAGTTCAACCATGTGCTGCGCATGAATGCCGAGATGGTGGAGCGAGCCCGCACCCAGGCCGGCAATCTGGCTCACGCAGTCAACACTCCGCTGAGCATCATGGGCAACGCGGCCGCGCAGCAGGACAGCCCGCTCGCGACCCTGGTGCGCGAGCAGGTCGCCAGTGCCAGCCGCCAGGTCGAATATCACCTGGCCCGCGCCCGCGCCGCCGCAGCAGCGGCGCAGCAAGGCCATGGCCTGCGCACCGCGCTGGCCGGACCGCTGCACTCCCTGGTCCACACCATGGACAAGCTGCATGCGGCGCGCTGCATACGCTTCGAGCTGCAGGGGGATGCCACCCAATGGGACTTCAAGGGCGACTCCCAGGACCTGATGGAGATGCTGGGCAATCTGCTGGACAACGCCGGCAAATGGGCCAGGTCGAAGGTCGTGCTGAAGGTGCAGCCTATAGCCGATGACAGCCAGCAACTGACGCTGTGCATAGACGACGACGGCCCGGGCATTGCCCCCGAGTTGCGCGAGCGCATCTTTGCGCGCGGCGAGCGGCTGGACGAACAGCGTCCCGGCGCCGGCCTGGGCCTGGATATCGTGCGTGATCTGGTTCAGACCTATGGCGGCAGCATCCAGGCTCTGCCGTCGCCGCTGGGCGGGCTGCGCATGCAGCTGCAACTGCCCGGCGCCAGGCACCAGGACTGAGGGCGATCAAAGACTGCGCAGCACCTGTGCGAGGGTATCGGCCTGGGGAAACAGCCAGTCGGCGAGCAGCCCCAGCGCCACGGCCGCGACCAGGGCGCCCAGCACGGGCTTCCAGCTGATGCGCAGCGCCGCCAGCAGCCAGCCTTCGCGCTCCACCACATACAGGGTTCGGGTCATCAGCAGCGCAAACGCCACCTCTACCGCCACGGTCAGGAACAGATCGGCACCGAACACCAGCCACACCAGCGAGCCCATTCCCGTGACCGCGATCAGCAGGGCCGCAAAAACCAGCAGCACCGGCACGAGCACCACGGCGCCTTCATCGAGTCCGTCCAGCCCCGACACATCCACATCGGGCAGCTCCAGGCCCGATGACGCAGGCGCGATATCAGGCACGGCGGTGCCATCGTCCCAGTGGCCGCCGGCACCGCCGCCGCCGTAGGAGCCTCCCTGCCCGCTTTCAAAGCCCGCAGCGTCGGCACTGCCCGACTTGCCGCCCAAGCCGGGACCATCGGAGGGCAGCTCGCCCCCGTCCCAGTCGCGGCGCAGCATGCAGCCCGCCCACAGACGCACCAGCAGCAGATAAAGCAGATAGCCGCAGGCCAGCGCCAGCCCATAGCGCAGCCCCATGCTGTGCACACCGGCATGCAGCAGACACAGGCTGATCAGGGACATGGCAGCCAGACTCAGGCCGCCGGTCAGAGCGGCATGCAGACGCAGCCAGTGGCGTTTTTGCAGCCGTCGCCGCATGTGCTGGTCGCGCCCCAGCTGCACCTTGGTCCAGGAGGCAGAGCGGCTGCGGGTCTGGCGGCTCATGTTGCGCGAGATGCGGGCGAGTCCAGAGACTCAGTGCTTGCCGGTAGAGCCGTAGCCGCCTTCGCCGCGCTCGCTGGCGTCGGCAAAGTCATCCACCAGATTGAACTGTGCCTGCACCACGGGCACGATGACCAGCTGGGCCAGACGGTCCATGGGCTGCAGCGTGAAGGCGGTCTGCGAACGGTTCCAGGCACTGACCATGAGCTGGCCCTGGTAGTCGGAGTCGATCAGGCCGACCAGGTTGCCCAGCACGATGCCGTGCTTGTGGCCCATGCCCGAGCGCGGCAGGATGAGCGCCGCGTAATGGGGATCCTTGAGGTGCATGGCCATGCCGGTGGGAATCAGCTGCCACTGGCCGGGCTCCAGGGTCACGGGCGCGTCGATGCAGGCGCGCAGGTCCAGTCCGGCGCTGCCGGGGGTGGCGTAGGCGGGCAGGTTGTCGCGCAGGCGCGCATCGAGAATCTTTACATCAACATTCATAAGGATCTGGCTAGTCTTGTCTGTCTTGAACAAGGCCCGTGAACCGGGCCTTGCATCCATTGCGGCAGCTGCATGGCAGCGGCCAGCAGTTTTCCTGAAGGGCGCCATTGTGCCCGCTGCCGGGCAGGCGTCGGCACTTGACGCCTGTCAGCGGCCTTGCAGGCGCTTGAGCACGCCGCCCACCAGCGACATCAGGCCCATGAGTGCGAGCAGCACGCCAAAGCCCTGGATGAACTGGGAGAGGATCACCCCGCCCACGATCAGCGCCAGCGAGCCCGGAGACACCCAGGGCTTACGACCGTTCTGAGCCTTCTGCCCCTCGATCTCGCGCTCCATGGCCCTGAAGCGCTGCTGCGCCTCCTGCTTGGTCACGGCCGTATTGGGGCGCCGTGCAGCAGCCGTGCGCTGGGCCGGTTGAGCAGCCACCGTGGTTCGCGCTCCCGGCACCTGCTGGGCCTGCTCGGCCATGTCGCGCGCCTTCTGCAAGGTGTTGCGCAGCTGGGACATGGGCGAGGCGGCCTGGGAGCCGGGCGTGACGACCGCGGTCTGAATCGCTCCGTCGATGCTGCGCAGCGTGCGGCGGTACTCGGGACTGGCTCGCATCAGCTGATCCACATAAGCCACATAGTCGCCATTGCGCGGGCCTTCATAGCTGGAGGGATTCATGTTCGGGCTCCTGGGATCACGGGTCAGGGACGCTTGGCGCTCAGGCGCTGCGCAATTTCATCGACCAGCTGGCGCGCCAGCACGTCCTTGCTGGCATGGGGCAGCTCCTTGGAGCCTTGATCGTCGATCAGCAGCAGTGCATTGTCGTCCTTGCCAAAGGTGGCGGGACCGATATTGCCGACCAGCAGCGGCACACTCTTGCGCAGCCGCTTGGCGCTGGCGTGTTTGAGCAGATCATGGCTTTCGGCCGCAAAGCCCACGCAATACAGCTTGCCGGACCGTGCCTGGTCGGACTGGGCCACACCGGCAAGAATGTCGGGGTTCTCGACAAAGTCCATGGCCGGCACATCGCCAGAGCCATCCTTCTTGATCTTCTGATCGGAAAACTCGGCCGGACGCCAGTCGGCAACGGCGGCCGTGGCAATGAAGATCGAGGCCCCCGCCACCAGGGACTGCACGGCAGTCTGCATCTGGCGCGCCGACTGCACGTCGACGCGGGTCACTCCGCGCGGCGTTGGCAGATGCACGGGGCCTGCCACCAGCGTGACCTGGGCGCCGGCCTCGTGCGCCGCACGGGCAATCGCGAAGCCCATCTTGCCGCTCGAAAGATTGGTGATGCCGCGTACCGGATCGATCGCCTCGAAGGTCGGGCCGGCCGTCACCAGCAGATGCTGGCCCTGCAGGCTCTTGGCCGTGAAGTGCGCCGCCAGCTCCTCCATGATTTCCTCGGGCTCGAGCATGCGGCCGTCGCCGGTCTCGCCGCAGGCCTGGCTGCCGTTGCCCACGCCCAGCACCTGGGCACCGTCGGCCTGCACCTGGGCCAGATTGCGCTGGGTCGCGGGGTGGGCCCACATCTCGCGGTTCATGGCCGGGGCCAGCAGCAGGGGGACGCTCTCCATGGGGCGGGCCAGGCACATCAGGCTGAGCAGCTCGTCCGAGCGGCCCTGCACCAGGCGCGCAATGAAGTCCGCGCTGCAGGGTGCGATGAGGATGGCATCGGCCTCACGGCTCAGATTGATGTGGGGCATGTTGTTGGGTTCGCGCACATCCCACTGGGAGGTGTAGACTGCGCGCCCAGAAAGCGCCTGCATGGTGACGGCCGTCATGAACTGCTCGGCCGCCTCCGTCATGACCACTTGCACCGTGGCACCGGCCTGGACCAGCAAGCGGCACAGCATGGCCGATTTGTAACAAGCCACGCCTCCGGAGAGACCCAGCACCAGATGTTTGCCTGCGAACACGTCATTCATGCTGCGCAATTTATCAGACCTGAGCGGCTTTGCTGCCGCACAAGCATCCCTGTACGCCACGCCGAAATTCGTGGCGAACCTATAATCCTGTTTTACCACCACCAAAAAAAGACATGACCAAGTTCGTCTTCGTCACCGGCGGTGTGGTGTCTTCCCTAGGTAAGGGAATCGCCTCAGCCTCCCTTGCTGCGATTTTGGAATCGCGCGGTCTCAAAGTCACCCTCATCAAGCTCGATCCCTATATCAACGTGGACCCGGGCACCATGTCGCCCTTCCAGCACGGCGAAGTGTTCGTGACCGATGACGGAGCTGAGACCGATCTGGACCTGGGCCACTATGAGCGTTTCATCGAAACGCGCATGCGTCAGAGCAACAACTTCACCACGGGCCGCATCTATCAGTCCGTGCTGGAAAAGGAACGCCGTGGCGACTATCTGGGCAAGACCGTGCAGGTCATTCCCCATGTCACCAACGAGATCCAGGAATACATCAAGCGCGGCGCGGGCCTTGGCACCGACCACGAAGTGGATGTGGCCATCTGCGAAGTCGGCGGCACCGTGGGCGACATCGAGTCCCTGCCCTTCCTGGAAGCTGCGCGTCAGCTGGCGCTCAAGCTCGGCCCCAACAACTCCGCCTTTGTGCACCTGACCTACTTGCCGTTCATCGAGACGGCCGGCGAGCTCAAGACCAAGCCCACCCAGCACACCGTGCAGAAGCTGCGCGAAATCGGCATCCAGCCCGATGCGCTGCTGTGCCGCGCCAAGCACCAGGTGCCCGAAGAGGAAAAGAGCAAGATCTCCCTCTTCACCAATGTGCCCGAGTGGGGTGTGATCTCCATGTGGGACGTGGACACCATCTACAAGGTGCCGCGCATGCTGCACGAGCAGGGTCTGGACGGCCTGATCTGCGACAAGCTGCGCCTGAACACGCCTCCCACCAATCTCAAGCGCTGGGACGATCTGGTCTATGAGACCGAGCATCCCCAGGGCGAAGTCAAGATTGCCATGGTGGGCAAGTACGTGGAGCTGTCCGACGCCTACAAGTCGGTCAACGAAGCGCTCAAGCACGCCGGCATGCGCAACCATGTGCGCGTGAAGATCACCCATGTGGACTCGGAAACCATCCACGACGCGGATGCCACCAAGCTGCTCAAGGATTACGACGGCATTCTGGTGCCCGGCGGCTTCGGCTCGCGCGGTGTGGAAGGCAAGATCTCTACGGCCAAGTTTGCCCGTGAGAACAAGGTGCCCTACCTGGGCATCTGCCTGGGCATGCAAGTCGCCACCATCGAGTACGCCCGTCATGTGGCAGGCCTCGCTGGCGCCAACTCCACCGAGTTCGACCCCGCCACCCCCAACCCCGTGATCGCCCTGATCACCGAGTGGAAGGATGCGGACGGCACGATCAAGACCCGTGACGAGAACTCCGACCTGGGCGGCACCATGCGCCTGGGCGCACAGTCTTCCGACGTGCAAAAGGGCACGCTGGCGCACAGCATCTACGGCGACGTGGTGACCGAGCGTCACCGCCACCGTTATGAAGCCAACACCCAGTATCTGGACCAGTTGCGCGAAGCCGGCCTGGTGATCTCGGCCCTGACCCAGCGCGAACAGCTGACCGAAATCGTCGAGCTGCCCGCCAAGGCTCACCCCTGGTACATCGGTGTGCAATTCCACCCCGAGTTCAAGTCCACCCCCTGGGATGGTCACCCGCTGTTCAACGCCTTCATCAAGGCGGCCATGGACAACAAGGCCCAGCCGGGCAAGAAGGCCTGATTCCCTTCCTTCGGAATCAATCCTCAAATAGGAGCTGCCAGCGCTTGAAATGCAATGACCTCAGCATCAAATGATGTTGAAACCATTCAATGTAGAGCGCTGGCCGCTTCAGTTTTTGAAGCATGCGCGGCGTGCAAAAAGGAACCCACCATGAAACTCTGCGGCTTTGATATTGGTCTGGACAAGCGCTTCTTTCTGATCGCCGGCCCTTGCGTGGTCGAATCCGAACAGCTGCAGATGGACGTGGCCGGGCAACTCAAGGAAATCACTGCCTCGCTGGGCATTCACTTCATCTTCAAGAGCAGCTTCGACAAGGCCAACCGTTCCTCGGGCACCAGCTTTCGCGGCCCCGGCATGGAAAAAGGTCTGGAGATCCTTGCCAAGGTGAAGAAGGAATTGAACGTGCCCATCCTCACCGATGTGCACACCGAGGCCGAAGTACCTTATGTGGCGTCTGTCGTCGACATGCTGCAGACCCCCGCCTTCCTGTGCCGCCAGACGGACTTCATCCGCGCCGTGGCCCAGTCGGGCAAGCCCGTGAACATCAAGAAGGGCCAGTTCCTGGCCCCGCATGACATGAAGAATGTCATCGACAAGGCCCGTGCTGCGGCGGTGGAAGCGGGCCTGCCCGCGGACAGCTTCACGGCCTGCGAACGCGGCGCCAGCTTTGGCTACAACAACCTGGTCAGCGACATGCGCTCGCTGGCCATCATGCGCGAGACCGGCGCCCCTGTCGTGTTCGACGCCACCCACAGCGTGCAGCTGCCCGGCGGCAACGGCACATCCAGCGGCGGCATGCGCGAGATGGTGCCCGTGCTCTCGCGTGCGGCCGTGGCCGTGGGCGTGGCAGGTCTGTTCATGGAAACCCATCCCGATCCCTGCAATGCCCTGTCGGACGGCCCCAATGCCGTGCCGCTCAAGCACATGAAGGCACTGCTGGAGACACTGGTGGCGCTGGACGATGTGACCAAGCGCAACGGCTTCCTGGAAGACCATTTCCAGGCCTGAGCATGCATACACAGCGCATCAGCAGCGACATGACGGCCTTGCTGCAGGCCTGCATGTCCATACGCCCCGGCCGCCCCAAGGTGGGCAGCGGCGTCTGAGCAGATGATGCACCCCGGCATGACCGACACGATGAAGCGTGGCGTCATGCCTTTTTTGTATCCGCTTTTGTGTCCGAATGCTTGCACAGAAACGTCTTGCGCAAGAAATTCGACTGCTGCAACACGTCAAGGCAAAAGCGGCCCACCAAATTTGTGCACAATAGCCGCCGCAGCCTCTTCCATACTCGTCGCGTGCATGGCGCGCGCGCAGCATGTGGAGAAGAGTCGGCTTCACAATTTTGATAGCAGCTTGCGCTTTATGCACAAGCGCTTGGGCGTGATTTCATGAAAGAAGTCAGCCTGCACGTACCGATTTCAGAAACCCAAAGGAAATGCAATGAGTGCCATTGTTGACATCGTAGGCCGCGAAGTGCTGGACAGCCGCGGCAACCCCACCGTTGAGTGCGACGTGCTGCTGGAATCCGGCGTGATGGGCCGTGCCGCCGTGCCCTCGGGCGCGTCCACCGGCTCGCGCGAAGCCATTGAACTGCGTGATGGCGACAAGAGCCGCTACCTGGGCAAGGGTGTCCTGAAGGCTGTTGAGCACATCAACACCGAAATCTCCGAGGCCGTGCTGGGCCTGGACGCTTCCGAGCAGGCCTTCCTGGACAAGACCCTGATCGACCTGGACGGCACCGACAACAAGAGCCGCCTGGGCGCCAACGCCATGCTGGCCGTCTCCATGGCCGTGGCCCGCGCCGCTGCCGAAGAAGCCGGCCTGCCCCTGTACCGCTACTTCGGCGGCATGGGCGGCGTGCAGCTGCCCGTGCCCATGATGAACGTGATCAACGGCGGCGCCCACGCGAACAACTCGCTGGACCTGCAAGAGTTCATGATCATCCCCGTGGGTGCCCCCACCTTCCGTGAAGCCGTGCGCTGGGGCGCCGAAGTCTTCCACGCGCTGAAGGCCATCATCCACCACAAGGGCATGTCCACCGCCGTGGGCGACGAAGGCGGTTTCGCACCTTCCGTGGAAAACCACGAAGCCGCGATCCAGCTGATCATCGAAGCCATCGAAAAGGCCGGCTACAAGCCCGGCGAGCAGATCGCCCTGGGCCTGGACTGCGCAGCTTCCGAGTTCTACAAGGACGGCATGTATGTGCTGGCCGGCGAAGGCAATATGACACTGACTTCGACGCAGTGGACCGACATGCTGGCCGGCTGGTGCGACAAGTACCCCATCATCTCCATCGAAGACGGCATGCACGAAGGCGACTGGGATGGCTGGAAGATCCTGACCGAGCGCCTGGGCTCCAAGGTTCAGCTGGTGGGTGACGACCTGTTCGTGACCAACACCAAGATCCTCAAGGAAGGCATCGAAAAGCGCATCGCCAACTCGATCCTGATCAAGATCAACCAGATCGGCACCCTGACCGAGACCTTCGCCGCCATCGAAATGGCCAAGCGCGCCGGCTACACCGCCGTGATCTCGCACCGTTCGGGCGAAACCGAAGACAGCACCATTGCCGACATCGCCGTGGGCCTGAATGCTGGTCAAATCAAGACTGGCTCCATGAGCCGCTCCGACCGTATCGCCAAGTACAACCAGCTGCTGCGCATCGAGGAAGACCTGGGCGATGTGGCCGAGTACCCCGGTCGTGCTGCCTTCTACAACCTGCGCTAAACAAGAGCACCCCCTGAGCCGCTTCGCGCCTTCCCCCTGAGGGGGACGACACCCTTTGCGGGGCGGCCCTTGTCCGGTGTCTCTTGCTAACAAGCTACTTTTAAGCCACCTTTTCTATGGTCAACCGCGTCGTCTGCGTCACTTTGCTGGTCTTGCTGACCGCCATTCATGCCCAGCTCTGGCTGGGCAATGGCAGCATGGCCTATGTGCACGAGCTGCAGCAGCAAATCAAGGATCAATACGCGGCCAATGCCCTAGAAAAATCGGAAAACGACAGGCTGCAATCCGAGGTCAATGACCTCAAGGACGGCCTGTCCACCGTGGAAGAAAAGGCCCGTTACGAGCTGGGCATGGTCAAACCCAATGAAATCTATATTCAGGTTTCCAAGCGCTGACCCGGCACCCGCTCTGCATCAAAGCCAGCCCCGCGCTGGCTTTGCTGTTCCTGCGCCCACGCTGGTGCTGCTGGGTGCGCCTCATGCACTGGCTCGCGGCATGGCGCATGGCTTGCTGCGGGCCCGTCTGGATGCGGGCCATGCCACGCCCTGGCAATGCCTGGCCCCCGCGAGCGGCGATGAATGGCCGGCCGATGCCCTGGTCTATGTGCTGGGCCAGGACTGGCGCGATGCCGACCCGGACCCCGCCATCGCGCAGCAGATCGGCCAATGGCGCGCACTGCTGGAAGCACGCTCGCAGAACTATGTGATGCTGTACGGCAGACCGTCTGCCCAATGGCAGCAACTGGCTGCCTCTCTGAAATTCATGGAACCGGCCGCAGACTGGGATTGGATTTCAAGCAAAAATCCATGGAGTTCCAGTCAGAAAATACGCCGCAAAGCCTGCGAGCAATGCGGCGATCCCGAGTGCGAGCTGGCACTGTTCGAGGCCTTGAAAAGCGCCCCCTGAGGCGCCTCGTGCCTTCTCCCTGTCTTTTCCGGGCTGGAAGACACCTGCGCTGCCCGGCCTGGGCTCTTGCAGGGTGTCTCCACCGCCATCAGAGCTCCATAGCCGCGAGCAGACTGTTCAGTTACTGCACCGAGCTGGAGCTGGGCGGCTGCTTTTGCACTTCGGTGAACAGACGCGCCGCATCGATGGCGTCGAACTGGTATTGCTGGCCGCAGAAGTCGCAGCCCACCTCGATCTTGCCACGCTCGGCCACGATGGAATCCACCTCTTCCTCGCCCAGCGAGGTCAGCATGGCGGCCACACGGTCACGGCTGCAGGTGCAGGCGAAACGCGGGGCCTGCTCGTCGGCCTGCGGAGCGAAGCGCAGCAGCTTCTCTTCCCAGAACAGGCGCCGCAAAATGGTCTCCACATCCAGCGTCAACAGCTCTTGCTGCGTCAGGCTGGAGGCCAGCGTGGCAATGCGGTTGTACTCCTCGTTCAGGCCCTGGGCGTCATGCTCGGCCTCCCCGCTTTCGGTGGCCGCGGCCAGATTCGCCTCGCCCTTCACAGGCATGCGCTGCAGCATCAGACCGGCAGCGATCTGGTCATTGGCAGCCAGCACCATCACGGTGTCGAGTTGCTCGGACTGCATCATGTAGAACTGCAGCGCATCCGACAGACGCTCGAAGCGACCGCCAGCGCCATCGTTGAGCGGCACCACGCCCTGATAGGGGTTCTGGCCGGGCTGGCGGTCCTTGGGGTCCAGCGTGACGGCGCAGCGGCCCGCGCCATGGGCGTTGACCAATTCTGCCAGCGGGGCCAACTGGCCGCGCAGGGGCAGACTGGCCTCTCCCACCAACGATGCCGTGGCACGCAGGCTCAGGTCCGACTGCACTTCGGCCACAGCCAGTTTGACGGGGCCGTCGCCCATGACCTGGAATACCAGCGCGCCATTGAACTTGATATTGGACTGCATGAGCACGCCAGCCGCCGTCATCTCGCCGAGCAAGGTGCTGACGGCCTCGGGATAGGCGCCGGTATCCTTGTTGCCGGCACGGCGCTGCAGGATTTCCTGCCAGGAGTCAGTCAGGCGAACAATGGCACCACGCACGGGCAGGCCGTCAAAAATGAATTTATGCAGTTCAGACACGCTAATCGATTCCGGTAAAGAGCTGGGCCCTCAGCCCAGCTTGCGCAAGCCGCGCTTGAAGCGGCGAGCATTTTCAACATAGTTCCTGGCGCTCTGGCGCAGACCTTCGATCTGCTCGGGCGATAGCTCGCGCACGACCTTGGCGGGGCTGCCGAGGATCATGGAGCCGTCGGGAAATTCCTTGCCCTCGGTCACCAGCGAGCCTGCGCCCACCAGGCAGTTCCTGCCTATCCTGGCGCCGTTGAGCACCACTGCACCGATGCCGATGAGCGAGCCATCGCCAATCGTGCAGCCATGCAGCATTACTTGGTGGCCAACCGTCACATTGCAACCCACCGTAAGCGGTTTGCCGAAATCGGCATGCAGCACGCTGGCATCCTGGATGTTGGAGCCCGCGCCGATGCTGATGTTTTCGGTATCCCCGCGGATGACCGTTCCAAACCAGACGCTGGCGTCCTTGTCCAGCTTGACGCGGCCCATGACCTCGGCGCTGTCGGCCACCCAGGCGCTTTCGTCGATCTGCGGCGCAACGCCGTCGAGTTCGTAAATTGCCATCTGCTTGTCTCCCCTGTGGGTTGCTTCTTTATAGAACCTAGAATTGTAGGGATGGAGTTACGTCATCGCGCGCTAGAGGTCTTGTGTCTTGCAGACCCAGAGAAAAAAGCTGCTGCAGCCATTGATCTGCATACACAAAAAGCTCTCTATTCGATAGCAGAAACAGCACCGACACTGCGCATCCCCGAATCCGAGCTGCCCGGTCGCCCGGCCCGGCCCGAGCTCAAGCACCACACCGCCGTGGCGCGCCGCTCGCCGGCCACCCTCGAAGGCAGGGCCGTGCTCATCCATGCCATTGCACATATAGAGTTCAATGCCATCAACCTCGCACTGGACGCCATCTGGCGCTTTGACGGCATGCCCGGGCAGTACTACCACGACTGGCTTCAGGTGGCTGCAGAGGAAGCCAAGCATTTCCGCCTGCTACGCGATCATCTGCGCCAGCATCATGGTCAGGACTATGGCGACCATCCGGCCCACCAGGGCCTGTGGACCATGTGCGAGAAAACGGCAGGCGACATCGTGGCCCGCATGGCCCTGGTACCCAGAACGCTGGAGGCGCGCGGCCTGGACGCCACGCCGCAGATCCAGAACAAGCTGCGCAACACCCACGCGACCGATGCGCTGGCGGCCTGCGACATTCTGGACATCATCCTGCGCGAGGAAGTGGGTCATGTGGCCATAGGCAACCACTGGTATCGCTGGCTGTGCGAGAAAAACGGCCTGGACCCCGAGTCGTTGTACCTGGAGCTGACACAGCGCCATGAAGCGCCGCGCCTGCGCCCGCCCTTCAATGAGAAGGCACGCCGCGCCGCAGGCTTCACCGCGACCGAGATCGCCTGGCTGCAACAGATTTAGGTATTTTTTCTTGACTCGAATCAAGAACCACCGGCAAGCAAGGCCCGCGAGCCGAAGTTGTTGGCACAAACGGCCTGAACGCACGAAGCTGACACTATGATCGGCTCGTTCTTACAATAACCGGCCCAGCCAACCATTTCCCACACAGACGTCATGCAGCAATGAGTGAACAAACCATAGAGGACCAGGCATTCGCCTCGCCGCGCAACCTGTCCAAAGGCATGATTGCACGCCAGCCCATCGTCAACGGGTTGCAGCAAATCATTGGTTACGAGCTGTTCAACCGCTCGCGCTCGCCTTATGGTCACACCATGGCCTCAGACGCGACGCTGATCTTTGCGGCCCTCACGCATGCTGGAGAGGAAGATCTGGTCGGCACCAAGCTCATGTTCGTGAACTGCACTCACGAAGGCCTGACCGGCGAGCACCTGGAGCTGCTGCCGGCCGACAAGGTGGTGCTGGAGATCCCCCCTCTGGGCCATGCCGCCGTGCATGAGGTGGCAGCCCGCCTGCCCACCTTGCTGGCACTCAAGGACCAGGGCTTTCATCTGGCCTTCAACCACACGGTACTGGAGTCCGTGTATTCGGCCTGGCTGCCGCTGGCCGACTACATCAAGCTAGACCTCTCCACGCTGGCACCGGACCAGCTTACGGTGCTGGTCAAGTTCGCCAGCCGCCACACCCGCGCCGAGTTGATCGCCGAAAAAGTCGAAAGTGCCCACCAGCATGAGCTGGGCCAGCGCCTGGGCATAGAGCTTTTCCAGGGTTTCTGGTTTGCCCGCCCCACGGTGATGCAGACCCGCCTTCTGACCCCGACGCAGCAAAGCATCATCCAGTTGCTGACGCTGGTACGCGAGCAGGCCAGCACCGATGCGATCGAGGAAGTTCTCAAAAAGGACGCCGCCCTGGCCTTCAACCTGCTGCGCCTCATCAACTCGGCCAGCTTTGGCGCCCATCGCAAGATCACCTCTTTCAAGCAGGCCGTGATGCTGCTCGGCCTGAACAAGCTGTTTCGCTGGGCTGCCATGCTGCTGACGGCCGCCCGTGAAGGCGGCCCCCCACCGGCCGTAGGCCAGACCGCCGTGATTCGCGGCCGTCTGATGGAGCTGCTGGCCAAGCACTCGCTGACGGACACCGACGCAGATCTGGCCTTTATCTGCGGCATGTTCTCCATGCTGGACCGCATGCTGGGCATGCCTTTGCCTGCAGCGCTGGCGCTGATTCCGGTGTCCGAGTCGGTCTCCGCCGCGCTGCTGCATCATGAAGGCATTCTGGGCGAGCTGCTGATGCTCACCAAGGCCTGCGAGAGTCATGACCAGGAACAATTCGACCGCAGTGCCTGCAGCCTGGAGCTGGAGCACGGGGACATCAATCACGCTCATCTGCAGGCTTTGAGATGGACGGAGTGTCTGTCCGACTGACAGCGCTTCTGCCCCACACCCAAGCGATAACCGACATGGATACCTCTGACACCAACTCCTCTTCACCGACCGCCAGCCCCGTTGCAGACAGGGACGAGGCCAATATGGCCAGCATTGCGCGTCAGGCAATCGTCGATGAAAAACGGGATGTGTATGGCTACGAGCTGTTTGACCGCTCGGTTGCACATAACGCACACACAGCGGCCTCCGATGCGGCGCTGCTGTTCAATGCACTGTCCTACGCCGGTGCCGAAGCGCTGGTGGGCAAAAAGACGGTTTTCATCAACTGCACCCATGACAGCCTGAGCGGCGGCCACCTGGAGCTGATTCACCCCGACCGTGTGGTACTGGAAGTGCCGGCCCTGCCTGCCGATGCCACGCAGGAAAACATCGAAGCCTGCCTGCCCACATTTGCGGCCCTGCGCCAGCGTGGCTTTCGCCTGGCTTTCGACCAGAACCTGCTGCGCCGCAACTATGCGTCATGGCTGCCCATGGCCTCCTTCGTCAAGCTGGACATGCAGAGCTTCGGAATCGAGCATGCCGAAAAGCTGGTGAAGTTTGCCCAGACCTACACACGCGCCCAGATCGTGGCCGAGAAGGTCGAAACAGCCGAGCAGTTCGAGCATATGCGGAGCCTTGGGGTGAAGCTGTTCCAGGGCTACTGGTTCGCCCAGCCCCAGCTCGTGCAGGCGCGTACCATCCGCCCCACGCAGACCACCATCATCCAGCTCATCAACCTGGTGCGCCAGCAGGCCAGCACCGAGGAGATCGAAGAGCTGCTCAAGAAGGACCCCACGCTGTCCTTCAATCTGTTGCGCTTCATCAACAGCTCGGGCTTCGGCCTGTCCTGCGAGATCACCTCCTTCCGCCATGCGGTGATGATTCTGGGCCTCAAGAAGCTGTTCCGCTGGGCGGCCCTGCTGCTGACCACCTCACGCGCCGGCGGCACACCGCCGGCTGTGGGCCAGACGGCCGTGGTGCGCGGCCGCCTGATGGAGCTGCTGACCGCCGAGCTGCTGCCGCCCGAGGAATGCGACCACGCCTTCGTCGTGGGCGTTTTCTCGCTGCTCGATGTGATGCTGAGCCAGCCCATGGCCAAGGCCCTTGAATCCGTGGCCCTGCCCCAGTCCGTGGTTGACGCACTGGTACATAACCAAGGCGTTTTTGCGCCCTTCCTGGATCTGACGCGCGCCTGCGAGTCGGGCGACGAAGTGGCTTTTGCCCGCGCCGCCAATGCGCTGCAGCTGTCCAACCACCAGGTCAACTGGGCCCATCTGCAGGCACTGAGCTGGGCCGACAACCTGGCCAGCGAAGTGATCTGAGCCAATCCGCTTCGCGACCAGTCAGTGCGCTTGCTGCGCACAACGAAAAAGGGCTTGCGGCCGATGTGACCGCAAGCCCTTTTTCATTCAAGAAAGTCCCGATCAGTTGGTCTGGATACCTGCAGCCTTGATGATCTGGGCGTTGGACCTGGACTCTGCCTCGATCTGCTTGGCAAAGTCCGCTGCCTTGCCTCCGGTAGGCACATTGTCCGTGGCTTCCAGGCGCTGACGGATCTCGGGCAGCGCCAGCGCCTTGTTCACCTCAGCATTCAGGCGAGCCAGCACGGGGGCAGGCACACCGGCGGGAGCGAAGATGCCGAAGACCGATGTGGTGTTGGCGTTCTTGTAACCCAGCTCGGCCAGCGTGGGCACCTGGGGCAGCGAGTCCAGACGCGCCGGAGCACCCACGGCCAGGGCCTTGAACTTGCCGGCCTTGATGTGCTGCATCACGGCCGGGCCGGCATTCGTGGACAACACCTCGAACTGTGCACTCAGGCCGTCATTGAGCTGCTGGCCGCCGCCCTTGTAAGGCACATGGGTGATCTGCACCTTGCCCTGGTCGGCAATCTGCTCGAGCATGATGTGGCCCAGCGACGCCAGACCGGCCGTGGCCCAGCGCACATCGCCGGGGTGGGCCTTGGCCTGGGTCATCAGCTCGGGAAAGCTCTTGGCTGCCAGACGGGTCGTTCCCAGCAGCAGCACGGGCGAGTACATCACGCTGACCACGGGAACAATATCCTTGTGCGGATCGAACAGCGGCTTGCCCAGATGAGGGCTCAGTGTCAGCGGGCTGATGGACGAAAAGCCCAGCGTATAGCCATCGGGGTTGGACTTGGCGACCTGATCCAGGCCAATCGCGCCACCCGCACCGGCCTTGTTGTCGATCACCACCGACTGACCCAGCGACTGCGACAGCTTTTCACCCAGTGCACGGGCCACCACATCGCTGACACCACCGGCAGGGTAGGACACCACCAGACGAATGGGACGGCTGGGCCAGCCAGCCGCGTCGGCTTTGTCGGCCGCCTGGACATTCAGGGACAAGGTGGCAGGCAGCACGGCTGCCAGGGCACAGGTCAGCATGCTGCGACGCAGAAAGTTAGTCATCACTCGAAATCCAAAAATCAAGACCTGCATTTTTGACCAAAGTGAATTCCCCGGTTGATTTGGACGACGATTCGTCAATTCATTTGACAGAAAACATCAAAATAAAACTTCAAACATTCAAATAGACCAACACTCCAACCGGCCAACATCTTCATCGACGTGTCGCAATGACGCCCGCAAGGCTTGCCGCTAGACTGCAGCAATCTCCACAAAGAAAGCGCCCCATGGCAGAAAAACAACCTCTATCACGTCGCTCCATCTTGCTGCGAAGCGGTGCTGCGGGCGCTGCACTGGGCGCCATGGCTCTGCCCGCTGCGGCCACACGCAAGGCCTCCCGCACCTGTGTGCTCGATGGCCTGCAACCCGCAGTGCTCACCATCAGCGGCCCCGGTGTGCAGGCCAATCGCGGCAAGCCGCAGGCCGTGGCGGACCGCATGCTGATCATCCATGGCTATCTGTTCGATGCAGCCTGGTCCTGCGGCATGGATGCGCTCAACAGCCTGGAGCAGCAGACGCTCAGGACCACGCTTGAATACGACGAAGCCGAACACAACCTGCAAGGCCCGCTGCTGGAGCAGGTGCTGCAAGCCGCCGGCGTGGATGTAGGCCAGGCCATGGCGCGCGGCCTGCAACTGACTTTGCAGGGCATAGACGGCTATCGCAGCCAGATGCCGCTGGCCCAGGCCGTGCGCTGGCGCATGCTGATCGCCACCCAGCTGGACGGCGTGCCGTTGGCCATGGGCGGCGTGGGCCCGCTCTGGGCCATTTTTGCAGCCCATCAGATTCCGGAGCTCGGCCAGTTGCCCGTCAAGCAGCGCTTTCCTGCCGCCGTCTGGGGGCTCTACCACCTGCAGCTCGGCAGCGCGACAGCCTAGGCAGCGGCTCAGCCGCGCGGGTGATGCTCGGCATGCAGGGCCTTGAGCCGCTCACGCGCCACATGGGTGTAGATGGTGGTGGTGGAGATATCGGCATGCCCCAGCAGCATCTGCACCACGCGAAGGTCGGCGCCATGGTTGAGCAAATGGGTGGCAAACGCATGGCGCAGCGTATGTGGCGACAGCGGCGAGTTCACACCTGCAATCTGCGCGCATTTCTTGACGATGACCCAGAACATCACGCGGCTCATGCCCGCACCGCGCTGGGTCACAAACACCTCCTCGGTCTGCTGCCCCCCCAAAATCACGGCACGCGCCTGCTGCAGATAGCGCTCCAGCCAGTGCTGCGCCTCCTGGCCGAACGGCACCAGCCGCTCCTTGCGCCCCTTGCCCGTCACGCGCAGCACGCCCGAGCGCAGGTCCAGCTCATGCATGCACACGCCCACCAGTTCGCTGACGCGCAGACCGCTGGCATACATCAGCTCCAGCATGGCGCGATCGCGCAAGCCCAGCGGGCTGTCCACATCGGGCGCATCGAGCAGGGCCTCCACCTGCTCCTGGGTCAGGGTCTTGGGCATGCGCGGCGGCTGTTTGGCCGCCAGCATGCGCACCGTGGGGTCGGCAGCGATGCGCTTTTCACGCAGCGCCCAGTGAAAATAGCGACGCAACACCGTCAGCCTACGGTTCGAGGAGGTGGCCTTGGTGCCCTCCACACGGGCCGTGAAATAGCCCTGCAGATCGCCTTCCAGCGCAGCATCCAGCGCCTTGGGCGGCTGCAGCCGCGCCAGCCAGCGCGCAGTCGCCGTCAGGTCACGCCGGTAAGCGGACAAGGTATTGCGCGAAAGCCCGTCCTCCAGCAACAGGGCATCGATGAACTGATCGAGCGCATGCTGGCTCTGCGGCAAGGGCTGCGGCCAGTCATCGGGAATCTGCGGTTTGCGGGCTTTTTTGGGGGCGTCGGACATGGGGCTAGCGTACACGCTGGTGAAGGCCGTGCAGGTTTGACGGCAGGCCAATGCGATATGGCGCTACTGGTCAGATCGCGGGCCAGAGGCAATCCATGCTCGAAGTTGGCCGTGGAGTAAGCTCAGGGAGGACAAACTCAGACTGAAGACGGATTGGGAGACATGGGACGAGAGTACAAAATCAAATTCGTCGTGCCCAGCAATTACGACCCCACTGCGCTGCTTGGAAGGTTGCCAAACCCGAACAATCCAGAAGTGATGGGCGAGGCTTACAGCTACGCGATAGAGCCGGACGGTTTCTATTTCATCGACCACCTGGCGGATCGCACTGTCGCGGCCTTAGCGTTGCAAAGCCTCCTCGATGAGGCGCTCGGGCTCAACGACACTATCGAGCTCACCCAGCTTTAGCCCATCCACTTCGCCTGCCGTGGCGCAAACGGCCATGAGCCGCCGCTTGGGCCGACCAGAAACGGGCACTCAATGTTGAAGCCGAGCCACAAGCGACAGCTTGCCGATCTGAGCCGGCTTGAGAGACTGCCTGGATCCCGACCGGCTCTCCAGCTCGTGCCGATATGCACGCAGCATCTGGCGCGGGTAGTGACTGCCGCTGGCGAACAGGCTCTGCTGGTACTTCTGGCGCAGATACCTCATATCGAGATCCGATTTTGTAATCCCGCCTTGGCCCGCTTTGACGCTCGTGACCGCATCTTTGTGCAGGGCACAGAGCCCCCCCCAGACCATCAGCTGATGCGCCTCGCTCCACGCCTTGGCATGAGCTTGTGCAAGCTCCAGCAGCCCGGACAGCTGCGGAAACAGACCGCCATCGCCAGCCACTAGCTTCCCATCTGAAATCGCCATCCGCGATGGCCAGAACCGTAACGCTTCACGCAGCACCCTCTTGGATTTCATGGCTCGGATGGATATGGAAACCTCATGCCATGCAGACGGCAGCGGTACTCAGTCCGCATCAGGCGCTTGCAGTCCATATTGGATTGGCACTCAACGGAACGGTAGGCAGGGATGGAAGCCCGGTTTTTCGGCATATGCACTGCATGGCCATACGACACGCAAGTGAAGCGGCATCGGCCTGAATCATCTAATAAGCGCCGGGCTGTGCCCTATGGTATGCAACAAGCGCGTTCGCATGTCCATGACCGATGCCGTGCTCGAGTTTGAGATGTGCGACCTGCTCCATATGTTTTTTATCGCGCAGCTCATCGAGAATCTTGAGCCAGTGCGTGACCGGCTTTCCATAGGTCTTCTCGATGGAAGGAAAGTAGGACGCGGGTCCTTTGATCTTTTGTTCACTTGTCATGCACACCTCCGATGACTGGATAAAGGATCTGACGCGAAGCACCCGACAAATCGTGCTCAACGCCTTGGACAATGAGCACATTGATGCTTCTTTGGCTTATTCACCCTCACCTGGCCTTGTTTTTGTGTATCGATTGGCTGCTCAGGGCCGAAATCAGCCCACCTCATCGCCCTGTCTCGGCCCTCGCATATAAAAACAAAGCCCGAATGGCCTCAAAGGCCATTCGGGCTTGCGGTATCCGCTACTGCATCGGCAGCAGATCAGCTGCTTAGTCCAGTGTCAGCTTCTGCTTGGCCACGACCTGCTTGTAGGTTTCGAACTCTTCCTTCAGTTCCTTGGCGAATTCCTGAGGAGAGTTGCCCACCACCAGCGAACCGGTGTCTTCGATGCGCTTCTTGACCGCGGGGTCCTGCAATACCTTCTTCACGGCGGCATTGATCTTGTCGACAGTGGCCTTGTCCATGCCCTTGGGGCCCAGAATGCCGTAGGAAGCCATGCGATTGACCTGGGGCAGACCCACTTCCTTGAAGGTAGGCACGTCAGGCAGAACAGCCAGACGCTGGGGAGCTGCCACGGCGATGGCCTTGAGGCGGTTGTCCTTGATGAAGGGCAGCGCCGAAGGCAGGTTGTCCAGAATCATGGGGATCTGGCCGGCAACCGCGTCGTTCAGGGCCGGGCCCGCGCCGCGATAAGGCACATGGGTCATCTGGATGCCGGTCAGCGACTTGTACAGCTCCATCAGCATGTGCTGGATGCCGCCCGTACCGGACGAGCCATAGGAGTACTTGCCGGGATTGGCCTTGAGTTCGGCCTCGAAAGCCTTGTAGTTAGCCGCGCCGGGGAACTTGGGGTTCACGGCGATCACATTGGGCGTGGCCGCAATATTGATGATGGGCGTGAAGTCCGTCAGCGGGTTGTAGGGAGTCTTGGGGTTGATGGCCGGATTGGTGGCCATGGTCGACAGCGTGGAAATGCCCAGGTTGTAGCCGTCGGGCTTCTGGCGCGCGGTTTCCTGCGCACCGATGACGCCGCCGCCACCGCCCTTGTTGTCCACCACCACGGACTGACCCAGTTCCTTGCTCAGCGGCTCGGCGATCACACGCGCAATGATGTCGGTCGTGCCGCCTGCGGCAAAGGGCACCAGCAGCTTGATGGGCTTGGTGGGGTAGTTGGCCTCAGCCAACACACCAGTCGAGAAACCTACAGTTGCCAGAGCCATTGTCAGGCCCACGCACATACGACGATTCATGAAGGGGTCTCCTTATGAGTTCTGAAATTAACGGCTGATGGTACGTGCCGCAAAAAACCCGACACATTCTTGTTAGCCCTGATTTCTCAGTAATTACCCTAGATTCGCACCATTTCCTTGAAGCGCATCAAAGTTCAGCTCGAATGAGCCGAGCGACAACAGTAAGTACTACTACATAGAAACTTGGCGACAGCTTTCTCTCAGCAAACCTATGACCGGCCCTATGCTTACAGGCCGTGAACTACCTCGAACTGCTTTTTCCCGATTTCGCGCTCATCGTGCTGGGCTATGTGCTGTGCCGTTTCACGCCCATCAACCGCAGCGTCTGGCAAGCCGTGGAGCAGCTCGTCTACTATCTGCTGTTTCCGGTGCTGCTGTTTCACTCCATCACGCGCAACCCGATCCAGTGGGGCGACGCCAGCCAATTGCTGGCCGCCGGTGTGCTGGGAGGCCTGCTGGGCATTGCGCTGACCTACAGCCTGCCGCACCTGCCGTTTCTGGGCCGGCGCATCGATGCACGAGGCTATGCGGGAGCAGCGCAAGTGGCGTTTCGCTTCAACTCCTTTATCGCGCTGGCACTGGTTTCGCGCCTGGCGGGTCCTGACGGACTTCTCTATGTCTCGGTGCTGATCGGCGTATCCGTGCCGCTGTTCAATGTGGCCGCCGTCTGGCCCATGACGCGTGGCAGCGACCAGCATTTTGTCGGTCATCTGCTGCGCAATCCGCTGATCATCGCCACCGTCAGCGCCCTGCTGTTCAATGCCGCCGGACTGAAAATTCCGGCCTTGCTGGAAGCCCCCGTGGCACGCATCGGTGCGGCCTCGATCGCACTGGGCCTGATGGCCGCCGGCGCCGGCCTCAAGCTCAGTGCACTGGCCAGCAACAAACTGCTGGCCAGCGAGTTGCTGCTGATACGCCATGCCATACAGCCGTTGATCGCCTTTGCCATGGTTCAGCTGTTCCACCTCAACCAGCCGCAGGCGATTGCGCTGATGGCGTTCTCCAGCCTGCCTACTGCCTCGTCCTGCTATGTGCTGGCTGTGCGCATGGGCTATGAAGGCTCGTTTGTGGCCAGTCTGGTGTCGCTGTCCACGATGCTGGGCGTGCTCAGCCTGCCCTTCGGGCTCTGGCTGATCGGTATTTGAGTTTGATAGCTTCTTGTGCTTACTGGATAAGTGATAGAGGCCAATTTCACTACAAATCAGGCGCGCTGCGCCAGCGCCCAGGCCACATGTTCGGCCACCATGGGGTCGGGATGATCGGCCCGGCTCTGCAGCGCGGCCCTGAGTTCGGGCCTGCCGGTTTCGCGCCAGGCATTGCCCAGAGCCACGGCCACATTGCGCAGCCAGCGCGCATGGCCAATGCGGCGAATGGGACTGCCCTCGGTCACTCGCAAGAATGTGGCTTCATCCCAGGCCAGGAAATGCACCAGCTGCGTGCCGGCCAGTGCGGCGCGGGCGTCGAAGTCAGGCAAGACGCTGGGCTGGGCAAACTTGTTCCAGGGGCAGGCCAGCTGGCAGTCATCGCAGCCATAGATGCGGTTGGCCATCAAGGGCCGCAGTTCCTCGGGAATGCTTCCCGCATGTTCGATGGTCAGATAGGAGATGCAGCGCCGCGCATCGACCTTGTGCGGCGCGATGATGGCGCCCGTGGGACAGGCGTCGATGCAGGACGAGCAGCTGCCGCAGTGCGCCGTGACCGGGGCCGTAGGCTCGAGCGCAAAGTCCACATAGATTTCGCCCAGAAAGAACATCGATCCGGCCTCGCGGCTCAGCACCAGGGTGTGCTTGCCGCGCCAGCCCTGGCCGCTGCGGCTTGCCAGCTCGGCCTCCAGCACCGGGGCGGAGTCGGTAAAGGCACGGTGGCCGAACGGGCCTATTTCCTGTGCGATGCGCTCGGCCAGCTTCTGCAGGCGGTTGCGCAGCACCTTGTGATAGTCACGGCCTCTGGCGTAGATGGAGACAATGCCTTCTTCGGGACGCTTGAGCCGATCCCATTCCACGGCCTGCCAGCCGTCCCCGGTCTCGCGCGGCAGATAATCCATGCGCGCGGTAATCACGCTCACCGTGCCGGGAACTAATTCCGCTGGCCGGGCTCGTTTCAAACCATGGGCCTGCATGTAATGCATCTCGCCATGAAACCCTTGCGCCAACCATTGCAGCAAACCGGGTTCTGCCGAGGACAAATCCACACCCGCCACGCCGATTTGGGAAAATCCCAGCTCGCGAGCCCAGGCTTGCATCAAAGGAACCAATTGACTGCTGCTCAACATACACCCCGAATTGTAGGAAGCGAGCCCACACCGGCGCTGGCGCAGCGCCAGATACTCTGGCAAAGCGAACAGGAAACCGAGCGCTTCGCCCGGCAACTGGCCGCCCTGCCTCAGCTGCGCAACGCCTATGTGACCCTGCATGGCGACCTGGGTGCGGGCAAGACCACGCTGGTGCGCCACTGGTTGCGCGCCCTGGGCGTGCAGGGCCGCATCAAGAGCCCGACCTATGCCGTGGTGGAGCCGCATGAGGCCGGCGATCTCTCGATCTGGCACTTTGACTTCTACCGCTTCGACGATCCGCGCGAATGGGAAGATGCAGGTTTTCGTGACATTTTTGCCAGCGCCGGACTCAAGCTGGCAGAATGGCCTGAAAAGGCTGCAGCGGTTACACCTGTTGCGGATATAGCTATCCATATCGAAGCAATTGACGATGTGCAGCGACAGGTGACGCTCAAGGCCGGCACCCCCGCAGGCTGCACCGTGCTTGAAGCATTGACGGCATGAGCAAAACAACTTCCTCCACGGCTTTTCCCGATCAGCCCCGACTGGATCTCTCCCCGCCAGGCCCTTCCCGACCGGGCCTCTCCCGCCGCAATCTGCTGCAGGCAGGCGGCGTGGTTCTGCTGCTGGGTCGCCAACATATTGCGCAGGGCGCGAGCATCGTGGCCGTACGCGTCTGGCCCGCACCCGACTACTCGCGCGTCACGCTGGAATCCGATATTCCGCTAACGGCCAAACCGGTCTTCGTGCCCAGCCCGCCGCGCCTGGCCGTTGATATCGAGGGCCTGGATCTGAACCCGGCGCTCAAGGAGCTGGTGGCCAAGGTCCGCTCCGACGACCCCAATATCGCCAGCATCCGCGTCGGCCAGTTTGCACCCGGCGTGGTGCGTCTGGTGATCGACCTCAAGCAGGAAGCCAGGCCCCAGGTCTTCACGCTGGCCCCGATTGCTCCCTACAAGCACCGGCTGGTACTGGACCTCTATCCCGCCAAGGCCGTGGATCCGCTGGAAGCCCTGATCAGCGAGCGCCTGCGCGATGCCGGCAGCACGGCCGCCGCGCCGGCTGCGAACCATCCCGCCATTACGACGCCGCCCCCGGCGGCGATTGCCACAGCGCCCCAGGCCGACCCCCTGGGTGACCTCATTGCCCAGCACAACCAGCGCCCCAGCACTCCAGCACCGGCTCCCGCGGTAATTGCACAGGCTCCGGCACCGGCTCCCGTGCCGCCACCACCGGCTCCCGCGCCACGCCCGGCACCGGCCCCCAGGCCTGCACCCAATATTGCCACCTCGCAAAGCACGGACCGCATCATCATCGTGGCACTGGACCCCGGCCATGGCGGCGAAGACCCCGGCGCCACCGGTCCCAGCGGCCTGCGTGAAAAAGACGTGGTGCTCAAGGTCGCCCATCTGCTGCGCGAGCGCATCAACAACTCGCGCATCGGCGGCAGCCCCATGCGCGCCTTCATGACGCGCGATGCCGACTTCTTCGTGCCCCTGGCCACACGCGTGGAAAAAGCCCGCCGTGTCCAGGCCGATCTGTTCATCAGCATCCATGCCGATGCCTTCACCACCCCGGCAGCGCGCGGTGCCAGCGTGTTTGCGCTCAGCGAACGCGGCGCATCGAGCACGGCCGCCCGCTGGCTGGCCAACAAGGAAAATCAGGCCGACCTCGTGGGCGGCCTGAACGTCGGCGGACTGCAGGACCAGCATGTGCAGCGCATGCTGCTGGACATGAGCACCACGGCTCAGATCAAGGACAGCCTCAAGCTGGGCACTTCGCTGCTGGGCGAGATCGGCAGCATGGCCAAGCTGCACAAGGCCCGCGTGGAGCAGGCCGGCTTTGCCGTGCTGAAGGCCCCCGACATTCCCAGCGTGCTGGTGGAAACGGCCTTCATCAGCAACCCCGAGGAGGAAGCCAAGCTGGCCTCTGCCGCCTACCGCGAGCAACTGGCCGATGCGCTGATGACGGGCATACGCAAGTACTTCGCCCACAACCCGCCCCTGGCGCGTAGCCGATCGGTTTAAGTGTGTGCTTACACAAAACCACCGTGCTGGCTGTCAGCCGACAAGCCGGCTTGATGACAGTCGCCAAGCCTGAATGACACAGGCTTGGCCCTCTCTCCTACCTGAAAGCCAGGGCAAAAGGTTCAAGATCAGGGCATGTTCTTATGAAAGCTGGCCTCTAGGGCAGCTGTACAGGAGAGACCTCATGAAACTGCGAACTCTTGCCATCACCGTGTCTGCAGCCTTCACGCTTGCCATGGCAGGCTGCTCCACCTCGCCCACCAATGCCCAGATCGGCACCGGTGTCGGCGCCGTCGCTGGCGGCGTGGTCGGTGATGCACTGTTTGGTTCCACTTTGGGCACCGTAGGCGGTGCCGCGGCAGGCGCGCTGATCGGCAACGAGGTAGGCAAGCGCAAATAAACGCCTCGATGCGATCTGAATGCCAAAAAAGAAGCCCCGGCATGCCGGGGCTTTTTCATGGGTCAGCGCTTTTCCGGTCGGGGCAAAGCGCTGGCAAGAGCGCGGATCAGGCGGTCCTGGCCTTTTCGGCCTTGCCGGCGCGCCAGGCACCGAAGATGGCGATCAGACCCGGCACCAGGATCAGACCCCAGATGATTTTTTCAAGATTGTTCTTCACCCATTCCATATTGCCGAAGAAGTAGCCTGCGGCGCTGATGCCCACCACCCAGAGCACGGCACCCACGACATTGAACAGGCTGAACTTGGCGCGGCTCATATGAGCCACACCGGCCACGAAAGGTGCAAAGGTGCGGATGAAAGGCATGAAGCGCGCAAGAATGATGGTCACGCCGCCATAGCGCTCATAGAAGTTGTGGGCCTGGTCAAAAGCCTTGCGGTTGAACCAGCGCGAGTCCTCCCACTGAAACACCTTGGGGCCCAGGTAGCGGCCTATCGTGTAATTGCTCTGGTCGCCCAGGATGGCTGCTGCCAGCAGCACCACCACCGCCAACGGGTAGCTCATGTAGCCTGCTCCGCACAGCGCGCCGACGATGAACATCAGCGAGTCACCGGGCAGGAAAGGCATGACCACCACACCGGTTTCGACAAACACGATGATGAACAGCAGGGCATACACCCAGGGCCCATAGGCCACGACAAAGGCTTCCAGATGCTTGTCGATATGCAGGATGAAGTCGATCAGAAACTGAATGATTTCCAAAACACGGTCCTCAAAAATGGATTGGCATACCGGCGTATGCCGGCCAGTAATGTACTGCGCCCCCAAAGCCCGCAGACGCTCCACCCTTTGCTGTAGTGCCATGTTTTTGAGAGCAAACTCACAGCTGCTTGCAGACTGCAACAAGGCCGGCCTTTTAATGCTGGTTTGTTACAAGTTTTGATAAAACTAAACGTCAACAATACGTCAGCTTGCCATTTCTGCTGGCACAGTAGAGATGTGTCGCCGCAAGCCGTGCATTGCAAATCACGACATCGGCCCCTGGCCAACAAAGTCCGGCATCTCCAGCCTCCCGCATGTGCAGGAGTGGGCACAGAGACCAGACCGCTTTCCATAACTAGCACGACGAGAGGAATACGAACATGAAGACATTCACAATGCGCTATGGCAAGGCCCTGACTCTGGCAGCCGCACTGACCGGCGCCCTGGCACTGGGCGGCTGCGCCCATGGCCCCAGCCGTCAGCAAGTCGGTATCGGCGCAGGTGCCGTGGCCGGCGGTGCAGTGGGCAACGTGCTGTTTGGCGGCCCCGTGGGCACCATCGGCGGTGCTGCCGCCGGTGCGCTGATCGGTAACGAACTGACCAAGGGCGGCTACCGCCACCGCCACTAAGCCCTGCGCCCACGGACTGAACAAAGAGCTGCCAGAAATATTCCGGCGGCTCTTTGTGTTTTCGCCCTTCAAAAAACTCACTTCCCGGCCGGTTTGTACAGCCGCCTAGAATGGTTGTCGTGAACGCAACCAGCCCCGAACTCTCCCCCTCCCCTACCGAAACCGCCGACCAGGCTGCCCCCGTGCGCCGGCCGATTCGCGACCTGCCCGACGAGCTGATCAGCCAGATCGCTGCCGGCGAGGTGGTCGAGCGCCCCGCCTCCGTGGTGCGCGAACTGGTGGACAACGCTCTGGACTCGGGCGCAGCCCAGATCACCGTGCGCCTGCTGGCCGGTGGTGTGCGCCTGATCGCGGTCGAAGACGACGGCTGCGGCATCCCGCGCGACGAGCTGCCCGTGGCCCTGCGCCGCCATGCCACCAGCAAGATCAGCGATCTGCACGATCTGGAAACCGTGGCCACCATGGGCTTTCGCGGCGAGGCACTGGCCGCTATTGCCTCGGTATCGGAAACCTCCATCTTCTCGCGCCCCGCAGGTCAGGACTCGGCCTATCTGCTGGATGCACGCAGCGGCGAGCTGCGCCCCGCCGCACGCAACCAGGGCACGACCGTAGAGGTCAAGGAGTTGTTCTTCTCCACGCCCGCGCGCCGCAAATTCCTCAAGACCGATGCCACCGAGCTCGCTCATTGCATAGAGTCCGTGCGTCGCCATGCGCTGGCTCGCCCCGATGTGGGCTTTGCCATCTGGCATGAAGGCAAGCTCGTCGAGCAATGGCGCGCTGCCGGCAGCACGCCCGACGAAGCCTTGTCGCGCCGCCTGGCCGATGTGCTGAACGACAAGTTTGTCGACAACTCGGTCGCCGTCGATCACTGGGCCGGCCCCGTCCACGTCACAGGCCGCGCCGGCATCCCGGACGCAGCGCGCTCGCGTCCCGACCAGCAGTTCTGCTATGTCAATGGCCGCTTTGTGCGCGACAAGGTATTGACACATGCGGCCCGCTCTGCCTACGAGGACGTGCTGCATGGCAACAAACAGCCGGTCTACGCGCTCTACATAGAGATCGACCCCGCGCGTGTGGATGTGAACGTGCACCCCACCAAGATCGAGGTGCGTTTTCGCGACAGCCGCGAAGTCCACCAGGCGGTGCGCCACGCGATCGAGAACGCGCTGGCCACGCCGCGCGCCGCAGCCGTGGTCGAGGCGGCGGCCCAGGAAGCCGCACGCCAGCCCGGCCTGATCGACGAGAGCACTGCCACGCCTGTGGCTGCCAAATCGGCGAACAAGCCCGCCGCAGCCCCGGCCTGGCCGCAAACCCGCATGAGCTTTGGCGAACCTGCCATCGGCAACCCCGTGCGCGATCTGGCCAAGCTCTGGGAGCCCATGCGTGAAGCCACTGCGGAAGCCGCACCCGCGCCCCAGATGGCGACTGCGGCACCAGCCCCAGCGAACACCACGCCCGCGACGCCCGAATCGGCCACCGGCGCGACCACGATCACCAACACCACGGCCATGCCAAGCCCCGTGCCTCAGCCCGAGGACGAAGGCATCAGGCTGCGCCCTTCGGGCCAGTCCAGCTACTTTCAGCGAAAAGCGCCTGCCCCCCAGATGCAGGAAGCGCCAGCCGCTACGGAGATCGTTGTCAATGCTGCAGCTGCAGCCCCGGTCGAACCTGCTGCTGCCACGCACACTGCCGAACATGCCGCAGCGCCAGCAACGCAACCACCCGTGACGGCTGCGGCAGACAACACCCCCGTCTGGCCGCTGGGCCGGGCCGTGGCCCAGCTGCATGGCGTCTATATCCTGGCCGAGAACAGCCAGGGCATGGTCATCGTGGACATGCATGCCGCCCATGAGCGCATCGTCTACGAGCAGCTCAAGAATGCCGTGAATACGGAAAATGGCGACCAGCAGATTCCCAGCCAGCCGCTGCTGATTCCCGCCACTTTTGCCGCCACGCCCGAGGAAGTCGCCACGGCCGAGGCCCATGCAGAGACCTTGCTGACCCTGGGCATGGAAGTCTCGCCCTTCTCGCCCAAGACCCTGGCCGTGCGCGCCGTGCCGGCCACGCTGGCCCAGGGCGATGCCGTGGAGCTGGCGCGCAGCGTGCTGGCCGAACTGGCCCAGCATGACGCAAGCACCGTGGTGCAGCGCGCGCGCAACGAGATTCTGGCCACCATGGCCTGCCACGGCGCGGTGCGCGCCAACCGCAAGCTCACGCTGGACGAGATGAATGCGCTGCTGCGCCAGATGGAGGTGACCGAGCGCTCCGACCAGTGCAACCATGGCCGCCCCACCTGGCGTCAGCTCAGCATGAAGGAGCTGGATGCGCTGTTTCTGCGCGGGCGCTGACGGCAGCTCGGCAATGGCCGCCAAATAGCCGCTACATTGCAAATATCGACCAAAACAGCGGGCCGGCAGATCAGCGGGCCCGCCTGCCATCCGCCGTCATGAACCCCAGCTCCTCCACCCCGGAACCCGCCGAAGCCCATTCCTTCATCGCCCGCGTGCGTGCGGCCCTGCCGCAGCTGCCGCCCTCGGAGCGGCGGCTGGCTGAATTCCTGCTGGATTTTCCCGGCAATCTGTCGAGCTATGCGGCGGCCGAGATGGCCAAGCTCACGGGGGTCTCGAATGCCACGGTCACACGCTTCATACAGCGGCTGGGCTATGAGGGCTACGAGGATGCACGCCGCCATGCCCGCGCCCAGGGCGATAACGGCTCACCACTGTTTCTGGCTGCCGCATCGGCCCAGGGCCGGCCCACGGCGGATGTGATTGCCACCCATCTGCGCCAGGCCTCGGAGAATCTGGCTGTCACCATAGGACAGATCTCGGCACAGCAGTTGGAGGACATCGCCCTGGCCCTGATCGGCGCGCGCCAGCTGTTCTTTGTCGGCTATCGCCAGAACCGCAACTTTGCCGCCTATCTGCGCTGGCAGTTGCTGCAGGCACTCGAGATGCCCAGCCAGGTCATTCCCGGCGCCGGCGAGACCCTGGGCGAATACGCGGCCCAGATCGGCGAAAACGATGTTGTGGTGATCTTTGCCCTGCGCCGCAGCGTGCGCGTGGTCAGCGAGTTCGCGCGCCAGGCCAGGCTGTTGGGTGCCCACCTGATCTGCATCACCGACCATGCCAGCCCGGCCCCCGAGGCGGACTGGCTGCTGCGCGTGCAGACCTCGGCCCCGGGACCGCTGGACAATCACACGGCGCTTTTCATGCTCTGCCACCTGATTGCCACGGCCACCTTGCAGCAAAGCGGCCAGCCGGGGCGCAGACATATGGCGGCCATCGAGACCAGCCACGATGCGCTGGACGAGATGCTATGAAATCAAAAGCTTGTTGCGCTTGTTATTCATAGATTTCAGATACCTTTCAATCTGAAACACATGAATGACTGGCGGAATAAGCTCTTGAATCAATAGCAATCAGCTAGCGACGGCGAACGACAGGCCGGCCAGCGCCGCCTGCATCGCGGCCACCACGGGCGACAGCACCGGCACCTCAAAGCGCGGCGCCAGCCACAGCGCGGCTTCGGACAACGGGCCACCGCCGATCACCACGGCCTGCGCGCCATCGCGCTGCACGCATTGGGCCACGGCATCGCCCAGGCGCTCGCACTGCAAGGCCGGGTCCGCGGCCAGCACCAGCGGCTCGCCCTGGGCAATGCGGGTGCCGCAGAACCAAGGCGTCAGGCCCAGCGCCGCGACCGAGGCGGCAATCGAAGCCTCCAGCCCCGGCGTGGTCGTCGCAATGCCAAAGCGGCGCGGCAGGCCCAGCTCATCCCGCGCTGCCTGCCGCATGGCGGCTTCGCCTATGCCAAAGGCGGCAACCTGCTGCGGCAGTGCCGCTCTCAACAACTCCAGCCCCGGATTGCCGAAGGCGGCCACGATGATGGCCCGACCGGCCTGGCTGTCATCGCCCTGGGCAAAGCCCAGGCCCAGCCGCAGCACCTCCTGCTCGGCGATCTTCAGTCCCGCCTCGTCGGTAATCATGGCCGCACCCCGCCCGGCCGTCGCGCCGTGCAGCAGCACGCCGGGCGGCAGACAGGCCCGCGCCTGTCTGAGCATCAGCGCCGTGGTCTGCTGCGAGGTATTGGGGTTGATCAGCAGAATATGCATGCCAGCCTTCATGCCGTGCGCTCCTGGCCAGCAGCGACCACGCCTGCAGCGGCAGACTCCTGCTCGGCATGGGATTCTCCGCCCGCGCCTTCCTCGATGGAGCGGCCAAAGGTCTCGGGGGCAAACTGCACGGCAATCGCAAAGATGAAATACATGGCCGCGATCATGCCGAACATTCCGGAGACGCCGTGCAGGTCGAACATCTTGCCCGCCAGCACCTGGGACATAGCGCCGCCAATCGTGCCCAGCGCCAGCAGGAAAGAGGTTCCCAGCGCCCGGATGCGCGTGGGGTAGAGCTCGGGCGCAAAGATCCAGATGGAGGTGTTGAGCGTCAGCACGCAGAACTGGAACAGCGCACCGCAGACCAGGATCATGGCCACGCTATCGGTGAAGTTGCCGAACGCCAGCCCCGCCAGACAGGCAGCAATCGCCCCTACCGTCAGCACCCGCTTGCGCGGAAAGTAATAGCCCATGGTCGATGCCGCGATCGCCCCAAGCAGACTGCCCATCTGCATGACGATGGTGAAGCTGAAGCTCTTGGTGATGGAATAGCCCTGGGCGACCAGAATCGTCGGCATCAGCGTGAGCACCGAGAGCTGCGCGCCAAACGTCATCCACGAAGCCACGCCCACGGCAAGCGTGCGCCGCGCATAGCCGCCCCTGAAGATGTCGGTGAAGGAGCTGCGCTGCACGGTCTGAGCGGCAGCCGTCTGCTCTTGTGCGCTGCCTGGGGTGATGAACTCGCGCAACTCGTACTGCGCATTGGCCAGCTTGCCGGCCGCCAGCATGCTCAGCACCTGATTGGCTTCCTCGACCCGTCCCTTGGAGAGCAGAAAGCGCGGCGTCTCCGGCACGAAGCGGCGGTAGAACACGATGAAGATGGCCGGCATGACCAGGCAACCGAACAGCCAGCGCCAGGAATCATCGCCCGGGAACAGCGTGAACACGCCCAGCGCAAATGCCGGCGCCAGCATATTGCCCAGACCGCCGCCGCCCACATTGATGAGACCGACTGCCGTGCCGCGAAAGCGGGCCGAGCAGAACTCCGCCAGCATGGTCACGGCCGTGGTGATTTCTCCGCCCAGACCAAAGCCCACGATGGCACGCGCCACGGCCAGGAAAGCGTAATCGGGCGCCAGTGCGCAGCCGACGGCTCCCAGCGTGAACAGCGCCAGGTTCACATTGAGCATGAAGCGCCGTCCCATGCGATCGGCCAGGTAGCCCGACAGCAGACGCCCCATGGCGGCGGCAAAGAAAGTGATGGTGTTGAGAAAGGCAATGTCCGTCGCATCCAGCCCCCATTGCTGGCGCAGCAGGGGGCCGACCAGGCCGACCGCGTTCTGTTCGAACACATCGAAGAGCACGCCGCAGACCACCAGAAAGATGATGCTTTTGTGCGAGCGCGTCACGCCGATCTGGTTGAGCGCATTTTCCAGTTGCTGCATCTGCGCCGCACTGGCTTTGCCTGACGCCGAGGGCGTCACGGGGATCTCACCTGCCATATCCATCTCCTGTGTGCTGATGACCGCCCAGGCGCTGGGCCGGTAAGCCGGGTTTGAAATTAATTTTTCATATTTAAAGTTATGAAAACATTTTTTCAAATCCATGTTTACCCAGCCCCGATGCTTGGTGAAAGAGGCCATCCCCAGACTCATGTGACTGCCGTGATGAAAAAAAAATTTCACAACCGCAGATTCCGTGCCTGAAATCACATGCACCACAGTGGTGCTAACACAGATAAGACAGGGCGAACGCATGAGGCCGGCCATCACGCAACGAAAACACTTGTGCGACAGGCCGCAAAAATGTTTTTACGACACCGGAATGAAAAATCCTTTACTTCAAATGCACCATCCAAGTGCCTGAAAACTAAGAATAAATACGGCAGCAATGTTCCAAATTCGGGCATGAGCGCACCAGAATTGCGCTCTCATGCACCGAATCCATGCATGACGGCATAACTTTTTGGCATAATTTTGGTTTCGCGAGTTTCAGCGCATTCCTCTGTCCCTGTCAGAAAGTTCTCTATGAAGTACGAGTCCGTAGGCCAATTCCTGGAAGAAGTGGCACAACGCAACCCCGGTCAGCCCGAATTCCTGCAAGCCGTCACCGAAGTGATGGAAAGCCTGTGGCCCTTCATCGAGAAGAATCCCAAGTACGCCGAGCACGCCCTGCTGGAGCGCCTGGTCGAGCCCGAGCGCATCATCCAGTTCCGCGTGAGCTGGACTGACGACAAGGGCCAGGTGCAGGTGAACCGCGGCTTCCGCATCCAGCACAGCATGGCCATCGGCCCCTTCAAGGGCGGTCTGCGCTTCCACCCCTCGGTCAACCAGTCCGTGCTGAAGTTCCTGGCTTTCGAGCAGACCTTCAAGAACGCACTGACCACGCTGCCCATGGGCGGCGGCAAGGGCGGCTCCGACTTCGACCCCAAGGGCAAGAGCCCTGCCGAAGTCATGCGCTTTTGCCAGGCTTTCGTGTCCGAGCTGTTCCGCCACGTGGGTCCCGACACCGATGTGCCCGCAGGCGACATCGGCGTGGGCGGCCGTGAAGTGGGCTACATGGCCGGCATGTACAAGAAGCTGTCGAACACTGCGGCTTCCGTGTTCACGGGCAAGGGCCTGTCCTTCGGCGGCTCGCTGATCCGCCCCGAAGCCACCGGCTACGGCACCGTCTACTTCGCCCGTGAAATGCTGGCCACTCGCGGCCAGTCCTTTGAAGGCAAGACCGTGTCCGTGTCCGGTTCGGGCAATGTGGCTCAGTACGCCGTGGAAAAGGCCATGGAGCTGGGCGCCAAGGTCGTGACCGTGTCCGACTCCTCGGGCACCGTGTACGACGCTGCAGGTTTCACCACCGAAAAGCTGGCCATCCTGATGGACGTGAAGAACCACAAGTACGGCCGCGTCAGCGACTACGCCAAGCTGGTTTCCGGCGTGGAATTCCTGGCCGGCAAGAGCCCCTGGTCCATCAAGGTGGACGTGGCCCTGCCTTGCGCCACTCAGAATGAACTGAACGAAGCCGATGCCAAGACCCTGATCGTCAACGGCGTGCTGTGCGTGGCTGAAGGCGCCAACATGCCCTCCACCAACGAAGCCGCCCGCGCCTTCGAAGCTGCCGGCGTGCTGTACGCCCCCGGCAAGGCATCCAACGCCGGTGGCGTGGCCACTTCGGGTCTGGAAATGTCGCAAAACTCGGCCCGCCTGTCCTGGCCCGCTGAGGAAGTGGACGCCCGTCTGCTGCAAATCATGCAAAGCATCCACGCTGCTTGCGTGAAGCACGGCAAGCGCGAAGACGGCACCATCAGCTACATCGACGGCGCCAACATCGCCGGCTTTGTGAAGGTGGCCGACGCCATGCTGGCACAAGGCGTGATCTGAGCGTCAGGCGCTCGTCACTCGCAGGAAAGGCCCTTCGGGGCCTTTTTTCATGCCCTCGGCCAGGTGATGAAACGGCTGCTTGAATACCTGCGCGCACAGCGCTCTAGGCCCGCACGCCCAGTCTCATCCAGCGTATCAATAACTTCTCGACCTCCAGCAACAGCAGCAGGGCAACACCCAGCCCTATTGCCAGCAGTCCGGCCGCCAGGTCGACAGGACGGCTGTCGAACAGTGCCTGCATGGGCGGGGTGTAGGTGAACAGCAGTTGCACCAGGGTGACGCCGGCCACGCCCAGCAGCACCGCCGGGGTGCCCAGGACGCCGCGCAGGCTCAGCGAGGTTCCCTGCGTGTAGCGCACGCTGAACAGATAGAAGATCTCCATGATCACCAGCGCATTGACCACGATGGTGCGAGCCAGTTCGACCGAGTCACCGCGGCGCAGCGACCACTCGAACATGCCGAAGCAGCCCAGCGCGAACAGCAGCGAGACCAGGGCGACGCGCCACAGCAGATAGGGCTGCAGCAGTTGCTCGTCCGGCGAGCGCGGCTTGCGCTGCATCAGCGTGGGCTCGGGCGGCTCGAAGGCCAGCGTCAGGCCCAGGGCCACGGCGGTGACCAGATTGACCCAGAGAATCTGCACCGGAGTGACGGGCAGGGACAGGCCCAGCAGAATCGCCGCGACGATGACAATCGCCTGACCGCCGTTGGTCGGCAAGGTCCAGGCAATGACCTTGCGCAGGTTTTCGTAGACGGTGCGCCCTTCCTTGACGGCGGCGACGATGGTGGCGAAGTTGTCGTCGGCCAGCACCATGCCTGCGGCCTCCTTGGCGGCAGCCGTGCCGGTGATGCCCATGGCCACACCGATGTCGGCGCGCTTGAGTGCCGGTGCGTCGTTGACGCCGTCACCAGTCATGGCGATGACGCTGCGATCTGCCTGCAGGGCCTGCACCAGGCGCAGCTTGTGTTCCGGACTGGTACGGGCGAATACCGTGGAGGCTCTGGCCACGTCGATCAGTTGGGCATCGTTGAGCCCGTCCAGCTCATGGCCTGAAGTAACTCGGATGGTGTCGGCCAGCGCCAGTTCCCTGGCGATGGCGGCAGCGGTGGCCGCATGGTCGCCGGTGATCATCTTCACGGCAATTCCGGCGCTGCGGCATTCGCGCACGGCCTCCTTTGCCGATTCTCGCGGCGGATCTATCATGCCCAGCACGCCAAGCAGGGTCAGATCCCTGACGTCGGCCATGTCCACCCTGTCCTTGGCATCCTCGGGCGCGAAGCTGGCCAGACCCAGCACGCGATAGCCTTTGGCCGCCAGGGCATCGACCTGCTCCAGCCAATAGGCTGCATCCAGCGCCTGCACGCCTTCAGCGCCCTGCTGGTCGCGGCACATGGCAAGAACCTGCTCCGGAGCCCCTTTGACGAAAACCACGGCTGGAGCATCAACGGGGCGGTGCAGAGTGGCCATGTAGCGGTGGACGGCATCAAAGGGAACTTCGTCGAGTCGGCGCCAGTCCTGACGCAGGCGCTCCACATCCAGACCGGCGCGCGTGGCCAGCGTCACCAGCGCGCCTTCCATGGGATCGCCTTCGACTGTCCAGGCCGTACCTTCGGCATGTCTTACATGGGCGTCGTTGCAAAGTGCCGCGCCCGTGGCGAAGTGCAGCAGTTGCGGATGCAGCGCAGACTCGATCTCCTCGCCCGCCAGGGTGAAACGCCCCTGGGGCGCATAGCCCTCGCCTTCTATGTCGAAGCGGGAACCGGGCAGCACCACGGCGCGCACGCTCATTTCGTTGCGTGTCAATGTGCCGGTCTTGTCGGAGCAGATGACCGAGACGGCGCCCAGTGTTTCAACCGCCGGCAGACTGCGCACGATGGCATAGCGTGCGGCCATGCGCTGCACGCCAATGGCCAGCGCTATGGTCATGACCACGGGCAGGCCTTCGGGGATGGCCGATACGGCAATGCCCACCACAGCGATAAAGGCATCGGCGGTGTCGTAGTCGCGCACCCACAGCGCAAAGCAGAACATCAGCGCGGACAGGCTCAGTATGGTGATGGTGAGCTGGCGCGCGAAACGGTCCATCAGCCGCGTCAGCGGGGTGGCCAGCGTCTGCACCGAACCCAGCATGGTGCTGATCAGGCCCAGCTCGGTACGCGGGCCCGTGGCCACCACCACGCCCAGGCCTTGCCCCGCGGCAACCAGGGTGCCGGAGTAGGCCATGGAAAAGCGGTCGCCGAGAGCGGCATCGACAGCCACCGGATCGGCCGACTTGTCGACGGCCACCGATTCCCCCGTCAGCATGGCCTCGTCCAGCTTCAGGCTGCTGGCGCGCAGCAGGCGCAGATCGGCCGGGACGCGATCGCCAGCCTCAAGCAGCACGCAGTCGCCGGCGACAAGTTCCTCGGCCGGCACCGCCATGCGCAAGCCATCGCGCAGCACATTGGCGCGACTGGAAACCATGGCCTTCACGGCGTCCAGTGCCTTCTCGGCACGACCTTCCTGCACGAATCCGAAGACCGCATTGATCAGCACCACCGCGAGGATGACCCCCGTATCGACCCAATGCTGCAGCAAGGCGGTGACCACGGCCGAGCCCAGCAGCACATAGATCAGCAAATTGTTGAACTGCGACAGAAAGCGCGCCAGCATGCTGCGCGAAGCGGCAGCAGGCAGGGCATTGGGCCCTTGCTGCTGCAAGCGCTCGCGGGCCTCTCCAGAGCTCAGCCCGGCGGCAGTCGATTGCAATTGAGCGAGTACGGTATCGGTAGCCAACGCGTGCCAGGCGGCAACGCGGTTCTGTTCCTGCATCTGAGACTCCCTGACGATTCAACTGAAACGCTTGTGAGCCGGATCTGTGCCCGGTTGGCTGGCTGCCGCGGAGAACGCGCCGTTGCATGGTATGCGCTGGGCAGGCCTTGCCACTGACTATAAGCAGGAATATCGATCATTGATTGACTGCAACGGGCTGATTGCCCCCGCCAGCCAACACTGCAGCGAAATCGGACTTTCAAGCTCGGCAGTGCGCCCTGCAGCTGGTTCAGCCAGCCCTACCGGCGCGAGGCACCGGCTAAAAATCATATGAAGCACTGGTTTTCATGGATTCCTATTCACATTGAATCTCATGACAATCGATTAAATTTTGTTGAGCAATTCAACACAAATCACTGAATCAACCTTCACCACAAATAATTGTGGAACTTATGAATCCAGACCGCGCCACTCTTTCCCGCCGACTTTGCATTGCCTGTGCCATGACCAGCCTGTTCGCAGGCGCGGTGCAGGCACAGGATGTCTATCCCAGCAAGCCCATCCGCATCGTGATTGGCTATGCCCCGGGCGGCTCTGTCGACATGGTCGGCCGCGTGGTCGGGGACATACTGGCCAGGCAGTTGAACGCCACCGTCGTGGTGGAGAACGTGCCAGGTGCCGCAGGCGTGGTGGGTGCGCAGCGCGTGGTCTCGGCCAAGCCCGACGGCTACACCTTGCTGGCCGGCTCCAGCAACGAAATGGCGGGCACCAAGTTTGTGAATGCCGCGCAGAAGTACGATCCGGCTGTGGATCTGACCCCGGTGAGCCTGACCGCCCAGGCCCCCAATCTGTGGGTGGCCGGTGCGCATGTTCCTGTCAAAACCGTGGATGACTTCGTCAAACTGGCCAAGGCCAACCCCGGCAAATACAGCTACGGCAGCCCCGGCATTGGCTCGACGCCGCATTTTTCGGGAGAGCTGATCAAGAAGACTGCGGGTGTCTACCTGGTTCACATCCCCTACAAGGGCTCTCCCGCCATGACCAGCGATCTGGGCGGCGGCAACCTGGACTTCGCCATCCTCTCGCCAACCGCTGCCGCCCCGCTGGCGCAGTCCGGAAAAATCAAAATTCTTGGCGCAACCACAGCCACCCGCATCGCCACGCTCAAGGAGGTGCCGTCGCTGGCAGAACACCCCGCGCTCAAGGGCTATGCCCTGAGCGGCTGGTTTGCTTTGGCTGCCCCCAAGGGCCTGCCTCCGGAAGTGCTGGCCAAGCTGCAAAAAGCGATACAGACAGGTCTTGCCGATCCGGCCATCCGCCAGAAGCTGGAAGCAGCGGGAACCCCGCCCGCCAAGGGCAATGAAAGCCTTGCCCAGGTGATGCGCACCGACATGGATAAATACGCCGAGCTGGTAAAGTTCGCGAGGATCACGGGCGACAACTAAAGCGGCGGCCTGCAGCGCCATATGGTTTCCTGCCCGCAGGGCCTTGCATCACCGCGCCCGGGTTTGTTTTCGGCGCCCCTGCGACTAGGGCTGCCCCCATGGCATGGCCGCGCTCCTTCCCGGTACAAGTGACAGGTTTCACAACTTGTTTCTGTAAAAACCGTGGAGGGTAATTTCATGTCCTTGATTCACCGCGCCAGCTTTTCGACCCTGCTTTGCGGCAGCGCCTTCATGCTGTTCAGCCAGAATGCCCTGGCCCAGGCTGCTGCGCCCCAGGCGGGGGGGCCCCAGGCGGGTATGCCCCAGCCGGGTGCGGCCCAGACCGGAGGCCTGTCCCGGACCATGGTCGGCAAGGCCGATGTTTCGGTACCAGGCCGCGAAGCCGTGGTAGCCAAGGTGGAGGTCGCCCCAGGCTCACGCGCGGGCCGCCACACCCACCCTGGCGACGAGATCAGCTATATCAGCGAGGGCGAGGTCGATCTACTGATCGACGGCCAGCCGCCGCGCACGCTCAAGGCCGGCGAAACCTTTGTCGTTCCCGCAGGTGTGATTCATGATGCACACAATGCCAGCAATGGCACGGTCAAGCTGATTGGCGTGTATGTCGTGGAGAAGGGCAAGCCTCTGGCCACGCCAGCCCCTTGAGCAGCACACGGCTTCGACCGACCAAGACCAGGCCGCAGTCCATCGCTGCGGCCTTTGTTCTTTACTCGGATCTTCTTCTGTAGGATCAACCCACATGAAGCACACCGTTACCGCCCTGCTGCTGGGTGCAGCCTGCAGCTTGAGTCTTGCCGCATCGCCCACGGCAGCCGCGACTCAGGAGATCGAGTACCTGATCGGCCACCTCAAAGCCTCGGGTTGCGAGTTCCAGCGCAATGGCAGCTGGCATGACAGCACCAAGGCCGCCGAACATCTGCGCGGCAAATACGACTATCTGCTCAAAAAGGGCTGGGTGGCGACGGCCGAGGACTTCATTGCCCGCGCAGGCACGGAGAGCAGCATCAGCCACAAGCCCTACCAGGTGCGCTGCAGCGGCAAGGAGGCCGAAGCCAGCGCCAGCTGGCTGCAGGCCGAGCTCAAGCGCTACCGCAACCGCCAGTAGCGCTCAGCACCCCGCCTCAGCCTGCGCGCTTGACGGCCGCATCGCACCAGCGCTGCGCCACCTGGGGCGAGGTGCTGCAGACCGCATCGTGCGTAACCGTGGTCACGGCGCGCTCCAGCAGCTGGATATCGGCTTCGTGCTGACGTGCCACATGCGGGTCTTCAAAGAAGATGGCGCGGTGGCAGCGCTTTTCCAGAACCAGATCGGCAATCTGCGCATCACCGCCCAGCGGGCCGCTGTTGTAGCGGTCCACCCAGGGCTTGTCAGCTGGCCAGCCCTTGCTCCAGGCCATTTCGTTGAGTTTCTGACCCGTGGTGCCCGTACCCACGCGGCGGCGATAGCGGCTGAGCAACTCGAAGTTGTGTGCTGCAAAGTCCAGCATGGTGGGCTTCATGGCATCGTGGGCAATCAGCGCCAGCGTCTGGTTCTCATAGTCGTGAAAGCGGTCGGCATTGCGGTCGCGCGCCAGGCCGGCGTGAATGCGCTCCATCTCGATCCAGTCGCGCGTGGAGGCAACCGTGGAAAGAAAAGGCTTGCCGTGGATCACGCACTGGCGCTTCAAGGCCAGGGCTTCGGGAAAGATGGACGAAGGGTCCACCGGGTCCATCAGATAGATGGCGCCGTCGAGAGTGCGCTCGTCACCCTCCATGCCCACCACCTCGGCCACCAGCCTCATGAGCCCGCCCTCGCGGCCATAGGGATAGCGCACCAGGCCTTTGTAGCCCTGGAGCATGCTGGCCGCCGTGATGGCGTCATAGGTGCGGCCCACGGTATGGAAGCCCAGCTTGAGCTCGCGAATTCCGGCCTCGCAGGCGCGCAGCAGGGCAAACAGCGCGGCATCCTCGGTTTGGTGGTGGAGTTTGTTGGCGGCAAGGCCCAGGCAGATCGACATAGTGAACTAATCCTTCAAACAGGCTTCAAACGCTCGCAAACTCTGCGTAACCAGCTATGCATTTGCGGCTTGAAACACCCGCAAGAATATCGCCAATTCATGCACTCCAGATGACTGGGGGCAGGTCAGACAGCCATACTTGCACAGCACTTGACAGCCGCCCTCTTCCGTCGCTCTTCTTCCATGCCCAAGACCTCACGCTTCTGGAGCCCGCGCCGCATCGCGGCAGCACTCGGTCTGGCCTTGCTGCTGGTGCTCGCGAGCTGGGGCATGCGCGAGCTCGATGCCAGGCAGCGGGTCTGGATTTTTCAGCCCAGCGACCGCAGCTGGCCCGGAGCCAACACGGCCAGCATGCAGGAGCGATGGATAGACTTTCGCAGCCGCGACGGCAGCGCCGCCAGGCTGCATGCCCTCTGGATGCCATCCAGCGATGCACGCGCTCCCCTGCTGCTGTTTCTGCATGGAGCGCGCTGGAATGTGACGGGCTCCTCGCCACGCATACGGCGCCTGCAGGCCATGGGCTTTTCGGTGCTGGCCGTGGACTACCGCGGCTTTGGCAAGAGCAGCCCGGCCCTGCCCTCGCAGGCCTCGGCCGCCGAGGATGCCCGTGCCGCCTGGGACTGGCTGGGCCGACAGGCCGCAGGCAGGCCGCGCTATATCTTCGGCCACTCGCTGGGCGGCGCCGTTGCTATTGATCTGGCCAGCTCCGTCAAGGATGAAAGCGGGGTGCTGGTCGAGTCCACCTTCACCAGCATTCCCGATGTGTTCGACTCCATGCGCTGGGGCTGGCTGCCCGTGAACTGGTTGATCACGCAGCGCTTCAACTCGGTCGACACCGTGGCGGACATCGGCTCGCCGCTGCTGGTCGTGCATGGCACGGCCGACCCGCTGATTCCGGCCCGGCTGGGCCAGCAACTGTTCGACGCGGCGCGCGAGCCCAAACGGCTGATCCTGGTCGAGGGCGCCAGCCACCACAACACCCAGTCCAAGGCGCTGGCGCAATACCGCCAGGCGCTGCATGAGCTGTTCGGCCTGAGTCCGCGCTGAGCGACATCGCCACATACTGTCTCGTCAGCATACGTACCAATGGACAGGTTCTGATAGTCTGTCTGGCTATGTCTGCGCCGCCTGCCCTGAAATCAAAGCCAAATCCCGCTCAATCCCTTGATGAGAAAGCGAAGAGTGCTCCTGAATCTGCAGTCTTTGTGATTCTCACACTGGGGCTGCTGCTGGGTCTGCAACCGCTGGCAACCGATCTCTATCTGCCCGCCCTGCCTCAGCTGCAGCAAGGTTTCGGCGCCCATGTCTCGCAGGCCCAGCTGACACTGACCGGCTTTTTGCTGGCCTTTGGCTGCTCGCAGATTTTCTGGGGCCCTCTGTCGGACCGGCTGGGCCGCCGCCCGGTCTTGCTGCTGGGCATCAGCGGCTATGTGATCGCCGCTCTGGGCTGCGCCAGTGCCCAGAGCATGGAGGCCTTGATTGCCTGGCGCAGCCTGCAAGGCGCCGCCCTGGGCGCCGGCGTGATGTGCGCGCGTGCCGTGGTCCGCGATCTCTACGCACCGCATATGGGCGCGCAAGTCATGTCCAAGGCGCTGACAGGCCTGGGCGTGCTGGCCTTTCTGGCCCCCATCAGTGGCAGCTTGCTCGTGGGCTGGCTGGGCTGGCGTTCCACCATGCTGGCCCAGGCCTTCATGGGCTGCCTGGCCTGGCTGCTGGTGGTGCTGCGCTTCAGGGAGTCGATTCCCCAGCGCAACCCGCAGGCGCTGCAAGCGGGCAATCTGCTGCGCACCTGGTCGCGCATTGTGCGCAACCCCATGTTCCAGGCCTACAACCTGCTGACCTGCTTCAGCTATGCAGGCCTGTTCACCAATCTGGCGGCCTCTTCGTTCACCTACATCAACGTGCTGCATATGGAGCGCACGCAATACGGGCTGATGCTGGGCGGCAACGCGCTGTGCTATATCGCCGGCACCTTCGCCTGCCGCCGTCTGCTGCGCAGCATGAGCGTGCAGCGCACCGTGGCCGTGGCGGGGGTGTTGTCGCTGACGGCAGGCTCCCTCATGGGCCTGGCGGCCCTGGCCGATCTGCGCAGCATCTGGGCCTATGCCCTGCCCTTCTGTCTCTACCAGATCGCCCACGGCATTCACATGCCCTGCGGACAAAGCAATGCCATCGCACCCTTCCCCCAGGCAGCGGGCACGGCCTCGGCCATCAACGGTCTGGTGATGATGCTGATGGCGTTTGCCATGGGACATTGGCTGGGACTGAATCTGGATGCGGATTCCACCATGCCGCTGGCTTTCGGCATCTGGTTCTGGTCGGCTTGCACGGCGGTCACGGCATGGACGCTGGTACAACGTTTCGGCATCAGCAAATCATGATTTGAAATAAGATGTATTGGTTATTTAAAAACCAATTTTTATTATTTTTCTTTTTATAGAGATTTTTTGAGAATGACTGGACTGGCCAACGCGCCGCACTTTTGTGATCTCCAGCCATGCATTCCCGCCGCCTCTTTCTTCAGCAATCGCTGCTCGCCGCCAGCTCCGCCGGCTTCTCCTTGAACTCTCTGGCCAAGGCCGCCGAGATCTCCGCCGTTCCTCAATCCAGCCGCATTCTGGTGGGCTTTGGCGCAGGCGGCGGCATCGATCTGCTGGCACGCGTGCTGGCCGAAAACATCGCCGCACAGCTGGGCAGGAGCCACTATGTGGTGGTGGACAACAAGCCCGGCGCCAACGGCCAGATTGCCGCACAGACTCTGCTCAACGCCCCCAGCGACGGCAGCACCTATCTGATCGCACCGCTGATCACCCCGGTGCTCTCGCAGATCGTCTACAAAAAGCCCGGCTACGATCCTGCTCGCGACTTCTCTCCGGTGGGTCTGCTCGCGCATTTCCAGTTCGGCCTGGCCGTCCCCGCCAGGCACCCGGCGCGCAATATTCAGGAATATGTGGCCTGGCTCAAGGCCAATCCCGAGAGAGCCAACTTCGGCAGTCCCGCCGTGGGCAGCCTGCCGCATTTCTTCGGCCTGCTGCTGGGCGAAGCAGCCGGCGTCAACATCGTGCATGTGCCTTACAAGGGCGGTCCGGCCATGATGACGGATCTGATCAGCGGCCAGCTGGCCTCCGCCATCCAGACCACCAGCGAGCTCGCTCCGCTGCACAAGGAAGGCAAGGTGCGCATTCTGGGCACTTTCGGCAACCAGCGCAGCCGCGAGCTGCCCGATGTGCCGACCTTTGCCGAAGCTGGCTACCCCAAGGCCACAGGCAGCGGCTGGTACAGCCTGTGGGCACGCAAAGGAACTTCGCCCGAAGCCATTGCCGCCGTCAACCGCGCCGTCAACCACGCGTTGCTGGACCCCAAGCTGCAGCCCAGATGGGCCGAGCTGTCCCTGCAGCCTGACCCGCGCACGCCGCAGGCGCTGGAGCAGTTGCGCGTGGCCGAAGTCGCCAAATGGCGTCCCGTGATTTCCAATTCCGGCTTTGCCATCGAATAAGCAGAACGACCTACTCATGACCGCACCGAATATCGTTTTCATCCTGGCCGACGATCTGGGCTGGGCCGACCTGGGCGTCTATGGCGCCACCGATTTCAAGACCCCGCATCTGGACCGCCTCGCCGCCCAGGGCGTGCGCTTCAATCAGGCCTATGCCAACTCGGCCGTCTGCTCGGCCACCCGCATTGCGCTGATCACCGGGCGCTATCAGTATCGGTTCCAGGCCGGGCTTGAAGAGCCGCTGGCACGCCATGGCGCGCAACTCGGCCTGCCTGCCGATCACCCCACGCTGCCATCGCTGCTCAAGCAAGCGGGCTACGACACGGCGCTGATAGGCAAATGGCATCTGGGCAAGCCGCCCTCCTACGGCCCGCAGCGCAGCGGCTACGACTATTTCTTCGGCAACCACAGCGGTGCCATCGATTACTTCACGCACAAGCCCGGCGTCGGCGAGCAGTTCAGCCCCGACCTGTGGCAAGGCAGCGAGCCCGTGGAGCGCACGGGCTACTACACCTATATCCTGGGTGATGAAGCCACACGCTATGTCCATGAGCGCAAGGGCCAGGACAAGCCTTTTTTCCTGTCGCTGCACTTCACGGCACCGCACTGGCCCTGGGAAGGGCCTGACGACGAGCATGTCGCGCACAGCATCAAGGACCTGTTCCACTACGACGGCGGCAGTCTCAAGAAATATGGCGAAATCGTCGAGGCGCTGGACAAGGCCGTGGGCCAGGTGCTGCAGGCGCTCGATGACACCGGCCAGGCCGACAACACCATCGTCATCTTCACCAGCGACAACGGCGGCGAACGCTTTTCCAAGACCTGGCCTTTCACCGGTCAGAAAACCGAGCTGCTCGAAGGCGGCATCCGCGTACCCACACTGCTGCGCTGGAGCGCCCGCATCCAGCCACAGGTCCAGGAGCAGGTCACAGTCAGCTTCGACTGGCTGCCCACGCTGCTGGCCGCCGCAGGTGCCAGACCTCACCCGGACTTCCCCAGCGACGGCCAGAACATCCTGCCCATTCTGGAGGGCCATGCAGCCAATACCGAGCGCAGCCTGTTCTGGCGCTACAAATCACAGACCCAGCGTGCCGTGCGCCAGGGACCCTGGAAATACCTCAAGATCAACGACAACGAGTTTTTGTTCAATGTGGAGGAGGACGCCCGCGAACGCGCCAATCTCAAGGAGCATCAGCCAGCAATCTTTGCCGGGCTGCGCAGGCAGTGGGAGGAATGGAACGAGCAATTGCTGCCCATCACGGCCGAAATCTACAGCCACGGCCTCTCGCCCGACATTCAGGCCGATCGCTATGTGCCGGCACGCCTGAGCCGGGGCTAGGCAGGGCACTAAGCCCCACCGCTGCCGCCAGGCGGCAGGCTGCGTTATCCTTCACAACCAGCAAGAACCAATGACCGGCGGTCATTGGTTCTTGTGCTTTGACCTGTACGGATTTCGCCCATGACTGCTGCCCACACCCTGCCCTGTATCGCCATTGCCGGCCCCACTGCCTCGGGCAAGACTGCGGCAGCGCTGGCACTGGCCGAGCGCCTGGCACAACGCGGGCAGAAGGCCGAGATCATCAGCGTGGATTCGGCCCTGGTCTACAAAGGCATGGACATAGGCACAGCCAAGCCCACAAGGGACGAGCTGGCTGCCGTGCCGCATCACCTCATCGACATCATCGATCCGCTGCAGGCTTATAGCGCGGCCGAGTTCGTGCGCGACACGCAGACCCTGGTTGCCGAAATCCGCGCCCGCCAGGCCATACCTCTGCTGGTGGGCGGCACCATGCTGTACTTCAAGGCGCTGATGGACGGGCTGGACGATATGCCCGCAGCCAACCCCGAAGTGCGCGCCATGCTGGACGCTCAGGCCGCCGAACTGGGCTGGCCCGCCATGCATGCCAGACTGGCCCAGGTGGACCCCGTCACCGCAGCACGCCTGGCCCCCGGCGACAGCCAGCGCATCCAGCGCGCGCTTGAGGTCTGGCAGGTCTCGGGCAAACCGCTTTCGAGCTTTCACACAACCAGGAACAAAACGGGCCCTGCAGAACAGATGGGACTTGCAACGCTTTTCTCGCTGGAGCCTGCAGAGCGAGCCTGGCTGCACCAGCGCATTGCGCTGCGCTTTGATCTCATGCTGGAGCAGGGCTTCCTCGACGAAGTGCGCAGCCTGCGCGCGCGCGAAGACCTGCATCTGGATCTGCCCTCGATGCGCTGCGTGGGCTATCGCCAGGCCTGGGAAGCGCTGGAGGCCGATCCCGGCAAGCCGCTGGACATGGCAGGCCTGCGCGAGCGCGGCATCGCCGCCACACGCCAGCTGGCCAAGCGCCAGATCACCTGGCTGCGCTCCATGCCCCAGCGCCATGCCATTGCCTGCGATGCACCCGGCGCCCAGCAGCAATTGCTGGATGCCGCCATGGCTGCCATTGACGCGGCGCAGCAAGACGCCAGCTAAGAACCACGACCGCAGCCGCCCATCGTTAAGATCGCTGCATGGCTGCCACCGACTCACCCCACGCCCTTCCGCTGCTGCAGGTCAGCAACCTTGCCAAACGCTATGGCGAGGGCGAGGCCCAGACCACGGTCTTCGCACAGGTGAGCTGCGAGATCGCCGCCGGCGAGTTTGTCGCCATCGTCGGCAACTCCGGCGTGGGCAAGTCCACCTTTCTCAACTGCCTGGCCGGGCTGGACAGCTGGCAGCAAGGCCGGGTTCTGCATCACGGCACGGATCTTTCCTCGCTCGATGAAGCCCGGCGTGCCATCTGGCGGCGCGCGCATCTGGGCTTTGTGTTCCAGGCCTTTCATGTCCTGCCCCATCTCGATGTGGCGCAGAACGTTGCCCTGCCGCTGATGCTGCTGGGCCGCATGGACGTGCGGGGTCAGCAGCGCGTGCAGCAGGTGCTGCAAGCCGTGGGACTCGCGGGTCTGGGCCAGCGCCTGCCCCAGCAGCTCAGCGGCGGCCAGCTGCAGCGCGTGGCCATAGCGCGAGCCCTGGTGCATTCACCGCCTCTGCTGCTGGCCGATGAGCCCACGGGCAATCTGGACCCATCCACAGCCCAGCAGATCATGGATTTGCTGCTGCAGCAAACCCGCGACAACGGCACGGCGCTGGTACTGGTCACCCATTCCGCAGAAGCGGCCAGACGCGCCGACCGCGTGCTGCGGCTGACGGCCGATGGCATGCAGGCCGAACTCTCGATGTCGCAGCAAACATCGCTAGGCCTGTGACTTCACGCCCTCCGCTTCTTATGCTGCTGAGCAGCTTCTCCTGGCAGGAGCTGCGCCAGCATCCCTGGCGCACGGCCACGGCGCTGATTGCCATCATGCTTGGCGTGGCGCTGGGCTTTGCCGTCCATGTGATCAACCAGTCGGCACTGGACGAATTTTCCAGGGCTGTACGCAGCGTCAACGGCCAGCCCGACCTGCAACTGCACGCCATGCAGGGCGGTCTGCCGCTGGCACTCTATCCGCAAGTGGCGCAGACCCGGGGCGTCGCCACCGCCGTTCCCTGGGTCGAGACCACGGTGTTGCTGCCGGACAGCACTGCAGATTTGCAGACGCGCAGCACGCTAGGAGCAGCGCAAGGCGTGAGCTTGCGCGTGCTCGGCAGCGATGCCCTCAAACTGGCACCTGTCGCCCCGGCCCTGATGCCGCGCCTGTTTGAAGGCGGCAACCGGCTCGATCTGTTTGCACCCGACGCCGTATTTCTCAATGCCGCCGCCTTGCAGGCCCTGCGTCTGAGTCCTGAGCAAGCCGCCAACGCCCCCATGCAATGGCTGCTCAACGGCCAGGCCCAGCAACTTCGCATTGCGGGCACGGTCGCCGCCAGCGGCGCACCGGTCGCAGTCATGGACATTGGCGCACTGCAGCAGAAGCTCGGCCTGTTTGACCGTATCGACAGGCTGGACCTTTTGCTGACCGACAGCGCCAGCCGCAGCCAGGTGGCCACCGCCCTGCACGCCCTGCCGGCCTGGCAAGACCAGGTATTGATCCAGCAGCCCAGCGACGATCAGCAGCGCGTGGGCGAGATGTCGCGCGCCTACCGCGTCAACCTCACGGTGCTGGCGCTGGTGGCCTTGTTCACGGGAGCGTTTCTGGTGTTCTCGGTGCTGGCGCTCAGCGTGGCCCAGCGCGCGCCGCAGTTTGCGCTGCTGGCCGTGCTTGGGGCCACGCCACGCCAGCGCATGGCGCTGGTGCTGCTGGAAGCACTGGCTCTGGGGACTCTGGGCAGCCTGGCTGGCATTGCGCTGGGTACGGCGCTGGCCTGGCTGGCACTGCAGGTGCTGGGTGGCGATCTGGGCGGCGGATTCTTTGCCGGCGTGCAGCCAGCCCTGCACTGGAGTCCTGCTGCGGCGCTGGTCTTTGGTCTGCTGGGCATTGCCGCCACGCTGGCCGGGGCCTGGTGGCCGGCACGCGCCGCCATGGATCTGCCGCCTGCGGCCACACTCAAGGGACTGGGCAGCACGCATGAGAGAGCCCCGCGCCTGTGGCCCGCAGTGACGCTGCTTGCAGCCAGCCTGGTGCTGGCCTTTATGCCACCGGTGGCAGGTATCCCGCTGGCGGCCTATATGGCAGTGGGCCTGCTGTTGCTGGGCGGCATGTCAGCTCTGCCCTGGCTGCTGGGTTCGGTGCTGGGACTGGTACCCAAGGCCTTCTCGCGCCAGCCGCTGGCCATGCTGGCGCTGGAGCGCGCGCGGCGCATGCGCCACGCCACCACCGTGGCCGTGGGTGGTGTGGTGGCCAGCCTGAGCCTGGCCGTGGCCCTGACGGTGATGGTCACCAGCTTTCGCGGCAGCATGATGGAGTGGCTGGACGCCGTATTGCCCGCCCCCATGTATGTGCGCGCCGCCGGCGGCTCCAGCCGTGTCGATGCAGCCCTGCTGCCGGCCGATGCGGCGCAGCGCCTGGAACAGCTACCTGGCATAGAACGAGCCCAGGCCATGCGCAGCAGCCAGCTGGTACTGAGCCCCGAACGCCCGGCCATCAGTCTGCTGATTCGACCTCTTCAAGGGCAGCAGGCCATGCAGCTTCCCTGGGTGGAGGGTCCAATTCATGAGACACGCCCAGGCATTGCCGTGCACATCAGCGAAGCCGTGGCCCAGCTCTATGGCCTGAAGCCCGGTGATGCGTGGCCGCTGCTTTCCAAGGCTTTCAGCCTTCAAACCCAGGACCACCAAGCGCCGAAAGCTTCTTTTTACATTGCATCCGTGTGGCGCGACTATGTGCGTCAGTTCGGTGCCGTGGCCCTGGACTGGAAGGACTACCTGGCACTGGTGGGTCAGGCAGGCAATGCCGCGCAGATCAGCGAGATCGCCGTCTGGCCGGAGTCCCAAAGCCAGCTGTCTGGCACCGATCTGCAAGCGGCGATAGAGCAGGCCCTCGGCACGCCGGGGCAATCGCCCCCTGCGGCGCTGGAATTTGTCAGCAGCCAGGCTCTGCGCGAGCGTTCCTTGCGCATTTTCGATCGAAGCTTTGCCGTCACTTACTGGCTGCAGGCCGTGGCCATAGGCATAGGCCTGTTCGGCATTGCCGCCAGCTTCAGCGCCCAGGTGCTGGCCAGGCGCAAGGAGTTCGGGCTGCTGGCCCATCTGGGCCTGACGCGCCGCAATGTGCTGAGCGTGGTCGCCGCCGAGGGTCTGGCCTGGACCATGCTGGGCACCATCGCGGGCACGCTGCTGGGGCTGGGCGTGGCCGTGATTCTGGTGCATGTGGTCAACCCGCAGAGCTTTCACTGGACCATGGAGTTACGCCTGCCCCTGCTGCGCCTGCTGATGCTGGGCACCGCCGTGGTGCTGGCAGGCGTCATCACCGCGTGGCTGGCCGGGCGCCGGGCCGCCAGTGCCGACGCGGTGCTGGCCGTTAAGGAGGACTGGTAGCTATACCTGCACCCCTGTCAGCGTTTTTCACACGATTGCGCCATGGCGCGGCGCACAATGAAACCTTAATCGCTGCGAGGAGTTCGTATGCAAATCCAGCCCTATCTGTTTTTCGATGGCCGCTGCGAAGAGGCCCTGGATTTCTACCAGGCCGCTCTGGGGGCCGAGATCACCATGCTGATGCGCTACAAGGATGCTCCGCCGCAGCCCGAGTCATCGAGCCAGCAAGGCTGCGGCCCGGGCCAGATGGATCCCGAAAAAATCATGCACGCCAATGTCCAGATTGGCGAGACGCAGATCATGGCATCCGACGGCATGAACGGCGGCAAGCCCGACTTCAAAGGCTTTTCTCTGTCCATCACCGCGCCCAGCGAGAATGAGGCCGACCGCATCTTTGCCGCCATCGGTCAGGGCGGCAAGGTACAGATGGCGCTGGACACCACGTTTTTTGCGCGTCGTTTTGGCGTGGTTACCGACCGCTTCGGGGTCAGCTGGATGGTGATCGTTCCCCTGGTCGATATAGGCTGAGGCAGCGCAAAGCAGCACCTCGGGGTGACGGCATTGCGCTGATCGGCTCGGCGACAATGGGTCATGCCTTATCAGCCCACGCCCTCCCTGCCTCAACAACCGGCACCGCTGGCCCTGTCACGCAGGCAGTCCCTGCAGAGGCTGGCTGCTGCCGGCCTGGGCTGGGCGGCTCTGGGCCTGCCTCTGCCAGCCTCGGCTTTGCCGCTCAAGACCCTGCAGTTTCCGCGCGACTTTGGCAGCCACCCGGATCTGCAGACCGAGTGGTGGTACATCACCGGGCACTTGCAGGCCGGCGGCAAGCCCTGGGGCTTTCAGCTGACTTTCTTTCGCTCGCGCATCGAAGCCGCGCAAAGCCTGCAATCGGCGCTCGCGGCCAAGCAGCTGATCTTCGCCCATGCGGCCCTGTGCGATGTCGAAGGCCAAAAGCTGCGCCACGATCAGCGTATGGCGCGCGCGGGCCTGGGTCTGGCCGGAGCCAGCGAAAACGATACCGATGTGCATATCAACGACTGGTATCTTCAGCGTCGACCCGTACCGGGACGAAGCGCCAGCGAAGCCAGTCGCTACAGAGCTCTGCTGAGCAGCCAGGACTTCACGCTGGATCTTGAATTTGATACCACGCAGCCACTGCTGCTGCAGGGCCGGGACGGTCTGTCACGCAAAGGCCCGCGTGAGGAACAGGCCAGCTACTACTACAGCCAGCCTCAGCTCAAGGTCGGCGGCTCCATCACCGTGGGCGGGCAGCAACTGCCTGTGCAAGCCAGCGCACACAACCGCGCCTGGCTGGACCATGAATGCAGCGCGGCCATCATGGACCCGGAAGCCCAGGGCTGGGACTGGATAGGCATGAATCTCGATGACGGCAGCGCCCTCACGGCCTTTCATCTGCGCCGACGCAATGGATCGGCGCTCTGGGCCGGTGGCTCATTCCGCGCGCCGAACCAGAGCGCGCAAATCTTTGCCGCCGATCAGGTGCGGTTCAAACCGCTGCGCCACTGGAGCAGCCCGCACAGCAAGGCCAGCTATCCCGTAGCCTGGAGCGTGCAGACGCCCGCGGGCCGTTTCGAGGTTCACGCCCTGGTGGACGACCAGGAACTCGACAGTCGCGCCAGCACCGGCGCCATTTACTGGGAGGGTCTGTGCGAGCTGCGCAGCATCGGCGCCGATGGCAAAAGCGTCCGCGTAGGCAGCGGTTACCTGGAAATGACCGGCTATGCGAATGCACTAAGGCTTTAGGGCCTGGGGCTTGCACACCAAAGCGCGGAGCTGATCGAGCAGAAGCTGCAGATGGCGCTCGCGCAAGCTCTCGCCCAAGAGATCGACCTGCAGCAGGCTCTGCCAGGTCGCGGCATGATCCACGCGGAAGCCGGACAGGGCCGAAATCAGATAGTGGACATCGACCGCGCTCAGTTGATCCTTGAACAGGCCCTGCGCCACGCCGCGCTGCAGAATGCGCTCGATCGGCTCCAGCGCCGCCTTGCGCAACAGCTCGGTCTTGGAGATCTGGCCCAGCATCTCGCCGCCCTGGAAATTCTCCTGCAGCACCAGACGCGTGAACTCCTGGTTCTGCTCGTGATACTCGAAGCTCCTTTGTGCCAGCGCATGCAACGCCTGCAAGGGCTCCAGCGCATCGAGATTGAGCTGCTCCTCCGACTCGCGAATATCCGAGTAGCTCTGCTCGATGACCGCGAGGTACACGTCTTTCTTATTGCCGAAGTAGTAGTAGAGCATGCGCTTGGCGCAGCCCGCCTTGGCGGCAATGCGTTCCAGCCGCGCTCCGTCATAGCCGTAATTGGCAAACTCGGTCTTGCCCGCGTCCAGCAGGGCTCGGCGCATATCGGCCGATGCCTCGTCTGCCGAAGGCTGCTGGCTCAGTGAATTTTCAGGACCTTGCTGCTCGCTCACGACCACATCTCCATTGACTCAAGCGCGCGAGCGTAACACGCAGCTCAGGCATGAAAAAAGCCCCCCCACGCTTCCCACTGCGTGTGGTCGCTGCCCCTCCGGGAGGGGCGTTGCCCGGCGATGAAAAAAGCCATGGCTCTAACGAGCCATGGCTGTTCGGTTCAATGCCTGCGTCGCTTATTTGCCGCTATCGGGCAATGCGTAGGCAATCACGTAGTCACCGCGGTCGGGCGACTGGCGGGCGCCGCCGGCCGAGATGACCACATATTGCTTGCCGGTTCTGGGCGACTTGTAAGTCATGGGGCCGCCCTGGCTGCCAACTGGCAGTCGGCCCTTCCAGATTTCCTTGCCGGTGGCGCTATCCCAGGCGCGCAGGTAGTAATCCTGCGTGCCGGCAAAGAACACCAGACCGCCCTGGGTCGCCAGCGTGCCGCCCAGTGTTGGCAGGCCCACAGGCATGGGCATGCGCATCTTGATGCCCATGGGACCCTGATCCTGCACCGTGCCCACGGGCACCTGCCAGACCACTTGCTGGGTCTTCATATCGATGGCGGTCAGCGTGCCGAACGGAGGCTTCTGGCAAGGAATGCCCAGAGGCGACATGAAGCGGTCCTTGATCACCGCATAGGGAGTGCCTCCCAGCGGCACCTGGCTCATGCCGGTGTTGGGCGCCTCGCCGCCGTCGGACAGCTTGTCCTTTTTCTGCTGGGGCATCATCTGCACCCACAGGCCCAGACGCATGTCGTTCACAAAGATCAGATTGTTGCCGGGATCCGCAGACAGGCCGCCCCAGTTCATGCCGCCCAGCGAACCCGGGAAGCTCAGCGACACATCGGTGCCAGGCGCGGTGAACAGGCCTTCATAGCGCATGGACTTGAACTTGATCCGGCAGATCAGCTGATCCACCGGCGTCGCGCCCCACATATCGGCTTCGGTCAGGGTCTTGGTGCCGATCTGCGGCATGCCCACGGACAGAGGCTGGGTCGGGGCATACTTTTCGCCGGGAATATGGCCGGGCTTGACGGCAATGTCTTCCACCTTGGTCAGCGGCTTGCCGCTGTGGCGGTCCAGCACAAAGATCTGACCGGCCTTGGTACCGACCACCAGCGCTGGCGTCGTCTTGCCGTCCTGCTGAGGAAAATCGATCAATGTGGGAGCCATGGGAAGGTCGAAGTCCCACAAGTCGTTGTGCACGGTTTGGTACACCCATTTTTCCTTGCCCGTGGCAGCATCCAGCGCGAGGATGGACGCACCGTACTTCAGGTCCGCTGCAGAGCGCGTGGCGCCATACAGGTCCACCGAAGCCGATCCCATGGGCAGGTACACGGTATTGGAGCTCGGGTCGTAGGTCGTTCCCGCCCAGACATTGGCCGATGAGCGGGTGTAGGTCTCGCCGGGCTTGAGCACTTCATTAGGCGTGGCCGAGCCGGAGTCGAACGCCCAGCGCTGTGCGCCGGTCATTACATCGAAGCCGCGAATCACGCCACCAGGCATGTCCACCTGTACGTTGTCGGCCACGCGGCCGCCGATCACCACCGTGGTGCCGGCCACCGTGGGCGCCGATGTCAGGGTGTAGAAGGCGGGATTTGAAATAGTGCCGACGCCCTGCTTGAGGTCGACCACGCCGTGATCGCCGAACTCGCCGCACAACTCGCCGTTGTCTGCGTTGATGGCAAACAGACGTGCATCGATGGTGTTCATCAGAATGCGGCGCTTGCAGGCGGCGCCAGCAGGCAGGCTCACCGCCTGCACGGGAGTCGATCCCGGCACGCTGGGCTGAGCCAGTGCGGCATCCGCATCGAAGTAGGCCAGTCCGCGGCAGCGCTCCCACACACCGCCCACATGGGAGTTGGTGTCATGACGCCACAGCTGCTTGCCGGTGTCGGCGTCGAGCGCAATCACGTTGTTGCTGGGCGTGCAGACAAACACCTTGTCGCCCACCTGCAGCGGTGTGGTCTGGTCTTCAGCGCCGGCGCCTGTGGACTTGGGTATGTCGCCGGTGCGAAAAGTCCAGGCCACCTGCAACTGGCTCACGTTGTCCACGTTGATCTGATCCAGCGCGGCAAAGCGGTCGTTGTTGCTGCTGTTGCCGTAATGGCTCCAGTCCTTCTGCTCGCCGGCAGCATCCACGGGCTTGCGTGCCACGGCAGACTGGGTCTGCACCTCGGGGTGAATCTGGAACATGGACACAAAGGCCGCCATGCCAGCCACCAGCATGACCGCCGCTGCAGCAAATGGCAGCTTGCTGGACGACGCCTTGCCCGGCTCACCAGCCTTACGCAGCAGGGGCATGCTGGCCAGCACCACCACGGCAGCAAAGGTCAAGGCCAGCAGACGCGAAATCAGGCTCCAGTAATCCAGACCCACTTCGGCCAGCGCCCACAACACGGTCGCGCCGAAAGTGCCCAGGTAGAACCATGCACCGCTCACGCGGCGGCGAACCAATTGCACGCCGGACAGCAGCAGCCCCAGGCCAGCGAGCAAAAAGTACCAGCTGCCGCCCAGGCTGATGAGCTTGCCACCGCCTATCAAGAAGAACAGGCCGGCAAGCGCCAGCGCCGCCCCCAGAACCCAGAGCCAGATGCGCGCGGCCAAGGGCTGCGCCTGCTCCCGATGTGTCATATCGAACCTCGAACTGTATGCGCCTGCACGCGCACCGGCATCCGGCTGCACTCAGGCATTTTTGAAATGAGAAAAAAAGTCCATTGTTGTGAGAAATAAAGTCCATCGCTTGCAAACGTGTACCAGCAATTTCAGAAATCTCTGAAAATTACCCTCTCCTGATCTGAGTCATGGCAATAAAAAATGTCCGCAGTCAAGCGATTGTTGAAATCAGCCTGATGGCCGGAAGTCTATATGGGGTGCGGGTTTGGCTCTACTTCGGGCCGCCTTGCGGGGCTGTGGCGTTGTGGGCTGGGAGCCACATAGGAGCTTCGCGGTAGAAAGCCCGAGCGTGCTGCATCGGGGGCGGTTGCCTGCAGGCGGTAGCCGCGTTTGGTCTTCATAGCCCAATCGGTCGCCGTCCTCCAGAATGAAGAACGCGCAGCCTTGGGCTGCGCGTTTGAGGGATGGCCGCCAGCGGAAACCGGCATCATCAGCTTGGCTTCGGCGGCGCGGCCTTGCCCGCGCCTCCCTTCCTGAATCCCCGATCTCCGACCATGAAGGCTTCTAGCATGTGCGGAATTAGCACCGTGGCATCGACCGCCTCGCCGTAGGTCTGCGCGTGCAGCGTAGCGTAGCGGTCGAGGTCGGCTTTCAGGCTGGCCGGGCAAGCAAAAGTCAGCTTCGTGGATTCCGTTTTCGGCAGCGGCCCGAGCCGTAGCTTGCGCGTCGTCATCGCGAAGTCCCCCTGTTGAAGAAAAGTGGCTGGTACGGCCGCAGCACCAGATCGCGGTTGACGATGATGCGAACCGGCAAGCCGGGGCGCTCCGTCAAGGTGGGCTGGATGTTGAGGTTGCGCCGGGTCATCTCCTGACCGACCTGATTGATGCTGTCCTGGGCGCTATCGCGGCCGGCGATGATGACGCGATCACCGTCCTGCCGGTTCTCCGGCGCAGCCAGTTCGGCACCGATGCCCAGTAGCGTCGTCAGTGCCGCACCGGCAAAGACGCGATCCCAATGCCAATCCACATCATCTTCCAAGCCGGCGTAGCCGGCCGGATCGGTGCCGGCCAAGTTGTCGAGCTTGAGCGAAGACGTGTCGGGCAGGATGATCCGGTTCCACACCACTTGCACGCGGCTCTGCCCGTAGCTGACCTGGCTGTTGTATTTGCCCAGGATGCGTGACCCCTGCGGGATCAGCAGGAACTTGCCGGTAGCCGTGTCATAGACCGGCTCCGTCACTGTGGCGATCACATCGCCCGGCAAGTCCGACTTGATGCCCGTCACCAGCGCCCCGGCGACCACCGTTCCGGCCATGACCTGATACGGCGACGCCGGCAGCGTCAGGTTGCCGGAATCACGGGCTTCCGTGGTTCCGGCTTTCTGGAATGCCTCTTTCTGGTCTTGCCGGTTCTGCACGGCGGTCGGGTCGGCGGGCTGGGCCGCCGTCGACGCAGGCCCGGCCGCCAGCGGGTCGAAGGCCGCATTGGCGGTGAAGCCCGGCGCAGCGGCTACCTGTGTCTGCGCCACCGGCGCGGCCTTCTGCGAACCAGAGCGGAAGAACACCGCCGATGCCGCTGCTGCTTCGGCTTCCTTGCGCAACGCGTCGTTGGGGTCGTTGCCGGGGGCCGCGTAGGCGGCCGTCACCGGCTGCTGCGACTTCACAATGGCCGGGCCAAGATCGCCTGGCAGCGGCGGCCCCAACTCCGGCACGGATGCCGCCAAGGGGGGCGGCAGCTTCGAGTAGTCCGCCGGCAGCGCGTCCAACCCTTCGGACTTCGAGACGCGATCGACGTTGTAAAGCTCGGTCTGCTCGCCTGCACCGCGCCGCTGCGGTTGCAGCGACCACATCAGCGCGCCGAGCACAGCGACCGAGAGACCGCCGACGAGGATGGCCAGCGTGCGCCGGTTCAGGCGCGTGACCGGGCGCGGTTGGGCGCGCAGCGCAACTGCCTCGGGTGCCACCTTGCCCGCATGCGGCGTGGCGAGGTCGGGAGTGTCGTCCTGGCTCATGGTCAGTTCCTCCGCGCCAAGCCATCCGTGCGTTCGATACGCACCACGTCACCCTTGTCGCCGCCCAGGCGCAGTTCGGCCGCGCCGAACAGCCGATCCACGATGTAGTAAGGCGAGCGAAAACGGTAATTCACCAGTTGTCCGTCGCCCTGCGCGCCGATGACGAACAGCGGTGGCAGCTCGCCTTGGGCGATTCCCGGCGGGAACTGGATATAGACCTTCTCGCCATCGTCGAAGGCGCGCAGCGGCTTCCACGGCGGATTGCTGCCTGAGACGGAATATCGGAAGCGGATCTTCTCCAGCGACAGTCCGGTATCGACCGGTGCGGCGGCGCTAGCCGCCTGCGACTGGCGCTGCAAGGCCAACATCCGGTCTTTTGGGTAGTCCCAGGACACCGACGCCATCCATGCCTTTTCCGTCGAGGTCAGTTCCAGCAGGTATGTTCTGCGACTGGTGGTGATGACCAAATTCGTCTTGAGGCCTGAGCGGATGGGCTTGACCAGCACATTGATGCGCATCGCGTCGCCGCTGCCGCTGGACGTGTCACCGACGATCCAGCGCACGGTATCGCCGGCTGCGACCGTCACTAGTTCCTCGCCCGGCTGCAAGGAAACCACGGTCACGCGTCCCGGCGCGGCATAGACTTGGTAGAGCGCACCATCGGTGAAGGGCCACACCTGAATCGCATTGACGTAGCCCTCGCGCGTGGGCGCGATGCGCGCCTCGGCATTGGCACGGGAAACGCGCACCTTCTCATCGGCCGGCTCCGGCTTAGCCGGGGCCGCGTCCAACTCGTGCAGCGGCTTCAACTGCGCTGGCAGCGCCAGCGGCTCGGGCATGGCGACGACTTCCACTGGAGCAGGCGGCTCCGGCAGCGGCTGTGCCTGCACCGGCTCATCGAGCGAAATGGACGGAGGCGGCTTGCCCTGCGAAGCGCAGCCCGACAGGGCCACCACGGTCAGCGCGAAAGCGTATAAGCGGAAAGACAGGTTCATGGCTTGGCTCCTTCAGAAGAATCCAGTTCGCGGCTCCACGACAGGCCGTTGACGTAGATACCCAGCGGGTTCTTGCGCAGGCGCTGTTCGGTGCGCGGGGTTTGCAGGACGGTGGAAAGCACCGCGTTCCATCGCTCGGTCCCGGCGGGGGCACCGTTGATGAACCGTTGCTCCGTCCAACGGACGTTGAACGAGGCATCGCTGGCGCGTACCACGCTGGTGATCTGCACCGTCACCGACTCGCGGCCAACACGGGCGAAAGGATCGTTCTTGCTGGCGTAGTCGTTGAGCACCGCCGCGCCTTTGTCGGTGGTGTAGTCGTAGGCGTCCAGCCAGTTTTGCCGCACCACGATGGGATCGATAGACAGCGAGCGCACCAGCGTCACGAAGCGCGCCAGGTGGTGCGCGATCTGCGCATCGGCGGGCCGGTACGGCGTGGCGGCTTCGCCGACGGCGCGCACCTGCCCCGACTGATCGACCTCGATGACGTAAGGGGTGACGATGGACTGCGCCGAGCGCCACACCAGGCCACCGGCCATCAGCAGCGCAAGCGTGAGGCAGCCGAAGGCCATAAAACGCCAGTTCTTGGCCTGGACGCGGGCCGAGCCGATGCGCTCGTCCCACACCTGCGCGGCGGATTGGTACGGGGTGGCAGGCTGCGGCGTGTCGGCATAGCGCACCTGCGGGCGTTTGAATCGCATAGGGTTCTCCTTGGTGGTCAGGTATCGGGTCACGCATCGGGGCGCAGGCTTGGGCCTTGCCCTGAGCCGCCGCCGTCGCCACTGCGCAGCGTGTGGGCTGCGGTGGTTGCGGCATGGGTGATCTGCTGGCGGCGGTGCATCCGCTTTGCCCAGGCGGGTTGCTCTTGCTTCGGCGCGCTGGCTGCGCCTTCGCCTGCGGCGGCCTGGCCGGAACCGGCAGCGCCGACATCCGCACCGTTCCATCCTGCCCGGAAGGAGTCGGCCACCTTCTGACCGGCAGCGGAAGCGCCCGATGCAGCTCGGCGGCCTGCCGCTTGCGCGCCGGTCTTGGCGACATTGCCGAGGCCCGCAGCCGCGCCTTTAGCCCCGCCGCCCGCAGCGGCGGAACCGGCCTGGAATGCGGACTTGGCGCTGCTGGCCGCCGACGTGGCGGCGCGTGCGCCGCTCCCGGCCAGCTTTGCGGCGGCCGGGGCCATGCGTGCGCCCGCCATGACGGCACCGCCCACGCCGGTCGCGGCGGCACCGATGGCAACACCCGTGCCTACCGCGCCGACGGCAGCGCCCGCCATCGCACCCGCGCCGAGCTGCGGCGCACCGGACACAAGGCCCGTGGCGATGCCGGGGCCGAAGATGCCCAGCGCCAGCAAGGCAAGCGAAGCCAGCATCACGACAAGCGCATGGTCGATGGAAGGCTCGTCGGGATGAACCTGGAACTCCGCGAACAGGCCCGAGCCGATGCCGACGATTACCGCCAGCACCAAGACCTTGATGCCTGACGAAACCACATTGCCGAGCACCTTTTCCGCGAGGAACGAGGTTTTGTTCCAGAGCGCAAACGGGATCAAGACGAAGCCGGCAAGCGTGGTCAGCTTGAACTCGATCAACGTGATGAAAAGCTGAACCGCGAGCACGAAGAAACAGAGGATCACCACCAGCCAAGCGATGAACAGCACCACGATGGGGTCGAGGTTCACGAACACTTCGGGGAAGCCGGCCATGTCACCGATCTGGTCGAGGATCGGCGCAGCGGCGTCGATGCCGGTCTTGGCAAGCCGACCCGGCTGCAAGAAGTTCTCCATCGTTATGGCCGAGCCAGTGGCGGTGATGCCTAGCCCGGCGAACGAGCGGAACACGATGCTCGACAGCCAATTGAAGTTACCGATGATGTAGGCGAAGGCACCGACGTAAAGCACCTTGCGCAGCAGCTTGGCGATCACGTCCTCGCCCTGGCCGGTCGCATGGCTCATGGCCCAATACAGACCGGCAATGGTCATGTCGATGACAATGAGAGTGGCCGTCAGGAACGCGACTTCGCCTTGCAGCAGACCGAAACCGGAGTCGATGTAGCGCGAGAAGGTATCGAGGAATCTGTCGATGATCGTTACGTCGTTCATGGCGTGTCCTCCGCAGCGGCGAGCGACGCATCACCTTCCGGCGCGTCGTCGGTTGGCGTGTCGAAACTCGCCGGAATCGGCGGCAGTTCTGCCAGCGTCCGGTATTCGTCCGGCCCAGTCTGGCCGGTGAAGAAGCGCCGCCGGAAGGCTTCGGCAGCGGCGCGACAGGTGTCTTCGCCTGCGGTTTGCCGGTCGGCTGCGCATTGGGCGCGCAGCGCCTTGAGCCGCACGGGATCGGCGGCCAAGGTGGCGGTCAGGTCTTCAGCCGGCTGCTGGCCGCATGCGGTCAGCAGCACGGCCAGCAGGACAGGAACGCATCGCATGGCCGCCTCCCGTCAGTTGTTGTAGAAGTTGACGGACTGCGGTGTGTACGGCGTGCCGGTGCCCAGGAAGCGCCGCCGCACTTCGCGGGCGCGCTCGGTGGCCGCTGCCTGCCGCGCCAGCTCCAGCGAGGCCGCCCTGTCTTGTGTGATCTGGAGCTGCTGGGCCTGGATGGACTGCTTGGCCTGCAAGGCGAGAAGCTGGTTCGTTGCCTGCATCGCTTGCAGCGCACCCGTGGCCGATTGGCTTTGGCTCACGAGGTCGGCCAGCGCGCTTTCGTCTTGCGTCAGGTTCTGCGACACCTGCGCCTGCATCCGCATCGCGGTGTGCAGGCCGTCGAGCGTGTTCTTCCAGCGTTCGCGTGCGTCCTGTGCCATGCGGTCGCCGCTGATGGTGGCGGCGTACTGCTCCGGGTACAGGCGCGAGAACGTGGCATCCATGCTCTGCACGTCGTAGGCCAGCCCTTGCGCCTCGGCAATCAGGCGTTCAGTCGTGGCGAGCGTCGAGCGCAGCCGGTTGACGATGTTGAAGTCGAGATTCGCCAGGTTGCGCGCCTGGTTCATCAACATCTGCGCTTCGTTCTGGAGCTGGTTGATCTGGTTGTTGATCTGCTCCAGCGTGCGGATGGCAGTCAGCGTGTTCTGCACCAAGTTGACGGGATCAACGAAAGTGAGCGCCGCCGCTGGCTGAGCGAGCATCAGCGAGCCGGCCAGCGCGGCGGCGAGCGAAACGGAAAGTACACGGGTCTTCATGGCGAAATCTCCAGGGGTTGAGTAGCGAGGAAAGAAGCCGCCGACGGCGAGGACGGCAGCAGGTCGGCGGCCCAATCGAGGCCGCGATGGCGTAGCCACGCACCGGCGAAGCCGGGAGCGCCGGCCTGCGTCAGCACTCGGTCAATGTCGCGTTGGTCTTGCGGTGTGGATGCGCCCGAGAAGGCGAGCGCGGCTGGCCCCAGGTCGAGGTCGAACAGACGATTGCCCAGGCGCGATTGGTAGTAGTAGTCGCGCTTGGGCTGCGCGGTGGCGACGATTTCGATTTGCCGACTGTTGAGGCCAAAGCCCTCGTAGACCGTGCGAATCTGCGGCTCGGTCGCCTGCGGGTTGGGCAAGAAAATCCGGCTCGCGCAGCTTTCGATGATCGCGGGCGCGATGGTCGAATCCTTGATGTCGGCAAGCGACTGCGTGGCGAAGATCACCGACACGTTTTTCTTGCGCAGAGTTTTCAACCATTGCCGGATGCGTGCCGCGAAGGACGGTTCATCAAGGAATAGCCAGGCTTCATCGAGAATCAGCAGCGTGGGAGCACCGTCGAAACGTGCATCGAAGCGGGCGAACAAGTAGCGCAGCACCGCTTGCACGGCGGCGGGGCTGTGCATTAGCTCTTCCATCTCAAAGCCCTGCACGTCGCCGCTGCCGAGCCGGTCGCGGTCGGCATCCAGTAGCTTGCCGTGCGCGCCGCCCAGCACATACGGCGACAATGCCTGCCGCAGCGCGTTCGATTGCAGCAGCACCGAAAGCCCGGTCATCGTGCGCTGCTCCACCGGCGCACCAGCGAGGCTGCCGAGCGCCGACCAAATGGCGGCTTTCTCGTCGGGGCCGACGGTCACGCCTTCATGCAGCAGGCGGCCTTCGATCCACTCGGCGGCCCAGGTGCGATAGCCTTCGCTGTCGATACGGGCCAAGGGCTGAAAGGCAATGGCGCCGTCCGCGCCGAGGTCGTAGTGTTCGCCGCCCAGGCCCAGCACCGTCGCCCGCATGGATCGCCCCATGTCGAAGGCGAAGATGCGCGAGCCGCCATAGCGGCGGAACTGCAAGGCGAGCATCGCCAGCAGGACAGATTTTCCCATGCCCGTCGGCCCCGCGACCAGCGTATGCCCCACGTCGCCGATGTGCGTCACCAGCCGGAACGGCGTCGCGCCATCCGTGCGCGTGACGATCAGCGGCGGGCCGTCGAGATGGGCGTTTTTCTCCGGCCCAGCCCACACGGCGGACACCGGCATCATGTGCGCCAGATTCAGCGTCGAGACGATGGGCTGGCGCACGTTGGCATAGGCATTGCCTGGTATGGACGACAGCCACGCATCGACTGCATTTAAGGTTTCGGGGATGGTGACGAAGCCACGTCCTTGGATGACACGTTCCACCATGCGCAGCTTTTCGTCGGCTACGGCAGGGTCGTCATCGAACACCGTCACCGTGGCGGTGAGGTAGCCGAAGGCGACTTGATCGCTGCCAAGCTCTTGCAAGGCGGCATCCGCGTCGGCCGCCTTGTTGCTGGCATCCGTGTCCACCAGCGGCGATTCCTGCTGGAAGATGGTTTCGCGCAGTAGCGCAATGACATTCTTCCGTTTCGCAAACCACTGGCGACGCAGGCGGCCCAGCTCCTTTTCCGCCTCGGCTTTATCGAGGCAGAGAAACCGGGTACTCCAGCGATAGGCAAAGCCCAGGCGATTGAGGTCGTCCAGCAGGCCCGGCCAGGTCGAGGTCGGAAAGCCCCGCACCGACACCACGCGCAGATGCTGGTCACCCAGCATGGGCGCAAGGCCGCCGACTAGGGCGGAATCGGCCAGCAGTGCGTCGAGGTGGAAAGGCACCTCGGGCACGGCCAGCCGGTAGCGCCGCGTGGACACCGTGGCGTGAAGATAAGTCAGCGTCGCGGCATCGTCCAACCAGACGATTTCTGGCATCACGCCATCGAGCAGGTCGAAAACCCGATCCGTTTCTGCCAGGAAGGCGTCAAGCCGACCGCGCCAGTCCACACCATCGCCCGGCGCGTGCTCGTAGAGCAGCTTGGCTGCACGAGCGCGGGATTCCTCCGGCGGCAGATAGGCTAGCGTCAGGTGATAGCTGCTTTCGTAGTGGTTCCCCGATTCCTCAAAGGCAGCGCGGCGTTCTTCGTCCACCAGCCAGGACAGCGGTTCGGGAAAGTCGGAATGCGGATAGTCCGCGGCCGACTGGCGCTCGGCTTCCACGAACAGCGCCCAGCCCGAACCCAGCCGGCGCAACGCGTTGTTTAGCCGTGCCGTCGTGGCGATCAATTCGCCCTGCGTGGCGCTGTCCAGATCAGGCCCGCGAAAGCGCGCCGTGCGCTGAAACGAGCCATCCTTGTTCAGCACCACGCCCGGCGCGATCAGCCCAGCCCAGGGAAGCCAGTCGGCCAGCAAGGCGGGCCGCTGGCGGTATTCGGCAAGGTTAAGCATGGCGGCGTCTCCTACACGTCCAGCAGCGGCTTGTGCTTGATGTGCCGGGCGAAGACCTGCATGAACTGCGGATCGACCCTCGCGCCCCACACGGCCAGCGAGTGACCGACGATCCAGAGCACTACGCCAGGAATCCAGAGTTGCAGGCCCAGCCCGACGGCAGCGGCTAGCGTGCCGTTGGCAATCGCCACCGTGCGCGGTGCGCCGCCCATCAAGAGCGGCTCGGTCAGCGAGCGATGTAGCGGCACCTCGAAGCCGGCCGCGAAGCTATCCGGGCCACTCATACGACAGCCCCGCCGGAGAAGCTGAAGAACGACAGGAAGAACGAGGACGCGGCGAACGCGATGCTCAAACCGAACACGATCTGGATCAGCTTGCGAAAGCCGCCCGACGTGTCGCCGAAGGCGAGCGCGAGGCCCGTGGCGATGATGATGATGACCGCGACGATGCGTGCCACCGGCCCCTGAATCGACTCCAGAATGGATTGCAGCGGGCCTTCCCATGGCATCGAGGAGCCGGATGCCTTCGCCGTGCCCGCCGTCATCAGCATGACTGCGGCCAGCAGCAGGCCGTGGTGCGCGGGGCCGGCCAGCCGCCGCAGGCGTGCGATGGTTGAAACCGGATTTACGGAATTACGGAAAGCGTGAACGTGCATCTGCGTCATGGCAGTTCTCCAGGTAGGTCAAGGGACGAGGAAGGCGCAGCGGCATCGGCTGCGAGAGGAACCGGCATCAGCTCGGGAAACGGTGTTTCCAGCGCGTCCGCCAGGCGATAGCCGGTGCCGTCGAAACCGACGACACGGGCGATGCTTTCGACGCGGCGCTTGCGGCCACGCCCGGCGATGTGGATCACGACGTTGACCGCCTCGGCGATCAGCGCACGCGGTGGGTTCACCGCCACTTCAAGAATCAACTGTTCGAGGCGCAGCAGCGCGCCCAGCGCGGAACCGGCGTGGATGGTGGCGATGCCGCCGGGGTGGCCGGTGCCCCACACCTTAACCAAGTCCAGGGCTTCGCCGCCGCGTACCTCGCCGACGATCACGCGGTCGGGGCGCAGGCGCATCGTGGCCCGCACCAGCTCGGTCATAGACACGACGCCAGCGCGGGTGCGCAGCGGCACATGGTCGCGGGCTGCGCATTGCAGCTCGATGGTGTCTTCGAGCACAAGCACGCGGTCGCCCGTGGCGGCGATCTCCGCAAGCAAGGCATTGGCGAGTGTGGTTTTGCCGCTGCTCGTCGCCCCGGCGATCAGGATGTTCTGGCGCTCACGCACGGCGCGGCGCAGGAACTCGGCCTGGCCTGTGGTCAAGATGCCGTCGGCCACATAGCGATCCAGCCCGATGATGCTCACGGCGCGCTTGCGCAGCGCGAAGGCTGGGCCGGGCGCTGCGGGCGGCAAGATGCCCTCGAACCGCTCGCCGGTTTCGGGCAGCTCGGCGGTCAGCAGCGGCCGCCCGCGATGCACCTCTGCGCCGACGTGCGCAGCCACCAGCCGGATGATGCGTTCGCCATCGTCTTGGGACAGCTCCACGCCCAGCGGCATGCGGCCCGATGACAACCGATCCACCCATAGGGTGCGGTCGGGGTTGAGCATGATTTCCACCACGTCGGGGTCGGCCAGCGCAGCGGCGATGACTGGCCCCATTGCCGTGCGCAGCATCTGGATACGGCGATCCAGAGAGGTTGCGGCGGATGAGAGTTCGGGCGGGGTTTGCGGAATGGCGCTCATGAGGCACGCTCCTGCGCTTCAGCCAGTGCCTCCGCGTCATCCATTCGCGCCGGGTCTGGGTGCAGTTCTTCCACAACGTCGCGCACCAGGCTGCGGCCACGCAGCAGGTGGCGGCCGAGCCGCTCCACGAATTGCTCGAAACGCGCTTTGCCTTGGGCGCGAGCTGCGTCCTGATGGGCTTCGGGAATCGGGGTGCTGACGGTCAGGAAGTAGCGGATGAACAGCGCCAGTGTTTCGATCTGGATGTTCTGGTCGCGCTCCATGCGCTCGGCCTGCCGCGACAGGCGATCGAGCCGCTTGGCGATGGCCGCCTCGCGCTGGTCGCCAGCATCGGGCGATAGCCACGACGCGAGCGCCGCCGCGACAATGGACGACTTGGACACGCCTTTCTTGGCGGCCAGTTCTTCGAGACGCTTGGCGTGCTCGGGCTGAATGAACAGATTGAGGCGGTATTGGCTCATAAGTCGATTCCGTCGTTGGGGTCGAGGGAAGCCAGCCGGGCCGTGCGCTGCATGGCCGGGTCGAGCTGGCCGGGAAGCGGCAGCGGCAGGTCGTCGTCGTCATCGAGCAGAGTCAGGTCATGGCCGGCGAGCAGCGGTTCGGGGCTGTATTCGCTGACTTCGGATAGCTCCGGCTGTCGGCGTGGGCCGCCGTCATCGGCGGTGCCTGTGCCATCGCCGGACAGGCCCGCAGCCCGGACCGTTGACACGGCTGGGATCGATAGGCCGCTCCAGTCGTCGGGCCGGGCCGGTGGCGCGTCCGCGTATTGCCCGGCCGCGAGCACAGGCGGCGGTAAAACGCGGTTCTTGAAATTCGCGTCGGCGTAGTAGCGCAGCTTCTTGGCCTTGATCGGTGCCACGCTGGACACCATCACCACAGCTTCCTCAGTCGGAAGCTGCATCACTTCACCGGGCGTCAGTAGCGGGCGGGCCGTCTCCTGCCGCGACACCATGAGGTGCCCCAGCCACGGTGCCAATCTGTGCCCGGCATAGTTGCGCTGCGCGCGCAGTTCGGTAGCGGTGCCAAGCGTTTCGGAGATCCGTTTCGCAGTGCGTTCATCGTTGGTGGCGAACGTCACGCGGACATGGCAGTTATCCAGAATCGAATGGTTCTGGCCGTAGGCTTTGTCGATCTGGTTGAGCGATTGGGCGATAAGAAAACTGCGGATTCCGTAGCCCGCCATGAAGGCAAGCGCCGTCTCGAAGAAGTCCAGGCGGCCCAGCGCCGGGAACTCATCGAGCATCAGCAGCAGCTTGTGGCGGCGTTCGATGCCGTCGCTGCCGTCGAGCGATTCGGTGAGCCGTCGGCCGATCTGGTTGAGGATCAGGCGAATGAGCGGTTTCGTCCGCGAAATATCCGAAGGTGGCACTACCAGATAAAGCGACACCGGATGCTCGGACGCGATCAGGTCGGCGATACGCCAGTCGCAGCGCGAGGTGACTTCGGCCACCGTGGGGTCGCGGTAGAGGCCCAGGAACGACATGGCGGTGCTCAACACGCCGGAACGCTCGTTGTCCGACTTGTTGAGCACTTCGCGCGCCGCCGAAGCGACGACTGGATGCGGGCCACCACCTTCCACGTTCACGAGGTGCTGTGTGGTCATCATCCGGTGCAAGGTCAGCTCGAAGGGGCTGGCCGGATCGGAGAGGAAATTGGCGACGCCGCGCAGCGTCTTGTCCTCGCCCGCGTAGAGCACATGCAGGATGGCCCCGACCAGCAGCGCGTGCGAAGTCTTCTCCCAATGGTTGCGCTTCTCAAGCGCGCCTTCTGGATCGACCAGAATGTCGGCTATGTTCTGTACGTCACGCACTTCATGTGCGCCGCGCCGAACTTCTAGCAGCGGGTTGTAGGCCGCCGACTTCGCATCGGTCGGATTGAACAGCAGGCAGTGTGAGTAGCGTGAGCGCCAACCTGCGGTGATCTGCCAATTCTCGCCCTTGATGTCGTGGACTACGGCGGATGCAGGCCAAGAAAGCAGCGTCGGCACCACAAGGCCGACGCCTTTGCCTGAGCGCGTGGGCGCGAAAGTGAGGATGTGTTCCGGGCCTTCATGCCGAAGGTACTTGCCATCGTGCTGACCGAGGAACACGCCGATCGGCTGCGTAAGGCCGGCTTTGCGAATGTCCTCCGTACTTGCCCAGCGTGCCGAGCCATAGGTCGTGACTAGGCGTGATTGACGAGAGCGCCAGATCGACATGCAGACTGCGACCACCACCGCCAGCAAGCCACTGCCACCCGCTATGGCACCGCCCGTGTCGAAAACGCGTGGCGCGTAGGCATCGAAGAAGAACCACCACTCAAACAGCTTCCACGGGAGGTAGATCGGTGTGCCGAGGAAATCAAACCAGGGGGAGCCAAGGCGTACCTGATAGCCAAGGGCTGCTGCCGTCCATTGTGTGGCGCCCCACACACCCGCGATCACGATGCCGAATACCACGGCTATCTGACCGAACAGCACATTCGTACCTTGCATAGCCCCGCCTCCAATCTCTCCTACGCTGATTCCCTTGGGAAACGCGGCTTAGAAATGTGCCGCAGGCGTCAGGATCGGTGCTGGCTTAGTGCCGGTCAAAGACCGTTTGGGGCAGAAAGGTCGATAAGAAAGAATGAATTCGCGCTGTGTCTAGCCAGGGAGTGACTCCGTAAGCGCCGGCGAATATCAGCGTGCCGAACAGAAGATTCAGGCAGACTAGCGAATTGCTGAATTGCTGAATTGCTGAATTGCTGAATTGCTGAATTGCTGAATTTCAGAATTTGGGGGATTCTTTGGGCGGTGTGTATGGCGTTTTTCCGTCACCGTAGAACCGCTTACGTGTTGCCTCCGCTACCCGGTTGCAAAGCAGTTCGCCCAAAGTAGGCCGATCCGTCTTGCATTGCTGGCGCAACTTCTTGAGCTGTTCCGGGTCTGCCACCAGCTCTTCTACTGTCGGGGTTTTCTTTTCTGCACTAGTGGCTTTGTGCGGTTTATCAGATTGACCGCATGCGACTAGCATTGCAGCGACGAGCGTGATGGCGAGTCTCATGGCATCAATTCCTCCGGAAGATCGGGATTTCGGCTTTTTGTTGACCTGAGAAACTCTGGCAATTCGATGGCCTGTACTCGCTGAATGAAGCGCGCAAGCTCGTCAAACGGATCGCCTTCAAGTCTGAGTAGATAGGTCGTCAAAGGTGGTACGCGTGTCGAAAGCGGCCTCGCCACGACTCCTGGCTCTCGGGAGGCTGCAATGTGTGCAGCCCCTGTAAGTCCGAGTGCAAAACCGGCAGATACCAACGCCATCATCAGGTCGAAAGTGGTAACCCGCTCGGCAACTAGAGGCTGCATTTCAGCCCGGCTAAGTACTCGCTCAATGTGCTTGGCGTGGCCCTCGCACACTTGAGGATCAGATAGCACTAGCGGGTAGCGCAGCAGTTCATCCAATGGAATTCGCTTAAGAGCCAGCAACGGATGCCGAGCTGGCAGCGCCACCATAAGCGTGTCAGTCCACGCGGGAAGTGCGACGATTCCATCACCTACGTCGTCGGACTGTGCAAAGCCGACGTCATACAGGTCGTCGTGCAATCCTTTGATTTGTTGGGATAGTGGCACCTCAAAAAAGCGAATCTCAACCTCGGGCTCCTCCTCGCGACACAACGCCAATAGGGCTGGTAAGCACAGTAGTGTTGCGCCGTCTGACAAGGCGACGCGGAGTTGTCCATGAAAGCCATTTTTTGCTGCCTTCACGCAGTCCCGCGCCTGTTGCAAGGATGCGAACACCCGAGGTGCGTGCTCCATGAGCATCAACCCAGCTCGTGTCAAACGCGTGCTTCTCGTGTTCCGAATAAAGAGCTGTGCTCCTAACTCCTCTTCGAGTTCTTTGATCGTGCGAGACAGTGGGGACTGCTCAATATGCAGTTTCGCAGCGGCGCGAGCGAAGTGAAGTTCCTCGGCGAGCGCCATAAAACAACGTAGATGTCGAATTTCCATGCGTCCCCTACTAATCGTCGATCTATTCAGTATTTAAAACTCGCTGCCATGCTGCGTTCTTCCAACTCAAGGACTCAGGGTGAAGATTGCAGATTCACATGCTCTGGCGAACCAGAAAGCGCTTTAGCGAGAACACCCCATTGCACGGCTGCGTCGGCGCGAGCACGGACCAGAGCCGCTCGCTGGGACAAGGTGCCACGCTCCGCTTCTGCAACAACGGTCGCATCCACCTGTCCCGCCTCAAAGAGGCGTCGACTGCGGTCAAGGAGTCGATCAGCGACGACAAGACCATCGACCTGATGCTGCAGAGAAGTCCGCTGGGTCTGCCAGCCCAGATAAGCGTTCTCCACATCCTGAAGCGCAAGCAAAACCGTGCGTTCCAGGTCAGCCTGTGCGCCGCGACTGCGTGCTGAGCCCTCGTCGATTCCCGCTTGTATTGCTCCACCGTCAAAGATCGGAAGCGTCACACCCAAGCCCAGAGAGAAAATGTTCCCTGCCACACGTGTTCCGTTGTTCTCGAAGCGTTGGCGCCCACCACTCAAATCGAGCACAAGTTTGGGGAACCGCTCGCCTTCTGCTGCGTTCCATCGCGCCGTCGCCGCTGCAAGACGCGCCTGCGCGGCTCTGACGTCGGGGCGCTGCTGCAGCAATTCGCCTGGCACGCTTCTGGGAGTCCAATCGGGCATGGTGAGAGAGGCAAGCGCAGGACCGCTGCCAAGCGCCCCCGGAATCCGGCCAACGAGCACATCCAAGGCATGCGTTGCTTCGCCGCGTACGCGTCGCAACTGCTCTTGCTCCACCCGGAGGGCGATGACCTCGGAACGCGTGCGTTCAATGTCAAAGCCCGTAGCTTGACCTGCCTTGAACTTCTGCTCTGTCAGACGCTCAAGGCGCTCGGCGACTTGAAGTCGCTCTTTTGCCAGATCTTCCAGCTCTGCCGCCTGCCGCTGCTGCAGTGCAGCGGACACTGTCTCAAAGGCGATCTGCCAACGTGTCGCGAACCAGTTCTGTTCGACAGCAACTGCGTCCATCCGTGCGCCATCAGCGGCATGCGAGAGGCGGCCCGCTAGATCAACTTCCCATGAAGCCGACAGCGGAAGCCTGGCATCGCTGCTGATGGTCGGTGCCAAAGAAAAGTCGCGCGCGCGCGTTGCTTGGGGCGTGAGCGCCAAGCTAGGGAACATTGAAGCGCGTGTACGTCGGGTGATCGCCACAGCTTCATCAATCCGCGCTCTTGCAATAGCGAGATCGGTGTTGTGCTCCAGCGCGTTGCGCACCAGCGCGTCAATCAGCGGATCACCGTACGCCGTCCACCACTCGGCCGGGAGTGCTTGTGCTGGCACCTGCTGCACAGCCAGACCCGCTTCGTTCATGAATTTGGCCGGAACCTCAACGCGTGATGTCTCCACCCTGTGAGGCGAGTGGCTGCACGCGGCGAGAAGCGTGATCGATAGGAATGCAACAGCAGTAAGGCCGCGGCGGGCGTAGGGATCGGACATGTTGAGCCACTAGGTTGTGAATTGAGGAGGCCGTCTTGACGGGCATAGTTCATGGCGTGTACTATACCGTCCAGACGGTTCAAAAATCAAGCATCTTTGGAGTTTCACCATGGCAACTCGTATGAAATCAAGCCCAGAGGAGTCGCATTCGGCGGACAACGGCGCTGAAGCCCCCTCCATCTCTAAGAAAGCGCAACAAACACGGGAGCGCATCCTTCAAGCTGCGCGTGACGTAGTCATGGAGGGAGGTGCCGGGCACCTAACGCTTGACGCGGTCGTTGCACGGGCAGGAATGAGCAAAGGTGCGTTCCTGTACCACTTCGAGACCAAGCGCGATCTGCTCCTCACGATGATTGATGACCAGGTCTCGGCGTTTGATGGCGGGCAGGAAGAGCGAGAGCTGCCATTCGTCGGCGATCCAGACCCTTGGCTATCCAGCCAGGTCTCGGCTATGCCTGACGGCGGGATGCAAAAGATGAGCGCTGCATTGCTGGCGGCCGTGGCTGAAGACCCCACGCTGCTTGAGCCTGTGCGCGGCTGGTACCGCAGGCAGTACGAGAACGCGAGCAAATCTCCACGCGGCACCGATATCGCCGGAATCGTTCTATTTGCCTTGGACGGAGTCTTCCTCGCCGAAATGATGGGTTTTCCGACGTTTGCTGCCGAAGACCTTTCTCGACTCATGCACACCCTCCAGGCGCTCGCCCGCGGCGAACTGGAACTCACCCCTATTGATAAACGCTGATGAAAGGCCTTCCCGTGTCTTGCACTCCCTTTAAATCCCAGTCCTGGCAAATGCAGAAAGTCGGCCTCGCGTTTGTTCTGCTCGCATCGCTTGCCGGCTGTGGTAGTCAGAAGGAGCCTGCTTCCGATCCACCGCGAGCGGTCAAGCTGCTCACGGTGGGGGATGTAGGTTCTGTGGCCAATCGCATTGAATTGAGTGGTCTAGCTCGCTCCAGTGAGCGGAGTACCTTGGGGTTCGAGACTGGCGGGCGTATCAGCAAGCTTCATGTGGACGTGGGAGATCGCTTCTCTCGCGGACAGCTTCTGGCTGAGTTGGATGTTCAGCCCGAGCAACTCCGCCTAGAACAGGCTCGGGCGACACTCGCTGCTGCGGAAGCCGCATTGGCAGACAGAATCGTGCAGACAACGCAGCAAAGGGGGCTGCTTGAGGGCAACGTAATCTCCCCGGCTGCATTCGAGAGTGTGAAAGCACAGTTGGTTGCAGCTGAAGGCCAGGTGCGCAATGCAAAGGCCGCATTCGGCCTTGCCGAGCGTGCGCGAAGGGGGGCCGCCATTCATGCGCCATTCGACGGCGTCGTCGCGGAGAAACTCGCTCTGCCGTTCACAGATATTGCAGCCGGAGCGCCGGTGCTTCAAGTGGATGGACTACGCAGCGGCGTAGAAGTCCTTGCGACTGCATCGACGACCCAGGCGGCAAATATCAAAATTGGGCAGGTCGCCGAACTGCGCCTGAGCGAGTCAGCAAGTCCCGTTCGTGCTTCGGTACAACGCATCGGCTTGCGTGCTGAAAATGGCTCACTTTTACCTGTCGTGCTCGTTCCTCAAGATGCTACTCTTGCGCGCAGTCTTCGACCCGGGTCTGCCGTTCAAGTATTGCTGAAGGCACCGGAAGCGAAGGATGCCTCACCAGATCGTCTGATGCTTCCCTATTCGGCACTGGTGCTCAGTGAGAAAGCAGGACAAGCCGCAGTGTTTGTATATGACGTGACCGGAAAGAAGGTGCACCGCCGGGAAGTGCAATTCCAGAGCGAGCCAGGCGGCGACAACGTTCGCGTTGTGGGCGGCCTGAAGCGCGGCGAGATGGTAGTCGCGGCTGGCGCGAGTTGGCTGACGAACGAGCAACAAGTCACCCCACTCAAGGCCACGACCCAATTGGCCGGACGCTGACCCGCTACAGGAAGACTTCGCTATGAAGATCACAGAAATGGCGCTGCGCGCCAGCAGACTCACCTACCTTGCCGCGGTCATCATTCTTGTTGCCGGCATTGCCACGTTTCTCAATTTCCCTTCGCAGGAAGAGCCATCGGTCACGATTCGAGATGCGGTTGTTGCCGTTCTGAACCCTGGCATGCCAGCCGAACGTGTTGAGCAGTTGATCGCGCGTCCGATCGAGGAGCGTTTGCGGGAGCTGGCCGAGGTCAAGCGTGTAACCACAACCGTTCGCGCGGGCGGGGCCGTCATACAGGTCACGATCTGGGAGCGGTACACCGACCTAGCCCCCATATGGCAGCGCGTTCGCGCGAAGGTTGCCGATGCTCAGCCTCTGCTTCCACAGGGTACGTTGGGGCCATTTGTCAACGACGACTTCGGCCGTGTTGCCGTGGCCTCCATTGCGGTGACCGCGCCGGGCTACTCCATGGGCGAAATGCGTGTGTCGTTGAAAGAGATGCGCGATCGCCTATACGCGCTTCCCGGCGTTGATCGCATCAGCTTCTACGGCTTGCAGGAAGAGCGCGTCTATCTCGAATTTGATCGACCAAAACTAGCCCAGCTTGGATTGACCCCACAAGGGGTGATCGATCAACTCGTTAAACAAAACGTCGTGCTTTCAGGCGGGCAAATCGCCATCGGTGGCATCAACGCTTCGCTGGCTGTTAGTGGAGAGGTTCGCGACGCCGCCTCGCTGCGCGCGTTGCCGATCATGATGGCGCAAGCTCAGGGTGCGCGCGGTGCTTCGCCTGCTCCTTCAATCTCACTGGGAGAGCTTGCGCGCGTGCAGGTACAACCTGCAGATCCTCCCGAGTCTGCTGCAGTCTATAAGGGCCAGCCTGCCGTAGTGATGGCAGTGTCCATGACCTCGGGCCAGAACGTGGAGCAATTCGGCGTAGCCCTCAAATCCCGTGTGGCCGAGCTTGAGAAACTTCTGCCCGCAGGTTTCGAGCTCTCCTATGTGACATTCCAGGCAGACGTCGTCAAACGTGAAATGGGCAAGATGAACCAGGTGATGATCGAAACGATTGTCATCGTGCTCGGCGTCGTCGTCCTTTTCCTGGGATGGCGCACAGGATTCATCGTCGGGATGATCGTGCCGCTTACCATTCTGGGGGCACTGATCGTGATGCGCGCGCTGAACATCGAGCTGCAAAGTGTTTCGATGGCAGCCATCATCATCGCTTTGGGGCTCTTGGTAGACAACGGCATCGTGATTGCCGAAGACATTGAACGGCGCTTGGCAGCCGGTGAAGACCGCAAACAGGCTTGTCTCGAAGCGGGTCGTACCCTCGCACTGCCGCTGCTGACGTCCTCATTGGTTATCGTCATCGCCTTCTCCCCGTTCTTCTTCGGCCAGAGTGCGACGAGTGAGTATCTGCGCTCTCTCGTCATTGTCCTCGCGCTCACGTTACTCGGATCTTGGCTGTTGTGTCTGACCGTCACTCCACTGCTGTGCTACCACTTCACCAAAGTGCATCATCAACCGGCGAATGACGCGCAAACCTACAACACACGCTTCTATCGCGGCTATCGCAAGTTGCTTGAGTGGGTGCTTGACCACAAGGCGATCTACGTTGGTGTGATGACGGGTGCATTGGCCGTAGCTCTGTACGGATTCACGACACTGCCATACGACTTCTTGCCGAAGTCCGACCGAGTTCAATTCCAAATACCGGTGCAGCTCGCCCCTGGAACGGATTCACGGCTCACTCTTGCCAAAGTGAAGGAAGTGAGCGGCTGGCTCGGTGATCAAGAAATCAACCCCGAAATCACGGATCACATTGGCTACGTCGCTGACGGTGGGCCGCGCTTCATCCTTGGGCTCAATCCCCCATTGCCAGCATCGAACATCGCGTACTTTGTCGTGACGGTCAAGGCAGGCACCAACATTGACGTCGTGATTGCCCGAACTCGGGCTTACTTCGCGCAGCATCATGGAGATGTACGCGCAGAGCCTCAGCGGTTCTCGCTAGGCACTACCGAAGCCGGCACAGCCGTCTACCGGGTCAGTGGGCCGGATCATGAGGTGCTGATGAATGCGGCGGCGAAAATTGAGTCCGCGCTACGGGAGCTGCCAGGTACGGCCAACATCAAGAACAACTGGGATACCCGTGTCGGCCGTCTCGATGTTCGGGTCGATCAAGATCGTGCGCGACGTGCTGGCGTCACCACCGACGACATAGCTGCCTGGCTTGGCACCCGCTACATCGGCCAGTCGATCTCTGTGATCCGAGATGGCGATACCAGCGTGCCAATCGTGATGCGCGGGACGTCCAATGATCGGCGCAGCACTGCGGACGTTGGTTCGACGACCATCTATCCAGCGTCGGGTGGCCAGCCGGTTTCCCTGGCGCAAGTGGCCGATGTCACGCTCGCTAGCGAGCCGTCTGTGATCCAGCGCCGCAATCTCATTCGTACAGTCACAGTTCAGGGGCAGAACACCGCATACACCGCGCAAGAGATCGTGGATCACCTCGCACCTCGGATCGCCGCAATTGAACTACCTGCAGGCTATGCCATAGAGCTTGGTGGAGAAATTGAGGAATCGGCTGAATCGAATGCATCGCTCACGCACTACATGCCGTTCGCTCTTCTGGCGATGTTGCTGCTATTCATCTGGCAGTTCAACTCCTTCCGCAAGCTGATCGTGATTCTCGCAACGATTCCCTTCACGTTGATTGGGGTCGTGATTGCACTGAAGGCAACAGGCACTCCTTTCAGCTTCATGGCGACATTCGGGGTGCTTGCGCTGTTCGGAATCATCGTCAACAACGCCGTTCTTCTGCTCGAACAAATTGAACACGGCCTCTCGGAAGGTCTCGCCCGACATGAAGCCCTGGTGGGAGCTGCGATGCAGCGGCTGCGTCCAATCGTGATGACCAAGGTGACCTGTATCGCGGGTCTCGTGCCCCTGATGTTGTTTGCGGGGCCGCTGTGGAAGGGCATGGCCATCGGCATGATCGGTGGTCTCGCACTTGGCACGCTCGTGACGCTTGGCCTGATTCCGTTGCTCTACGAGGTGCTGTTCGGAATGAAGTGGCCGGGCAGCAAACGGAGTCACGAGGCGGTACAACAACCAGTGCAACCGGTCTGATCCCTCAGCGTAACTGTCCACACGCTTCCCCCGATCTCTCTCGTGGCCGGAGAGATCGGGGAGACAGATTCTCGCCATCAGAGAGTTTAAGAAGAAATCAGAAGCAGAGCGAATTGACCGCCTACTGCCTATTCTTTGATGCTTTGATGCTTTGATAATCAATTTTCACTGAATAGATTTGGAGAAATATATGAACCCGTTGTCATGGAATCCATGGTTGGTTCTACTGATTGCCGGCCTGTTCGAAATCGGTTGGCCACTAGGCCTCAAGATGGGTGCGGCCAATGCAGCGATGCGCTACGTGGGGCCGGCGATTGCAGTTGCCTGTATGGCAGCCAGCGGCTTTTTCCTATGGTTATCTCTTAAACAGATCCCCATAGGAACAGCTTATGCGGTCTGGACCGGCATCGGTTCGCTGGGCGCGTTTTTCGTGGGCGTGTATGTGTTCGGCGATACCGCCTCCTTGATACGTTGGGTTGGAATTGCGCTGGTTGTTGCTGGCATCGTCTGTCTGAAAATGGGATAAATGAAAATATATATGAAACGCCCTATTTCATTAATCCATTTTGTGCTGCTGGCAGGCCTCACGGCAACCTTATCTGGCTGTGCTTCAAACGGAATGACTCGATCAGGGTTTCTTGGTGATTACGATGTATTGGGAAAAACGAAGTACGAAAATGTTCTGCTCTTCAAGGCGCCAGGCTTTGAACCCAGTCGTTACCGGGAAATATTAGTCGAGGATGCTCAGGTAGTGACGGCAACTGGACGCATAGGTGGGCTTGAAGCTGAGCAAGTGCGAGAGCTTCTCGATCACGTCAACAGTGAACTGCGACATCTCCAAACTAAGTCCGAAGCTCCCGCATCGTCAGGCCGCATACGTGTGCGTGTGGCAATTACGACCATTGAGACGCCCAATAGAGCAGTCAACACCCTAACGACGTTGCTTGTTGGACCAGTGACAACTGGGGGAGCTAGTTTGGAGTTTGAGGCAGTAGATGAACAAACAGATCGTCGGGTGGCTGCTGCTAGCTGCTTCGAGCACGGCAACGCTCTCGCGGATTTCAAAGGCTCCTACACACTGCTCGGGCATGCAAAGTCTGCAATCACCACCTGCCTTGAACGGATCAATAGCGCTTGGAGAAGTGCTGGCTCGTGAATAGCTGCTATTCCATAACTTCGCGCGGATCGCGAGGAGCCTCATCAAGGGGATTCGTAGGGTGCCGTTCTTGTAACGTCTGCAGCATTCTGGAGTGGCTCTGCTTCGTCGCAAAATTGCCGGCGTTTCTCGTTCTTGTCTATTCGAAACGCTGCGTGGTGCTGCTTGCAGAGGTAAAGCGCCTGGAGGTGTGTAAATTCACACGATGGAGTTTGGCCGGTGTGCTGGCAACGGTAGTTCTGACAGGGTGTTCCACTTACCGTCCTTGGATCAACCCGACACTTTCCGACGCCGCCTTAATGTCTCTCGCCGAGAACGACCAACGCATCAGGCCGTCGGAGGTCAACCAACCGGTGGTTGTAGCGGTGACACTGTCAGGCGGGGGCGCTCGGGCGGCGGCCTTCGGCCTGGGCGTGCTGCGCGAACTCAAGGCCACACGCTTCGCGCTAGAGGGCCAGGAGACCACTCTGTTGGATCAGGTGTTCCTGGTCAGCGGAGTGTCGGGGGGCAGCATCCTTGCCGCGCACTTCGCGGCCTTCGGCGATGCCACGCTGACTCGTTTCGAGCCGGATTTTCTGCTTGTGCCTTTTGAGGGGCGACTCATACGTGAAGCTCTGTGGCCTGAGCGTCTTTATAGACTAACTTCACCTTGGTTTGGGCGCAGCCAGATCCTGGCTCAACGCTTGGACGAACTTTTTGAAGGCCGCACCTTTGGTGACGTGCGCCGACGACCGGGCGCGCCCGAACTGATGATCACGGCAACCGACCTCACGACCGGTGCCCCTTTCGATTTCACCACCGAGCAATTCCGGCTAATCTGTTCCGACCTCGATGCAACGCCGCTGTCTTTCGCGGTGGCGGCCTCGTCGGCAGTACCGCTGGTGCTGTCGCCCGTAACGGTGCGAAACAACGCCAATACCTGTCCGCCGCCTCTCCGATCTTTGCCTGTCAGAGGGCAAAATTACAGATCACGCATCCTGCAAAGCGGCATAGACAGCTACCTCAATGCGCACGATCGGCCCTATATCCACCTCGTGGACGGTGGTGTCTCCGACAACCTCGGCGTACGTCTGATGCTAGACCGGCTAGTAGCTTCGGGCTCAATGAGCGCCAATTTCTCGGAGGTCAAGCCCGGAAGCTTGCGCCGACTCGTGTTGGTGACGGTGAACTCCGAACGAGGACTGAGCGAGAGAGTGGACAGTAGCGACCGAGTTCCCAGCACGACGCAAGTACTTGAGTCGCTGATCTTCGGTGCCGGCGCTCGCGAGACCCAGGTGACGCTGGCCATGCTTAACGACGACCTGCAACACTGGCGTTCCGAGATTGTCCGCACCCGTGGCCAAGCGGACAGCCCCTTTGCGGCCGACGCAGAAATCTACGTAGTAAGCGTAAGTCTGAACGACGTGCCGGACGACAAGATCCGGCATTCGCTGCTGCGCGTGCCCACAGCCTTCACGATCGAGGCTACGGATGTCTTGGACCTGCAAACTGCGGGAGGCGAAGCACTGAGGCAATCCAAGGAGTTTATGGCATTGATTGAATCTCTAAGAAGAATCACAGCAGCCAAGCAGACTGCGCCTGGTACTCAGCTTCCCTTGATATCTAACTGATACCGATACTGGGCTTTCGTCCAAGTTCCCAAGAGGCACTTCCGCCGATAACCTTTGCGGCAAGCTGTTGTCCCAGTCGCGGCTCAATTACCGGCCGCCACGGCACAAGGCTGAACCCCATGCCGTCATCGAGCATCGCGTAGCGCCCGCTGGCGAGCATAATGGAACGCCGGTAGATACCGGCTACGCGCTGCCCGTCGGCCACCGGGCGATGCTCTAGGCCGGTTTCCGCCGCAATGTCTTTCGCGGCCTGCACTAGTTCCCGATTGCGTAGCGTGCCCAGCAGGTTGCGCGCGAGGATGACGCGCTGCCCGCGGCGCTGTGCCAGCCCCTGTTCTTCGAGGAAATCGGCTCGCTGCTGTATGGCCTGCTTGGTATCACCGCCAAAGCCCAAGTTGCCCAGCCCACGGCCACCGCCGATCAGTTGCTGGTCAAGCCAAGTCGCGCCGATGACGCGGGCCTGCCGTTCAATAGGAAGGTGTGATTTCAGCTCTACGGCTACATCGCCCAGCCGTTGCGCGTCGTATTGGCGGCCACGCTCGGCCAGGTCGTCCGGTACCTTCCATAGCCCTTCGGCCACGCGCTCCACGATGCAAGCCCGGCGCAGGGCTTCCAGCCGCCGGACATGAGCGGCGACGACTTCCTGCGGGTCGCGTCCGGGCGTAGCCCGGCCCTGCTCGATTACCAGGTGATGATCGGTGCGGTACAGGCCATCGCTCGCCAGCGAGGCGATGTTCTTGTCGGCCGTGCGCACCTCAGTCGAACCCTTCACCTCTACCACAGCGCCCGTGGGATAGTTCGCCAGTTCGTCGCGGGCGTTCAGTGCAACGTAGTGGGCCTTACCGTCCGTGCCGTCGATGATCAGATAGCCTCGGTCGTGCAACTCATCGGCAAGCCCCTTCGCGGCCACGCGGCCGATGAGGCTGCGACCATCGTCGCCCGGCTCGAACACCGCCAGCTCACGCGGCTGGCCGCTCATGGCCCGCTGCATCGTTCGGATGATGTCGCCACGCTCACCCAGGGCACGCAAGGTCTTCTCGGCATCGGCATGAATGGCCCAGGTGCCGGGCTGCACCTCGTCGGCTAGGCCCAGGCGCTGCAAGCGTTGCAGGCGGCCGATCAGCAGCAGGCGCTGGCGTTGCAACCTCGGCTCGTTGAGCCGTTCGACATGCACCCGGCCATCCTCGCCGGTCTCGCGCTGCAAGGTGCGATCCAGGCTCGTCCACCGCTCCTGTTCCACCTCGCGCCTCAAGGTCTGCTGAATCTCCAGTTCGGTGCGCGGCCCCAGCCACTCGGTCGCCAGCTCGGCGGCGCGATGGCGGAAGCCGTGGGCGATGTAGTCACCCGCGATGATGAGGTCTTTGCCGGTGTCGTCGCGCCCGCGCACGATCAGGTGGGTGTGCGGGTTGTCGGTGTTCCAGTGATCCACCGCCACCCAATCCAGCCGCGTGCCCAGGTCGGCTTCCATGCGGCTCACCAGATGCCGGGTGTAGGTGCGCAGGTCGTCCAGCTCGGCCCCGTCCTCGGGCGAGACGATGAAGCGGAAATGGTGCCGGTCGTCGGCGCAGCGTTCCTTGAAGGCGTCCAGATCGGCTTCGTCGGCCTGTGGCCCGTAGCCCCGGCCCGGTTCGCCATCGCGACCCGCGCCGTCGCGCTCGATGTAGCGCAGGTGCTTGGCGAGCGATTGCGGGCTGGCCCGCTGGTGATTGACCAGCAAGGTCTTGATGGTCACGCGCCGCGACATGGGCATTAGCTTCGCCCCGGCGAAGCGCGCCGCCGTGTGGCCACGTCCGAGCCGAGAGCCGGGCCGCTGGCCGGTGCCAGCCGCGCCAGGACGGCGTACTGCCGACTTGCCGCTGCTGGCTTTGCCGGCCTGCTTGAGCACCTTGGAAACGAAGCTCTGCCCCTGGCCCTTGCCCCGGTTCTTCGGGGCGCTGGGGCGCACGCGAAAGTCGTCGTCGCGGCTGTCGGTCATGGCTGCGCTCCCCGCAAGCTTGGGCGTGTCCTGTCGTGCGAAGCACGCGGACATGCCAGCATTGGCGCGACCCTCGCGCCAAACGCGGCACGGTGGCGAAGCCGCTCCGTGCCGCGTTCCCCCCATGTGCTGACTGGCTTTCGACGCGGCCAGGTGCCGCGTCCTTTTGTCTTGCCTTCCGCCTTTGCCCTTCGCTGTCGCTCCAGGCAACGGCGGCCCGGCGGCGCTGCTGCGTGAACAGACAGCGCGCCGGCGAAAGCGCCAATGGCCGCAGGCCGGGCGCGTTCGAGGCAAGACGCCTGAACGTTGGACGGCTGCGCCGGATGCTGCGCGACGTGCGGTGCGAATGCACCGGCACGACAGGCGCAGCGACACTGAAGCAGCCAGCAGAACGACATGCCCGATGGCACGTCAGAGCGCAGCGAATCGGCGGCCATCATGGGCGTATCTCCGGCCACACCGGATGCGCAACGCCGATCACGGCGGATGCGCTGACCGGGCCGAAATAGCGGCTGTCGAACGATGCTGGATTCGTCACGCTCAACAGGAGCAGTTCGCCCGGTTCAAGGCGGCGGCAAAGCTGCAAGGACGGCAGCGCCCGGCCCAGCCGGTCGGCGGGCAGTACGGCGGCCGAAGGCACGCCGTCGATGCGTACCTGACCGGCGACGATGCAGACGTGTTGCGGCGCGACCGCGCCCACACGTTTGAGCAGCGGAACGCGCGTCGGCAGGTAGCCGCGCTGCGCAGCGAGCGCGGCAGCCGTGGCCGGAAGCGGCACCAGCACGATGCTGTCCACGGACAACGGACGTGGCAGCGAGGCGGTGCGCGGGTCGAACGGGTCAATGCGATACCAGCCGACCGCCACGCTGTCGGACGGGTTGTAGGTCAGACGCGGCAGCGGCGACACGAAAGCCGCCCAGGCCAGCGCAGCGAAGCCGATGGCGGCCAGTGTCGCCAGCACGATGCGAGCGCGCAGGCGTGAGCGAGGACGCGGCGCCACGTCGGGCGCGTTGGGTGTGGTGGTCGGGGCGGTCATGGCAGCACCTTCCCGGCCAGCCAGGCGGTATGCCGCTCGGTGGTGTATTCGGGCAGCGCAAGGCGAGCCGCAAGACGGTTGCCCAGCGTGCGCCAGTACGCCGGCGACACGTCGATGGCAGCGATGCCCAGCGCCTCGATGCCGTCGATGCGCTCCAGCACGGCGCGCACGTTGGCATCGCCTTCGGTGTGTAGGAGCAAGCGCGCGCCCGGCTGAACACCGGGGATGCGCTGCGCCGCGTCCAGCGGTGTGCAAGCCTGCATCACCATGAGTTGCCAGCGGATCGTGCCGTAGTCGTTGGCCTGCCAGCGGATGCGGCAGAGCATCGCGCCCGGCAGGAACACCGCGCAGCGCCGCCAGCGGTCGAGCTGAAGCGTGCGCGCCGGTTCGCCGAAGCGCAGGTAGAGCTTGAAGCGATGTTCGAGGTAGGCCAGCGAAACGCGCGTCAGCGGCACATTGCCGGCCTGTCCGGCGAGTGCCGAAAGCGCAGGCAGCGGCGCAGCCGGTGCCGCGTTCGCGGCAGGCCAAGCGAATGCGTTCATGGTGTGTTCTCCGGCGGAAACTCCCGCTCCAGCAGGCCGCGCAGCAGGTCGGCCACGGTCACGCCTTGCGTGAAGGCCGACACCTTGATGCGCGCCCGCATGGCGGGCGTGATGTCGAGCGTGAGGCGGGCCGTGTAGAGGTCGCCTTTGCCCAGCGCGTCGGCATCGCCCTGACGAATCCACGCCTCGGCGTGCGGATTCGCGGGCGGACGTGCGCCGATGCCGACGCGCTTGCCCGTGCGTTTGCTGTTGGGTGGCTGCTGCGCTGTCATGTCGGCCACCGCAGCAGTTCGTCCACCAGGGCGGTGATTTCGCGGGCGGCGGCACTGTCGGGCGCTGTCTCGCGTGCGAGCCGGCCAGCGGCCACGCTGTCGGCGAAGACGATGCGCTGATGCACCTCCGAGCGCAGCGCGGGCAGCGGCTGTTCGGCGAGCGATTGCCGCGCCTCGCGCCCGATGATGGTGGTGCTGACGCGCCGGTTGATGACGAAGGCCGCGCGGAGCAGCGGCCGGAACACCTGCGCCTCGCGGATCAGCGAAACCATTTCCGAGCTGGCCCAGAGGTCGTAGGGGCTGGGCTGCACCGGGATCAGCACGCGCTCGGCCGCCAGCAGCGCGGAGCGCGCCAAGGCGGCGATGCGCGGCGGCCCGTCGATGATGACGTGATCGGCCCGCCTGGCGAGTTCTGGCGCTTCCTGATGCAGCGTTTCGCGTGCGAGGCCCACGGCGCTGAACAGCCGTGGCAAGCCTTGCTGGCTTCTGCGCTGCGTCCAGTCCAGGGATGAACCCTGCGGGTCGGCATCGAGCAGGACGACATGCTGGCCGCGCATCGCCAGTTCGCCCGCGATGTGCGTGGCGAGCGTGGTCTTGCCGACACCGCCTTTCTGGTTGAGCAGAGCGAGGATCATGGCGCGGCCCTCCCTGCTGGAAAGCCGGGCTTTACCTGCCGTGCAAAACGCTGTTCGCCGTGCCGTTTCTCGGTTGTCCACCGAAACGGCGCGCTTCTACTAAAAGTTATGTATTTCTTGTTAGGGAAGTTAGAGGGGCCGCAAACCCGCGCCGTTATTGGCTTTCCGGCGTTTTCGTACTCCTGATAGCACGATAGGCGTACTCCCGATAGCACGATACCCGGTACTCCTGATAGCACGAGGCCGTCCACACCTTTTCCACGAGTTATCCCCGTGCCGTGTGCAGCACGGGCCGGAAGGTCAGCAGTTCTTGTCCGTCGTCCGGCATTCGCTCGATGCCCAGGACGTAGCCGGGCAGCGACTGCCGCGCCACCAGGACGCGCAGGTCGTAAGCGAAGTCGGAGAAGCGCGCAGCGCTGCCCGACTTGCGGTGCAGGTGCCGGAAGTCGAATTGCCAGCCGCCCGGCTGCTTGCCGCCGTGCTTGCGCACCAGGCGGTACAGCCAGCGCTCGATCCCGCCCTTCAAGCGGAAATAGGCTGGGTCGATGGTCAGCACCAAGGCGGCATCGAGCACGCCCGCATAGAACCAGTCCGGCAGGATCAGTTCGATGCCCAGCGGCACGCCGCTGGCATCGGCCAGTTCCTTCCACTCGTTGATCCACGAGAAGCGATGCAATCGCCTTCCCGTGGTTTCGCGGATGGACGTGGCCACCGTGGTCGATTGCAGCCGGTCGAGCGCGGCTTTCAGGCGCAGGTAGTCGTTGAGAGACGTGCCGCGCCCGATGAAGCGCAGGATCTCGTAGGGAGTGGCGCGTATCCAGCGCGACGGGCGCAAGCCCGCGTCGCGCGCCTCCACGATCTGCGAGGCGGCCCAAATCAGCAGGTCGGCATCCCATATCGTTGCGATGCCGTGCTCCTGCGTACCCTCCACGCGGATGGTGATGCCGCCGGCGCGGAAGTCGATCGGCGCGGTACGCCGCGACTTCGCCAGCGAGAAGAACGGAAAGGCCATCAAGTCCTGGCTGTCGCGGGGTGCCATGTCGCCCGGCAGCGCGCGGAACAGGTCGAGCTGTTCGCGCTGCAAGGCTTGCCCTGGCGGGCTGGACATGGCGACGGCCACCCACGCGCCAGCGATCAGCGGCCATCACGGTAATCGCCCGCGTGGCGTTCGGCATATTCCGGGTCGGAAGTCGCCTCGTAGCTGCGCTGGTCGGCCCAGGCATCGAGGTCGGACACCGCGTACATGACGCGGCGGCCGAACTTGCGGAACTTCGGGCCGCCGCCGATCACGCGCTGTTTCTCCAGCGTGCGTGGCGACAGGCGCAGGTACTCGGCGGCTTCGTCGTTGGTCAGGTAGCGTTGGGGCTGCGCAGGCGCAGCGACAGCAGCGGCGGCAGGCCGCAAGGGAGCGGGTCGCATGGGATGTACCTCCATCAAGCCCGGCCACACCACGCGGCCGGTTAGAGGCACTTTCAAGAAAGCGAGGCTGCTTGCTAAGGGACGATCTACGGGGGACGCGAAACGTCCCCCCCTACTGCAACGGCGGCGGAAGCTGTGCCAGGCGGCGATAGCCGCCACGCATCAGCGCATCGCCACGACGTACCAGCCGCCGCACGCGGGCACGTAAGGCGCTGTCCTTGTGCCAGTCGGCGGCGACGGCATCGGCGCCGAACAGCCCTTCGGCCACTTCGCGCAATGACGCGCCCGCCAGGGTCGCGTCGAGCGTCTGCAAGGTGTGCAGTTCCAGCACCGCGGCCGTCGTGGGCCTGGAACGGGCCGCCGCCGCAGGCGTGGCAACCGTGGCCACGGCCAATGCGTCCAGCTCGGACGCGAGCGTGCGATAGCGCGCGCAGGGCGTGGCGCAGGCGCGGGTGGCGTAGAGGTAGGCCATGCCGTCTTCCAGGCCCGGCGCGAGCGCGAGCCGCAGGCAGCAGCCGGGCCAATGCGACACCAGCACCAGGCGCTTGCCGTCGTGGATCAGTTGCTTGCGGCCAGGGACGCGCCAGAACTCGAAGGCATGGGCTTCGGGTGGCGGGTCATCGTCCGGGTAAACCTGCACGACGGCATCGTGATCGGGAAACCAGGCCGGATGCGCGTCGCGCGCATCCAGGGCTGGGTCTTCCAGCAGGCGCAGGCCCCACGCCTGCGCCGTGTCCGGCCGGCGGCGGCGGCGCAGCCAGTCGCGGCGGTAGTCGGGATTTCGGCGCAGGTATTCCCACGCCAGCGCAGGGCCGTCAAGGTGCAGAACGTAGAGATAGGCCGCTGTCGGATACCAGTGTTCGGCGCTGCGATCAGTCATGGCGAAACCTCCCTCTGTTTGGGATGCGTCGCCACGATTTCCGCGATGCGGGAACTATCGAAATGCCATCAGGTCGTCATCAAAATTGGTTAGGCTGTAACTGTCGGTGTCAAGACCATTTGGCTCTGCGTGTTGCGGAAATCGTCTGAATGCGACGGCTACGCCTTCAGGAAAATGACGCGCAGCACCGAACACCGTGCCGCAGCCCGCGCCCAAGATCAGGACTGTTTTCAACAGGATCGCACCACTTCGGTGCAAGAATGCGGATTCAGACCTGCACGGTCTTGATCAAGATTGAAATAGTCACGATGCGCCCCGGCTGGCTAGGCCGCGCTGGTTTTCATCAGTCCGTGATCGCGCCGTTCTCCTGCGCCAGCCGGACGTACTCCGATAACGGGCGCACCGCCTGGAAATACCGATCCCGCCGCACCGGCAGCTTGCGCGGCCCGACGATGCCCGCCAGGTCGGACAGCTTGACCATCCCGAGCTCAGGCATACCGATACCGAGGTCGATCAGGCCGTAGGCCGTGTCGCCATCCGCCGGGTCGAGCGACACCAGCAGCCAGGTCACATGCGCGTCCGGGGTGAACAAGCGCACCACGGGCAGCGGGTCGAGCCGCTGACCAGCGGCGAGCGCCGCGCCGTGGGCCAGCAGCCGGGCGCGTTCATCAGCGGTGACAAGCGGCAGGGTCATGGGCAGCTTCTCCACGAAACCGACGATGCGCGAATGCGCTTTGGTGCCGAAGCGCAGAACTGCCGAAACGCATCCGTGCATTCGTGTGGAAGCACCGATGTGCAAGCCATCGCATCCGTAGAAGAACAGAAGCGCCGAAGCGGAATTGTCGGAAGCCGGAAAGACACGGATGCGATTCCCCGGTTCTGTCGGAATCCGCATCTGCGGATTTCCGTAAAAGCACGAAAGCGGGCCTTTCAGCCATGAATGAACACTATAGATTGTAGCCCTATAGGGCGCAATGGGCTGTCATCTTGGTTTTTATGGGGAAACCAAGTTAGTGACAGCGAAACACTCATTGGCAACGGCAATACGGACAGTCAGGAAGGCGCGAGGCTTGAGCCAGGAAGCGTTCTCCGACGTGTCCAGCCGCACCTATATGAGTACGCTGGAGCGCGACTTGAAAAGTCCGACCCTGCACAAGCTGACCGAGCTGTGCGAGGTCATGGAAGTGCATCCGCTGACGCTGTTGACGCTGGCCTACGCCGGCGACGACACGCACAAGGCCGACGAACTGCTGGCGCGGGTGCGCCAGGAGTTCGAGGCCGTGCTGAAAGAGCGCGACGCGCCCTAGCGCGTCTGAATGCCCGCAAGCGGAGCGCGCAGCGCCGCCAGGCGCGAAGGCGTGAGGGATTGAAGCCGAATGGACATGACGCCATTGGCGGCATGGGGCGCAGCCCGAAAGCCCGGCGGCGCAATGCGCCGACACGCCATGCTGTTCCTACTGCCACGGGCTTCGAGCCATTCGACCATCACCAATGCAATGCTGGCCTTGGACATGCGGGACATGGGGCAACTGCCGAAACCCTGTGCGTGCGATGCTGCGATCAGCAGCACCGCGCCCCGCCGCAATGGGCGGGGCGCGGTGGGCGGCCGTCAGGCCGCCTTGGGCTTGCTGCGCGACCAGATGAGGTCGTGCGTGTCATTCTCGCCTTCGATCAGGCGGGCATAGACCGTCGCCGGGAATGAAGGATCGTCGATGGCCACCGACAGGTAATCCCGCCCGGCCTCGCTGGTTTTCTTCCACGCCGCGCCGAAGTCGTGGCCGGCCGCTTGCAGGCGGAAGTCCGGGGCGCTTTCGTTCTCGCCCTTGTCGTTGGGAACCAGCTTGACCTTGAAGTTGAGGGTCAGGGTGCGGAGCTGGCCGGTGAAGCCGTCTTTCTCTGCGGTGAAGGTGCCGATGTTAGCCATGATGATTTCTCCTTTCGGGTTGAACAAGGTCGCGCCAGTGCGTCCTTGTTGTGATCCGTCCGGCGGGGGATGGGCTGGCCGCACCGCGCAGCGGTCGCAACACCGTGGAGAACCTGGAAGCGAAAAGAATTTGTCCCGCGAGGAATGCGCGCAGCGCAGGGGGAATTGTTTTCGCTGGAAGGTTGCGGCCATGAAGCCCAGCCACCGCCAGGATTCACAACAACACAAGGACGTACTGGCCGCCCGCTCCCGAATGGAGGCATGGCCGACTCGGCATCCCCGCGCGACGGCTTCACCGGCCTGCGCCCTGACACGGGCAAGGACAATGCCCAGCGACAAGGTGAAAGCGTTCCTACCGCTGCTTGCGGCCCTTTGCGTGAGGCGTGGCGTGGAAGCTCCATTGCAAGGCCGGGCGGCGTGTCGGTGAACCGTCCTTCGTGACGTACAGGCGACGAACCGCCAGCGTCGAGGACGGCACGCTTTCGTGCAACCTGCGGCAGCAAGCCGGGGCGTAGCCCCACACGCCCGTCCATTGCGGTGGGGCGCGTTCGGAATGTCGTCGGCGCTGTGCGCCGACGCACTTATGGGCTTCGAGGGTTTCCCGCGCACAAGGTCACTTGTGCGCCGCCCCTTCGCCGTCCGCCCGAAGGCGGCGAAGGGGCGTTCTGGCTTTGGGCTTGGAAACCGGGCGCGGCCACCGCCGCGCCCGGATTTTTGACCATCGGCACCAGGGCGGAACGGCCTGGGGCCGATGCTGATGGAACAGCGAAGCGCCCCGGCCGAAACCGGGGCGCTCGGTGGTGGTGAAGGTCAGGCGGCGAGTGCGTGGGCCTGCTGCTCGTCGTCGTTGTCGATGGCTTCCGGCTCGTCGTTCGTCACCGCCTGCGGCGCATCCTGCGCCGTGGTGTCGTCGGTGCCTTCGGCCTTGAAGATGGCAGGCATCCAGCCGGTGCCATCGGCCAGCCGCTCGGCTTCGCTGGCAATGTCGGCCTTCTTCAACTTCGCCAGCCGGGTGACGTGCGCCGGGGCGTACTGCTCCACGGCTTCCAGAATCGCGGCCTTCGGCACATGCCGGAAATAACCCTCATTGGTGGGCTTCCACCATGCGGCCATGTCCAAGCCGACAGCCTGCGCCAGTTCCGCGCCCGGTTGCTGCGGCGTGGCGCGGGGTGTCACCACGTCCACCGTGACGGCCACGGATATCGCCAGCAGCCGCACCAGTTCATCTTGCGACTTCGCTAGCAGCACGGCGAACAGTTCGGCGCTGTCCTCCGGCAAGCCTTCGCCTGCTACCTGCTGCAACTCGCGCAGCGCCACGGCGGCGGGCGAATCCGGTATATCCGGGGCGATGCCTTCCAGCCGGTCTTGCGCTTTCAGGCTCACGCCCAGCGGCAAGTCGTGGCCGTAGTGGCTGCCCTGCAAGACGGTCTGCACCATGCCATGCACCAGCGCGGCCAGCGCCACTTGCGGATGCCGGGCGACTTCGATTTGCAGCGCGGCGGTGCGGTGGGCGCTCAACCGCTGCGCCAGCTTGTCGGACATGGCGGCGGTCTTGGGCTGCTCGTCGTCCTCGCCTTCGTCGTCGTTCCCGGCTTCGCTTTCGCTGCCGAAACCTTGGCGCAGGCGTTCCAGTGTGCGCAGCGCCTTGGCCTCGGCCTCGCGCATCAACCCGCGATGAATCACTGCCTGCCCGTTGCGGTCGATGGTGACGATGGCACCGGCTGCGGCCTTCACGGTCGTGCCGTAGTCCTGCAAGCCATCTTCCAGCGCCTGCAACTGCTCGCCCACGGCTTCGCCTTCTTCCTGCAAGGCATCGGCCTTTTCCTCGTCCTCGGTATCAAGCGCGTCATCCACGGCGGCGGCCAGTTCGTGCATCTTGGTTTGCAGCTTCTCGATGCGCTGCGCTTCGCGCTTGTTCGGTTCGCGGCGCTCCCTCGGCGCACGCTGGAAGGCGTGCAGGTCGGCATGGGTCACGGCGGGGGTGGCATCCACCCACGCCCAGCCTTCGTCCTTCACCTCGGCGGCGATACCTGCCAGCTTGTCTTGCGCCAGCCGTTCCAGCAGCGCGGCATCGGTCAGATACACGCCCGCGTCACCTTCCGCGAACAGGTCACGGCGCACACCACCGCCTGCGGCTCCGTAGGTATCCAGCCCCACGAAACGCACCAGCGGATGCCGGTATGCGTCAATCTCGCGCTCGGTGAGGCGGTCGCGCAATTGGGAAGGGTTGCGCTGCCACGTCGGCGCGTCGTAGAACGCGGTTTCCTGCGCGGCGTGGTCGTCGGTGATGGCAAGGGCCATCAACTGATCGAGCGTCACGGCTTCGGCGCGGTAGTCGGCCAGCAGCCGGGGCGAGACGTTCGCCAGCTTCAAGCGGCGCTGCACCACCAGCGGCGTGACGCTGAAATCGGCGGCTATGTCCTCGATGGGTCGGCCTTCGGCCACCAGCGCGGCGAATGCCTCGAACTGGTCGGCGGGGTGCATGGCTTCGCGCTGCACGTTCTCGGTGAGGCTGGCCGTGCGGGCGGTGCCATCGGCCACCAACAGGCAAGGCACTTCCCATTCCTTGCTGATGCGGCGCTTCTTCGCCAGCAGCTTCAACGCGGCCAGCCTGCGGCCACCGGCCACGACTTCGTAATGCTCGCCATCGGCGGCGGCAATGACGATGAGGTTTTGCAGCAGGCCGACACGCTGAATGCTCGCGGCGAGTTCGGGAATGGACATGCGCGGGGTCTTGCGCACGTTGCGGCCAGCAGGACGCGACACCAGCCGCGACAGCGGAACCAAAATCAGGTTCTTGGTCGGGTCGGCGGCTTCCAGCGGGATAGCGGCGGCGGTGTTGAGGGCGCGGGCTTCGGTTTGGGTAATGGCGTTCATGGTGATAACTCCTATCGGTTCAGGGATGCAGCAGCGAAGAAAGCGGCAAGGGCTGCTGCCTGCCCCTGCCGCGTGGGGAATCAGGCCTTCAACTGGCGCAGGCCATCGGCCAACATCCAGAGGGCGCGATTGAGGCGCACATCGGAATCAATGCCCTGCACGGGGCGGGTCTGCTGGCGGCGTCCGTTGGCGCTGCGGCCATGCAATCCGCCTTTGGTCAGGTTTTCTTGGGTGCGGTTGAACACGCTCCACAAGTCCGGGCGGCGGTCGTCGAACCGGCGCGGCATCAGGATTTGGCTTTCCGTGATGGGCGCGGGCTTGTTATCGGTGGGGTCGTACTTGAGGGCCAGCGCGGAACGGGCGAACACTTCGGCTTCGCCTTCGTCCAGCGTGATAGCGCGCATCAGGTCGCGGGATTCCTTCACGCGTTCGAAGCCGCTCAACACCTCGAAAGCGCCTTCGATGACAGAACCGGCCACGTCGCCCTTGTGCGGCACGCGCACATCGGCCACGGTATCGCCGCACACAAGGCCATTGCTGCAAACGAACCGGAACATTCCGGCCAGCATCTGATAGCTGCTGGTGCCGTCGTGCGAGTTCAGCAGCACGATTTCATTGGCTTCCGCGCCGTTGATCTGACTGGCATGGCGCAGGCGAATCATGTGTTTGGTGTAGTCGCGGCGGTCGTCGTGCCGCACGCGGGTTTGCGCTGCCATGAAGGGTTCAAACCCTTCCTTGCGCAGTTCCGCCAGCACGGCGGCGGTGGGAATGTAGGCGTACCGTTCGGAGCGGCTATCGTGCGGGGCCTCCGCGAAGATGGACGGGGCTACGCGGCGGATTTGGTCGTCGGACAGCGGGTAGTCACTGCGCAGCGTCGGGGAATGGGAAGCGAATCGAGATGCGAGTTGCATGGTTTTCTCCAATGAGTTGCTGTGGTTTCAAAGCTGACCGGATTCCAAGATTCGGAGCCCGTTGTGGCTTCGGTTGGTTCGGCGCAGAGACCTGGGCCGGTCCTGTTTGCCGCCGTCTTTCCTGAGTTCATCGCCCGCGAAAAACCGGGCCAGCGAGGGACTGGCCGTCAAGGGAGAAGCGCAGGGTTGGTGCGGCCCGCAGCGCAGCGAGGACTCGGCCCTGCGCGCCTTGACGGCCAGGCACCGCGGGCTACGGTCGCGGGAAAAAGCGATGAACTTGGGGAAAGACGAACAGCGGCCAATGGGCCAGGGGGTGCGCTGAAACCAACGCCGCGCGGCGAGCGCCCCTGCGTGCCAGCGGCACGCCTAGCTGGATGGCTGTTGGTCGATCAGGTGCAACCTGTTCGGTGCATGCGAGGGGCGCCAAGCAAGGCGCGGCGGGGATGGGCTGTCCAGCCGATCCCCTGGAGGGCAAGCGCCGCGCGCAGGCCAGGAGCGAAGAGACGGCCGGAGGCATCAGGGATCAAAGCCGCATGGCCGCGACTCGGCACGAGGCGCGGGGCAACGCCCGCGAGCCCGACGGCGGCACGCCGGGATGCTCTACTGTTCACAACAAAATGTAAGTGACGCAATAGTACTTATGAGCCACAATGTAGCTACATCTATTGTGAGCGCAACAATGGCAAGTAACGACGTCGTTCGTGCCCGGATTGACGGGCAGATTAAAGAAGCCGCAACTGTTGTTCTGGCTGAAATGGGGTTATCAATTTCGGATGCGATTCGGATGCTGCTGACCCGAATCGCGGCAGATAAGGCACTCCCCTTTGACATCAATCGTGTGTCGTCCGATTCTGATCGGAAGGCACCATAAGGTTGCGCTGAGGCAAGGCCCGCAAATCGTTTCTCTGAACAGTAGGGATCAAGAATAGTTCATGGCATCTATCAGACCTTCAGCATTCAATCAACGTGAGCGTTTGGACGGCGGCCCCTTCCTTGTCATTGAAGCAGCCGAACCGGAAGAGGAAGGCATTAACGTTTTCTTCACTGATATTCCCGCAGCGGAGCGCAAGCCGGATTCGCCAATAGCGAGACTGCTCAATGTGTGTCCAGACAGATTGACCATTTGGCCTCTTAATATTCGAGAAGATCGCGACGATTACCTGCAACCTAAATACGGCACCCTTGAACGCATCGTCGTCGCTCGGCCTGTTATCGAGCCCTACATACTGCCAGAGACTACTGACGATGTCGTTGGGCTTCTTGAGCAGTTGCCGGATGGGTTTGCCAAAGATTTTCGATTCGGTTTGGGGCTTCTGTGGGAATATCGGCAAATTTGCGAAACAGCCGCCAGCTTAGAAAACGTAAGCATACTCATTGTCCACAAAGGAAATGACGCGAAAATTGATTCGCCATTCTTTATTCTCGGAATAAGAAGATTTCATGAATTAAGAAAAGAATTAAATCGCATAGCCTCTCGCCACCAGAGAGACGCGCGCAAGGACAAGCAATTTCATGTCTACCAGACCTTATTACATGCTGCCGATTCAGCACAATTTCCCGCTCTAAAGAAGAGCGTAAGACCTGATGCACTAACGGAAATGACCGATGGTGGGCGGCAGCATGTGACGCTTTCCAAGCGTGATCGGCGCGCCGCTGTTCGCATGGTTCAAGACAATATAGAAGCACTGGCGGAATCTGAGCCGCGCTCGCTGCTGGCATTAAAGAATGATATTGAGCTCATCACACTGAATCAACTGATTGAGCGATACCAGGAAATGCTTGGAAAAGGACTGACGGAAAGCAAGTGGCAAAGCTTCTTTCTGGAAAATCCTTTCATACTTAGTCTTGCATTTGCCGTTCCAGCCATGCTGGTTCAGGGGCAAGCTTATGCAGGTGGCAAGCGACTTAACGGGTCCGGCGGAAAATTTTCAGATTTTCTATACGCATCCGCTTCCACGGGCAATCTTGGCCTCATTGAGATAAAAAAGCCGCAAACCGAACTGCTAGGAAAATCTCCCTATCGTGGAGATGATGTTTTTGGCCCATCGACAGAATTGGGTGGAGCGATTGCTCAAATTCTAGATCAGCGTTTCAAATTGCAGAGTGAACTACCCGTCATAAAAAATAACATGAACCGATACGACCTCCACAGCTATGCGGTTCGCTGCATAGTTGTCGCTGGCATGACGCCACAAGAGCATCAGCAAAGAAAGTCATTCGAGCTCGTTCGAAATGCGTTCGCAGAGATCGTGATCGTGACTTTCGATGAACTACTTGCAAGGCTAACCGAGATTAAAAATGCGCTCCAACCGATTCCTACCTTAGACACGGTGCCGTTCTAAAACCAACTGACAGTTGGCCATTCCGTAGTTGGGATCAATGGCTGCAGTGTTCAACCAATCCATCGGCCGATCGGCATGTGGATTTCAACAACAAGATTGAATCAAATGCATATATCCAAGCTCAGCCTGGTCAACTACCGGAACTTTCCCAACACGAAGCTGCTGTTCCAGAAGGGTATCAACACTGTCATCGGCGAAAATGGATCTGGCAAAACCAATCTCTTTCGCGCAATCAGATTGCTGCTTGATGACAACATGATTCGCTCTGCCTACCGGCTGGAGCATACCGACTTTCATCGCGGCCTAGGGCGCTGGCAGGGACATTGGATCATCATCAGTCTTGAGTTTGAGGAAATCTCTGCGGATGAATCAGTGCAGGCGCTCTTCCGACATGGGACGGGCGTAATTGAGGAAGAGGCGAACGGCAAGGCCACTTACAACCTGATCTTTCGTCCGAAGAAGGAAATCAGGCTGCGACTTTCTCAATTGAACGATGGTGATCAGGCAGGCCTCGACGCTATCCTGAACCCGGTCACCATCGACGACTATGAAACGATTTTCACAGGTCGGAGTGAAGCCGACTTCAACGACGAGGCCTTCTATAAGGATGTGGTCGGCGACTTCGCGAATGTTCGATTCAATGAAGAGGTTGAATTTCGTGTTATCGGCGCGAAGATTCCGAACGTGCTGTCCGTCTCCAAAGAAATTTCGTTCACTTTCGTCCAGGCGCTACGGGACGTCGTCTCCGAATTTCACAACAACCGGACAAATCCGCTCTTTTCGCTTCTGAAGGGCAAGAGCGGCGATATCGACCCCGTGGCGTTCCAGGCTATCACCGACGGGGTAAAGGCATTGAATGACTCCATCGAAGCGTTGCCAGACGTGCAGGTCGTCCGGACGGATATCAGAGACACCATCAAGGATGCGGCGGGTGAGGCGTATTCGCCGTCTTCTCTTTCTATCAAGTCGGATCTGCCAGACGAAGCTGACAAGTTGTTCCAGTCGCTCAAGCTGTTCGTTGGCGAATCGGGGGAGAGCCACGAAGGACCGATCCACGAGCTGAGCCTTGGTGGAGCAAACCTGATATTCCTCACGTTGAAACTGCTTGAATTCAAGTATCAAAAGGCTAAACAGTCGATCGCCAACTTTCTGCTTATCGAAGAGCCGGAAGCTCACATTCACACACATATCCAGAAAACACTGTTCGACAAGCTCAAATACGACGACACACAGATCATTTATTCGACCCATTCGACGCACATCTCTGAGGTCAGCAATGTTCAGAACGTGAACATCCTCGGCAGAGAAGGTGATCGTTGCGAGGCATACCAGCCTGCAATTGGCCTAAACCCAGAAGAGATCGGCAACATTCAACGCTACCTGGATGCTGTCCGTAGCAACTTGTTGTTTGCCAAGAGCGTCCTCTTAGTGGAGGGCGATGCAGAAGAAATTCTCGTTCCGATCCTGATCAAGAACGTGCTAGGCGTCAGCCTTGATGAACTCGGCATCAGTTTAATTAATATCCGCAGCACTGGATTTCAGAACGTCGCGGTTCTTTTCGATGATGCCCGAATCCGGAAGCGGTGCAGCATCGTCACCGACCTTGACAAGTCCATCATTGACACAACGCCGGCGGCGGGAGACTCCGAAGGGCTGCTCCGGCGCAAGGGCAAGTATCAGGCATCCCAGGAAAAAGGGGTCGCCAGGAAAGCGTTATTGGAAGACACCTTCAAAGATAACGGGTGGGTTTCTCCATTCTTTGCCCCCCATACCTTCGAGGTCGACTTCATTGCCGCCGGCAATGCGCGTAAGGTGGTCGGCATCCTTCCTGATGTCTACAAGGATGCACCAACCATCGCGACGGCCAAGGCGGAGCTCGAATCAGCGGACATCGCGTTGTTCGGTCAGCGCGCATTGACCATGGCGGACAACTACGGCAAGGGATGGTTTGCCATCTTGCTGGGAAAGAAGATCGATCCGCAGACCGCCATTCCGAAGTACATCTTGGACGCCATCGCTTTTGCGCATCCGGTGGTCACTAAGGAAGTCTGGTTTAACGTGCTGAGCTACCGCGTGAACTACATCGATGCAGAAGATATCTTCACTGCGTCTGCCGTATTCGACGACTTTAGGGCCAAGCTGCTGGCCTTCCGAAATGGAGACATCGACTTCGTCGGCATCCGAAACGAGATGCTTGCCACGTTCCCAGATGATCGCATCAACGATGTACTCGCGGTGTTCTGATCATGTTCATGTGGAACAAAGATGATCTGAATCCCGAGCAGGAAGCAGCCATTCTGAAGCCAGGGAGCGTCTTTCTCATCGCTTGCCCGGGCAGCGGGAAAACGCGCACGCTCACCTACAAAATCGCCTATGAGTTGTCCAGGCTGAAATCGAACAAGCAGTTTGTCGTTGCCATCACTTATACGCACCGTGCCGCCGACGAAATCCACGAGCGCATTGAGAGCCTTGGGGTGGATACATCCCGATTATGGATAGGAACGATACATTCGTTCTGTCTTGAATGGATATTGAAACCGTACGGCATCTATCACGAAGCGTTGGATCGAGGCTTCCGTGTGATCGATCAGCATGAGCGCGAGAAAATCCTGGAGGCATTGTGCAAGCCTTACCAGAAGCCAAAAATAACATTCTGGGATTGTGAGTTTTATTACACCGAAACTGGATATGTGCTCTCCTGCCCACAAGATTGGAAGCATTCGGGTCTTCACGTCATATTGGGCAAGTATTTTGAGATTCTGCACGAAAGTCGGCAGCTAGACTTTGAGCTCATTCTTTACTATGCGTACCAACTGATCGCACGTCATCCTGCGATCAGCACTCTTCTGGCACAGTTGTTCTCTTTCGTGCTGATCGACGAGTATCAGGACACCAAACGAATTCAGTATTCGATCATCACCGCCATTCTGAAAGCTGGTCAAGGTGCGACCAAGGCCTTTATTGTCGGAGATCCTAACCAGGCGATTTATCAATCGCTTGGCGGATATCCGATTGCCTTCGAGGATTTCAAGGCGATGGCCAATATCGATTTGGACGAACTCGAACTGTCGCGGAACTACCGTTCTTCTGAGCGCATCATTGAGTACTTCGGAAACTACAACGTTCACAACACACGCATCGAAGCCGCATCCGAGGACAAGGCGTACCCAAGCCTTATTTCATTCGACGACACAGTGAGCAAAAATGATCTGGACGCTGAGCTCATCCGGCTCATCCGTTTCAACATTGAGACTATGGGCATCTCACCTCACGAGGTGTGCATTCTCGCGCCACAGTGGACGCATCTTGCAAGCATGACACGTCGTTTGGTCGCCAGCATGCCGGAGTACTCATTCGATGGCCCCGGTATGGTTCCCTTTGCACGGGACACAGAGAATTTCTGGTACAGGCTTTCTAAGATTGCACTTACTCAGGCATCGCCGGGAATGTATGTGCGCAGACTGCGGTGGGCCGGGGAGATTCTGAATGACCTAGAGGCGGCCGGGGCTAGCGTGTCGAAGCTCACGCGGAGGTCCTTGTTGAGGGAGTGCAATGCAATTAAGATCGATGAAACAGATGGTCTTACCTACTTGAGCGCATTTTTCGAGCGTCTGTTTGCAAACTTAGCAATCGACTTTCGCCTTTTCACGCTGCTTCAAGAGCATCACGTTGCCTTCTTCGATAGTTCGCAAGCCCGGGTAAATCGATTGAAGAGTGAAGGTAGCGAATTTATAGGCGATATTGAGACATTCAGGAAGGTATTTCAGCATAGGACTGGAATCACCATCTCGACGATACACGGCGTCAAGGGAGCCGAGTTCGATGCAGTGATCGCTTATGCATTATTAGAAGATATGGTGCCGCATTTCAATGATCCGAACGGTCAAGAAAGCGCGATGAAATTGCTGTATGTCATTGGTTCGCGGGCAAGGAAGAACCTGCACCTTGTTTCGGAACGAGGTCGAGTTCGCCAGTATTCTGGCGAAGAGTATCAAGTAACTCGCAAGCTTGCCTCATGCAGTTTTGGATACGATCAAATTCCATAGAAATCACGAGTAGCGCAACCGCGCTCTCTATGGGATGCCCTACAGCTTTGTTTAGCGTTTGGCTGAATCATCTGCGCGCGGCTCGCTCTGCATGCCCTGCTGTCGCCAGCTCAACATGCAAGCGGAGCGCGCAGGCCCGGATCACAGTGTCGGGCCGTGGAGGGCTGGCGAATGCCAGTCCCGTCAGGGATGAGCGAATAGCGAACGTGGAGCAGCGCGATCCACAAAGTGGAGACGCTCAAGGTTCCGTCGCTTACTATTTGGACTACGGCGAGTTGAGTAAAAAATATGAAAAATATCTTTGAAGAAATCAATGAATTTTCTTCGGAAAAAATCGCGTTATTCAGCTTTGGGAAATTTTGCTACGTCTTTCTTAATAAAGACCCGATCTTTGTCAAGAAATTGCTTCCCCTCATCCAAACCTCTCTGGCAAATGAGAGCTTTCAGGCAGACGTAATGCGTGCTTATACGGAGGGCTGCATGAATGAAAAGGCGGCCATTCTGAAAGAATTTGAAGCCAAACGCGACCATCCAAACGCAGCCAAGTTTTATGGGCCACAGCTTGATCTAGTGGACAAGCGATTGGCTATAAAGACAATCCAGCATTTAATGGACTACTTAAATAATTATCTCAACGAGTATCCGGGATCGCTAGAAATTCTCAACAATTCCTACAAGCATATCCATGACGAAGATGGTGTTTCGTACATAAAAGAAAATTACGCAAATTATCGCATTGGCTGCATTTTTTATTCCAAGCACCAATCAATCATGGGGAGGGCTGAGATGCTGGAGCTAAAATATTCCAAGGTAGTTGAACGTGAGTACGAGAAAATTGGAATTGACATAAGAAAGGAAGATGCTCAGTTCTCTAAATATAGTCTTGTCAGCCTGAACGAGAATATTCAGATATTCAACGACAAGGATAGTCAGACAATACGCGATGAACGCATAGGGCGACACTTCTGGATAAAAGTTCCGAGGAAGCTGCTTACCTCTATCGAGGAACTCATTGAAAAAGGAATGCTGTCCGAAATAGCATTCAGGATTGATTACGTCTCCGATTATGTCCCTGCAATGGAGGAGATGGAGTTTGGCGCTCCGTTGCGATTGAAAATATCTTCCCTTCCTAGATTGTCAAAGTTCTACTCCACCGATAAATATGAGAACAATCTATGGATTCACCATGACGCAGAGAAGCTAAGTTTGACTTTTGAAGAATTGATGGAGGACTTTGAGGTGGCAGGCGACGACGTCGTAACGCAAGTCATCCATCTTGAATACAGTTCAAAAGGCGATGATTTTTTTATAACTCACTTGGATCACGAATTTATCGTATATACGTTGGATAGCTATCAAGAAAGATTGAGCAATGCCAACATCAAGGGGCATAGAAAAATAAAGACATTCAAAATAGATAACTCAATGATCCCGTTTGATATAAATATTAGCGGGGATCTTTTTCTGTTTCAGGTTCTCGATTCGTATTTAAAAAATGATGACTTGATTCGTGAATATTTTGAAAAAATTAACTGACTTTATAGTTTGAGATATTTAATTAAAACAGCGATCGGCATAGAACATGGCGCTGCTGCCCGCGATAATCATGTGATTGGGCGCTCGCGCCCACTAGCCCCAGCGCATCCTTGAGCCGCAGGCCAGTTCCTTATCGGCCTATGGCGATTCCACACTAGCATGGAGCCTCGATAGAGCAAGAGATCCGTTGCCACATGCTCGTGCTGTGGTTTGGGTGTACGGTTGGACAGATGCTGCTGTCAGGACTTCTCGCCAGGCTGCCGCTGCTCGATCTGCAACCGCGCCCGTTCGGTCGCCTGCTGCAACCGCTCCCCCAGCACCGCACGCGGCGGCAGGGTCGTCAGGTATTCGGCTACGTGGATGCCCGACTTGTCCAGCTCCAGCAACTCGATCTGCTCTGACTTCTTGCCGGTACAAAGAATGATGCCCAGCGGCGAGGCTTCCTCCGGTTCGCGTTCGTGCTTGTCGAGCCAACGCAAATAAAGCTCCATCTGCCCCTTGTATGCTGCCTTGAACTCGCCGATCTTCAACTCCACCGCCACCAGCCGCCGCAGCTTGCGGTTATAGAACAGCAGGTCCAGGTGGAAATCCTCGTCGTCGATCTGGATGCGTTTCTGCCGGGCTAGGAAAGAGAAGCCCGCGCCCAACTCCAGCAAAAAAGACTCCATTTCGCGGATGATCGCGGCTTCCAGGTCGCCTTCCTGCCAGGTATCGCGCAGGCCCAGGAAGTCGAGGATGTACGGGTCGCGCATGACCAGCGCCGGCGACATGCGCTGCGCATCGCGCATCGCCGCCAGCTCTTGCGTGATCGTCTCGTCCGGCTTCTTGGACAGCGCCGTGCGCTCGTATAGCATCGAGTCGATGCGCTCGCGTAGCGTCCGCACGCTCCAGCGTTCGGCGCTGGCCATTTGCACGTAGTAGTCCCGCTGGAGCGGGTCTTTTAGCGGCAGCAGCGCCACGAAATGCGACCAGCTCAATTGTCGTGACAGCGTCACGACAATTGGCTCGTCCGAGAAGGTGGCGGCGAACTGCACCATCCGGCGCAGGTTCTTGTCCGCGAAGCTACGTCCGTAGTCGCGGACAAGCTGCGCCGCCAGGGTCGGCAGGATTTCGTCGCCGTACCCGGCCCGCTGCCCGGCAAGCACTTCCGTATGGATGCGCTGGCCAATGCGCCAGAACAGCAATGTCAGCTCGGCATTGACCGCCGAGGCGACGCGCTGGCGCGACGCTTCGATCAGTGCCCGGATGTCGCCCAGCAGCGCGGGCGGCGCTGCTGGCGCTGAGACGGATGCCTTGCGCCGGGTCATGCGGCCACCTCCTTGGCTCCCTGCATCCCGGTGATCGTCTTACGCCGATTCGCCACCAGTTCGGCCGCCTCTCGCACCGGCTTATCCTCGGTGTGGACGTAGCGCATGAACATGACGACGGTCTTGTGCGCCGTTAGCGCCATGCCGACCTTGACCGGGATGCCCGAATTGGCAATGTCGGTCGCCGAACGGTGGCGGATGCCGTGCGTGCCCACGTGCGTAGCGCCAGCCGCCTTGAGCGCACGGCTCCAGCCACCGTAATACTCGCCCGTGGTTAGATGCTTGCCAGCGTGGCTAGGAGAAGGCAGCACATAGCGGCTACCCTCCTGCCGGGGTGCCGTCGAGAGTAGCCGATAGGCTTCCTCGCTCATGGGCTTAGACATGCCGCCTGTCTTGCTGTCAGGCCAGACGACGCGCCGGTTCTGCAAGTCAACCCAGTTCCATTCCAGCGCGATGATTTCCGAGCGGCGGCCGGCGAACTCGAACTGCAGGCGGATTCCCAAAGGGATGACGTAGTTCTCCAGCCCCTCCGACTCGATCTTGTCGAGCTGTCGGAACAGGTTGCCCATTTCTTCGTCGCTGATGAGGTGAGTCGATTTGCCGGCAGGGAACATCGGGACGTGACGGCAAGGGTTGGTACCGTCGGGCCGATAGCCCCATACCTCGGCCATGTTGAACATCTTGCGCAAGACGCTGAATACCTTGTTCGCCTCGGTCTGCTTGTACGAAAGCTTTTCCATCAGTCCGGCGATTTCAGGACGCTTCACGTCCTGAACTTTCTTGCGTCCCAGCAGCGGAATAATGTTGCGATTGATGACAGCCTGATAGCCGGCTTGGGTGCTGAGCTTGTTGCGCTTCTTGGAGTAGTCCTCCATGAACTTCGTGCATAGCTCCTTGACCGTAGGTGCCTGGCGCGCCTCCGCCTTCTCTGCGGCGGGATCTCCGCCTCGGCGGACTTGGGCCAGCCATTCCTGCGCCAGCGACCGCGCCTGTTCGACGGTCAGCTCCCCGTACAGTCCTAGCGAGGGCTTGCGGCGCTCGCCAGCGTTCGTCCGGTACTGGAGCATGAACACCTTGCGACCCGCCGGGGTAATCTTGCACAGGAAGCCGGGGACCAGCGTGTCCCGGAGTTCGACGGCCTCTGCCTGGGGTTGCGCCGCATCGACAGCGGACTTAGTGAGTTTGATCTTAGCCATGATGACTCCTTGGAAAGACCTGGATTCCAAGGGCCGGATAGGAGTCAGGCGGTCGGAAGTCAGGTCAGGTTTCGGAAAGCACCGGCATATGTTGAACTCGCTTAAGTCATTGATAAACCTGCTGTATCGGGCTGTAGCGTAGTCCAGCGAATTTCGGTGCTGGAGTCATGGTGAAATAAAAAAGGCCGCAGATGCGGCCTTGGTAGCGAGAGTGAAGCGCCCTATTTGCGACGTTGCAGCCAGGCGATCAGCTCGCCCATGATGCCCTTGCGGAACAGCAGCACACAGAGCACAAAGATCAGGCCGGTGACGATGGTGACCGACTCGCCCAGCGTGCTGAACCATTCCACGCCGGTTGCATGGGCCAGGAAGCTGCCGAACTCACCAATCTTGTTTTCCAGCGCCACGACGACCGCCGAACCCAGCAGCGGACCCGACAGCGTGCCCAGCCCCCCCATCAGCGTCATCAGAATCACATGACCGGAGGTGGTCCAGTGCACATCGGACAAGGTGGCAAAGCCCAGCACCAGGGTCTTGAGGGAACCGGCCAGACCCGTCAGGGCCGCAGAGATGACAAAGGCCAGCAGCTTGAAGCGGTTGACGTCATAGCCCAGCGAGATGGCACGCGGCTCGTTCTCCTTGATGGCCTTGAGCACCTGCCCAAACGGCGAGTGGATGGTGCGCACGATGAGTAGAAAAGCCGCTGCCACAATGATCAGCGCCACGTAGTACATGACCATATCGCTGCTCAGATCGATCACACCGAACAGCTTGCCGCGCGGCACGCCCTGCAGGCCGTCTTCGCCGCCTGTGAACTTGGCCTGCAGCGCGACAAAGAACAGCATCTGCGCCAGCGCCAGCGTGATCATGGAGAAATAAATGCCCTGGCGACGGATGGCCAGCCAGCCAAAGATCAGGCCCAGCAGACCGCCGACCGCCGTACCCAGCAACATGCCGACTTCGGGCGTAAAGCCCCAGGCCTTGATGGTGTAGCCCGCCACATAGGCCGCACCGCCCAGAAACGCGGCGTGGCCGAAGGACAGCAGACCCGTATAGCCCAGCAAGAGATTGAAGGCCGAAGCAAACAGTGCAAAGCACATCAGCTTCATGACAAAAACCGGATAGGCACCGAGGAAGGGCGCGACGATCAGGCCCAGCAGCAGCAGGCCGTAGCCCACGGGGGCAATGCGTTGAACAAGCGTCTTGGATTTCATGTCGTGCCCCTCTTATTTTTCTTTACCGAACAAGCCAGCGGGGCGAATCAGCAAAACAATGACCATGATGAAAAACACGACGGTGGACGATGCTTCAGGCCAGAAAACCTTGGTCAGACCTTCGATGACGCCCAGCGCCAGACCTGTGAGAATCGATCCCATGATGGAGCCCATGCCGCCGATCACCACCACGGCAAACACCACGATGATGAGGTTCTGCCCCATCAGCGGCGTGACCTGGTAGACGGGAGCGGCCAGCACGCCGGCAAAAGCCGCCAGCGCGGCACCGAAGGCATAGGTCAGCGTGATCATCACGGGCACGTTGACGCCGAAAGCCTCGACCAGGCGCGGATTTTCCGTACCGGCACGCAGATAGGCGCCGATGCGCGTCTTCTCGATCACAAACCAGGTGGCCACACACACCACGATGGAGGCCGCGACCACCCAGGCACGGTAATTGGGCAGGATCATGAAGCCCAGATTGGTCGCACCTTCGAGCAGCTCGGGCGTGTCATAGCCCAGGCCCGAGACGCCATAGACGGAGCGGAACACCCCCTCGATCAGCAGCGACAGCCCCAGCGTCAGCAGCAGGCCGTAGAGATGATCGAGCTTGTAGATCCAGCGCAGCAAGAAGCGCTCGATCAACACTCCCAGAATCCCCACCAGCACCGGCGACAGGATCAGCATCACCCAGTAGTTGATGCCGAAATAGCTCATGGCCATCCAGGTGCACATGGCCCCCAGCATGAACAGGGCGCCATGCGCAAAGTTGATGACATTGAGCAGGCCGAAGATCACGGCCAGGCCCAGACTCAGAATTGCGTAGAACGAACCGTTGACCAGCCCCAGAAGGAGCTGGCTCATCAGGCCGGGCAATGAAACGCCGAAGATTTCCATGAGAGATACGCTGGTGAGGGTGAGGTGTGCATCAAACCGGTAGCGCCATTACTTCCAGAGCGCGCACTTGGTTTCGGCCTTGGTGGTCCAGACCGTATCGGCAGGCAACTTGGTCAGCACCTTGAGGTAGTCCCAGGGCTTGGTGGATTCGCTGGGCTTCTTGGCTTCGACCAGATACATATCGTGGGCGAAAGTGCCGTCGGGACGGATCACGCCCTTGCCGTAGAAGTCGTTGATGGGCGTGCTCTTGAGGTGGGCCATCACCTTGTCGGCATTGGTGGTCTTCACCGCTTCGACAGCCTTCAGATAGTTCATCACGGCCGAGTAGTCGGCGGCCTGCACATCGGTAGGCATGCGCTTGGTCTTGGCAAAGAACTTGTTGGCGAACTTGCGCGATTCGTCGTTCATGTCCCAGTACCAGCTGGTGGTGTGCAGCAGGCCTTCGGTGTTCTTCAGACCCAGGCTGTGGATGTCGGTCAGAAAGACCAGCAGACCGGCGGTCTTCATGGTCTTGTTGATGCCGAACTCCTTGGCGGCCTTGATGGCATTGATGGTGTCGCCGCCCGCATTGGCCAGACCCAGGATATGGGCCTTGGAGCTTTGCGCCTGCAGCAGGAAGGACGAGAAGTCCGAGGCATTGAGCGGGTGCTTGACCGAGCCCAGAACCTTGCCGCCCTTGGCGTTGATGACCTTGGTGGTGTCGGCTTCCAGCGCCTGGCCGAATGCATAGTCGGCCGTCAGGAAGAACCAGTCCTTGCCGCCGCGATCCACCACCGCACCGCCCGTGCCCTTGGCCAGGGCCACGGTGTCGTAGGCATAGTGCACGGTATAGGGGTTGCACTGCTCGTTGGTCAGCGCGGAGGAACCCGCGCCGCTGTTGAAGTGAACGCGCTTTTTCTCGTTGGCGATCTGGGAAACCGCCAGTGCCGTGCCGGAATTGGTGCCGCTGAAGACCATGGAGATGCCCTGCGTATCAATCCATTCGCGCACCTTGGAGGCAGCGATGTCAGCCTTGTTCTGATGGTCTGCACTGACCAGCTCGATAGGCTGGCCCAGGGCCTTGCCGCCGAAGTCGTCAATCGCCATCTGCATGGCGACCGCACCGTTCTTGCCCTCCACGTCGGCGTACAGGCTGGACATATCGGTGACGAAACCGATCTTCACCTTTTCCTGGGCCTGGGCCTGGGCCAGGGGGCTGGACAGACCGGCCACGGCCAGCATGCACGAGAGAACGCTCAGTTTTGCTTTCATCTTTATCTCCACGGGTTGGTTCTTTGTTATGAACGAATGGGAATTGCTTGCAGGCTCAGACACCCAGCAGCTCGTTGAGTACGGACATCTTCTCGTCCAGTTCGCTGGCTCCGAAGCGCAAGGCGACATGACCGTGCTCGACCACATAGAAGCGGTCGGCCAGCGGCGCGGCAAAGCGGAAGTTCTGCTCCACCATCACCACGGTGTAGCCCTTTTCGCGCAGCGTGGTGATCATGCGAGCCAGGGTCTGGACGATGACGGGGGCCAGGCCTTCGGAAATTTCATCAAGCAGCAGCAGGCGCGCGCCCGTTCGCAGGATCCGCGCCACGGCCAGCATCTGCTGCTCGCCGCCCGACAGACGCGTGCCCTGGCTGTTCCTGCGCTCATAGAGGTTGGGGAACATCTGGTAGATCTCGTCGATGCTCATCCCCGGCTGGCCGGTCTTGAGCGGCGGCGGCAGCATCAGGTTCTCTTCGCAGGACAGGCTGGAGAAAATGCCGCGCTCCTCGGGGCAGTAGCCCACGCCCAGGTGGGCGATCTTGTGCGTGGGCATGTGAATGGTTTCCACGCCGTTGATCCTGATCGAGCCCTTGCGCGAGCCGGTCAACCCCATGATGGCGCGCAGCGTGGAAGTGCGCCCTGCGCCATTGCGGCCCAGCAGGGTCACCACCTCGCCGGGATTGACTACCAGATCCATGCCATGCAGCACATGGGACTCGCCATACCAGGCATTGAGTCCCGAAATTTCCAGCGCCGGAGTACTTGTCTTATTCATTCGTCTCACTCAAATCACGCACGAAACCATCAAAGAGCCAGCGAGGAAGGGCCGCCCCGCACCGAGGCTGCCGTCCCCCTCAGGGGGAAGCCGCGTGAGCGGCACAGGGGGAGCATTCAATGCCCTCCCTGAAGCTGTCCGTCCGTAGTCCCCATATAGGCTTCCATCACCTGCGGATTGCGCGAAACCTCTTCGTAGCGCCCTTCGGCCAGAACGGCGCCGCGCTGCAGCACGGTGATGCGATCGGCGATGGTGGCAATCACCTTCATGTTGTGCTCCACCATCAGGATGGTGCGGCCGGCAGAAACCTTCTTGATGAGCTGGGTCACGCGGTCCACGTCTTCATGGCCCATGCCCTGTGTGGGTTCGTCCAGCAGCATCAGCTCGGGCTCCATGGCCAGCGTGGTCGCAATTTCCAGGGCGCGCTTGCGCCCATAGGGCAGGTTCACGGTCACTTCATCGGCCAGGTCCTGCAGCCCGACTTCGGTCAGCAGCTCCATGGCGCGGTCATTGAGCTGATTGAGCGTCTTCTCGCTGGTCCAGAACTGATAGGCCGTGCCCAGCTTGCGCTGCAGGCCGATGCGCACGTTCTCCAGCAAGGTGCAGTGCGGAAACACGGCGGAAATCTGAAACGAGCGAATCACGCCACGTCGCGCAATCTGTGCCGGCGCCTCGCGGGTAATGTCCAGCCCGTTGAACTGGATGCTCCCGGAAGTGGGCTCCAGAAACTTGGTCAGCAGATTGAAGCAAGTAGTCTTGCCCGCTCCATTGGGCCCGATCAGCGCGTGAATGGAGCCACGCTGCACGGCCAGATCCACCTTGCTGACGGCGGTAAAGCCTTTGAACTCTTTGGTGAGTTGCCTGGTTTCGAGAATAAGGTCGCTCATGCGCTGGCCGTCAGTCCTGAATGCTGCAAAACAAAGAGGGGAGCAACTTGATGTACTTCCTCTGCCTGAGCGGCATCTTGGTCTTTCATGCTGCAGTGCCGCAGCGGGAAACTCCTAGGAATGAAGAGCCATCGGACTTATGCTTTCCCTAACCCTCCATAAAACAAATAGCAACAACAGAAGTAACTGCAAACTTCAAACTCATCGCAACTGCAAGTCACGCCAGAGACAGCGGCATCCCCAGGAATATCAGCATCCACTTCGGAATCTCTAAAAAAGCTTATGCCTTATACATATTGCGCTATCAATATTAATAAGACTGGGCGAAATGTGCCCTCATAGCACAGCACTCCCCAGATTGGCCCTGATGCCGTAAACCCTGAGTCGCTCAATTCCCACTGGAGTAACCAGGTTACTAGCCCAATGCTCGCAAATATGCTTGCCATTTGTCGCCCTCAAAAACCAAGGGCGACAAAGAACAGCCATATCGCTATAAATCTAAAAGCTGCTTCCGATTGCCTCATATGAATTTCATGTTCTTTTATCCATGAAATAAATACTCAATCGGCGATAGCAGCTATCAAATTATTCAGCAATCGACGTCTGAGGCCATGTCTGCAAGACCTGTCGCGCTGCTCTTGAGTTCCTGCGTGAAAACGCATGGAATAAAACCCCTTGCAGAACTGTTTACTGCAGGTCAACCACAAGGAGAGACCTCATGTTTCGCATCGCTTCTCTGACGCTAGCTTCCGCCGCCCTGCTGGCGGCCTGCTCGACCGGCTCGGTCACTTCGGCAAAATCCCCTGCCACCACCCTCAACGGCGTGCTGGTCGGACCGACCCAGATGACGCTCTACGTCTTTGACAAGGATGCCGCAGGCTCCGGCAAAAGCGTCTGCAACGGCGGCTGCGCCACCAACTGGCCGCCTCTGATGGCCCCCGCGAGTGCGGCGCCGATCGGCGACTGGAGCGTGGTGATGCGCGACGACGGCAGCAAGCAATGGGCTTACAAGGGCCGCCCCCTCTATCACTGGGTCAAGGATGCCAAGCCCGGCGACATGACGGGTGACGGGTTCCTCAACAATAGCTGGCATGTCGCCAAGCCCTGAGTGAAGGTCGACGCCGCCCTGGTCCATATTCCCCGCCTGCGCCGCTATGCGCGTGCGCTGGCGGGCGATGCCGCGCTGGCAGACGATCTGGTGCAGGACACCCTGGAGCGCGCCTGCCAGAAGTGGGCCCTGTGGCAGCCGCCGGCAGCCGCCTCGGCCGAGCAGGTGCAAAAAGCCTTGCTCAGCTGGCTGCTGACCTTGATGCACAACCTCTATGCCAATCAGTGGCAGCAGTCGTCGCGGCATCGCATGGTGGCACTTGACGAGGCGCAGGACACGCCTCACGACCCCATGCCCAGACTGACGCTGCAGCTGGATCTGGAGCGGGCCCTGTCCCATCTCACGCCGCAGGCACGCGAGGTGCTGCTGCTGATCGGCATGGAGCAGTTCAGCTATGGCGAAGCCGCGCAGATGCTGGGCGTTCCCGTGGGAACGGTGATGTCGCGTCTCTCGCGCGCCCGCGAGCAGCTCAGGCGCCTCATGGAAGGAGAAAGACCCGCGACGACCGTGTTGAGGGCTGTCAAATGAAGGAAAGTGCAATGACACCCCAGCGCCCCGATGAAACCACGCTGCATGCCTGGGTGGATGGAGAGTTGCAGCCCGATGCCGCTGCGACCGTGGCGCAATGGCTGGCCGAACACCCCGAAGAAGCAGCGCGCATGGCCGCCATTCAGGCCCAGAACGCGGGCCTTCAGGCTCTGCATGCGCAATTGCTCGAAGAGCCGGTCCCGCCCCAGTTCATACTATCCCTGCAAAAGCCGGCGCTGCAGTGGCGCTGGCAACATGCGCTGGCCGCAGGCATCATGCTCAGCGTGGGCCTGGGACTTGGCTATGGTGCAGGCCAGCAAAAATTCGGCTCGCCGCCGACCGACACGGCCGTGCAGTTGCCAGGCTTTGTCCGCGAGGCAGCTGCTGCCCATGCCGTCTATGTGCCCGAGCAGCGCCACCCCGTCGAGGTCGCGGCACAGCAGCAGGCGCATCTGGTGCAGTGGCTGTCCAAGCGGCTGGGAGTTGCGCTCAAGCCGCCGGTGCTGGAAGCCCAGGGCTTTCATCTCATGGGCGGGCGGCTGCTGCCCGGGGAGACCGGCCAGGCCCGAGCCCAGTTCATGTACGAGGATCAGGCCGGCCAGCGCGTCACCTTGTATGTCTCGGTGCTCAAGCCCGGGACGGCAGCCACCTCCGCCCCTGCCTCCTTTCAATGGAGCAGCGACGGTGCAAGCCATGGCTTTTACTGGATCGATGGCCGGCAAGGCTATGCCTTGAGTGCCTCCCTGCCACGCGAGCGCCTGCAGACTCTGGCCGACGCGATCTATCAGCAACTGAGCTGAAGCCGCAGGGCGCTGACCGGAAGCGGGGTTGTCTTATTGCAGGCTGCCGCTGCCGCCTTCGCCACTGGCCGACTCGGGTAAGGCCAGAGGCAGAACGCCAATGCCCTCTTCCAGCAGCTCCATGGCCTCCTGGGCGCTGGTCTGGCCGCGAATGGCGCGTTCCTCGGTTTCACCGTAGTGAATGCGACGCGCCTCTTCGGCGAATTTTTTGCCGACGTCCTCGGTATTCTGCGCGACCTGGCGCGACCACTGCATCCAGGCCGCCTGCATGGACTGCAGATGTGCCCGCGCCTCGGCGCTGATCTCGGGTACGGCGACGGAAAGCTCCGGCGCTGCGGCAGGAGCCGGTTTTGCAGTCTGGGCAGCTTTGGGCGGCTGTGCACCGAGATTGAGACGGGGAGCACTCAAGCGCTTGGTCACATCACTGTCGCCGCAAACAGGACATTCCACCAGCTTGCGCTGCAGCTGATTCTGAAAATCATCTTCCGAAGCAAACCAGCCTTCAAAGACATGGCCTGCAGGGCAGTGAAGATCAAGCACTTTCATGGCGCCACTCAACCCTTGCGGTGAACCAGATAGCGATAAACGAAGCCGGGAAATGCCAGCGTCAAAAACAGCGTAGCAGTAATGGCATAGAACTCCCAGCCTTGGGGAGATATCTGACCGGCACGACGTTCCAGCAGCAAGCCCAGGCCGCCCACCAGCAGGTACAGGGCAATCATTTCCAGCAGGCGCACCCACAGCGGCTTGCGACCGGCCATGACGGGGCCGATGATGCCCAGACGCTGGTTGATAAAAGGCAAATTGGCTGCCACAAGGGCAGCCAAGATGATGAGCCAGATAGAGGCGGTTATAGACACAAAGCCATTCCTAGAAAAAGCGATGAGGGCATCAAGCCCTCATCACATTCGTCTTATCAGGAAGCCAGGGCACGCACAACGGCGTCAGCGCACAAGGCCATCAGACCGCCGGGCAGGATACCCAGCAGCAGAACCAGCGCACCGTTGATAGTCAGCACAACGCGCACATCCAGAGGGGCAGACACGCTGGTAGCAGTGATTGGAGCATCAAAGTACATGACCTTGACCACGCGCAGGTAATAGAAGGCGCCGATCAGCGACATGATCACGGCGAACACGGCCAGACCGATGTACAGGCTGCTGCCCGAAGCGACCAGTGCCTGCAGCACGGACAGCTTGGCGTAGAAGCCGACCAGCGGAGGAATACCGGCCATGGAGAACAGGCAGATCGCCATCACGCCGGCGTACAGCGGGCTGCGCTGGTTCAGGCCGGCCAGATCGGCGATCTCTTCGCTTTCAAAGCCTTCGCGGGCCAGCAGCAGGATCACGCCGAAGGAAGCCAGGGCGGTCAGCACATAGGTCACGATGTAGAACATCGCCGAGCTGTAGGCGTTTTCGACGGTGGCAGGATCGACCTTGCCGTCCACCACACCCGACATCAGACCCAGCAGCACGAAGCCCATCTGGGAAATCGTCGAGTAAGCCAGCATGCGCTTGAGGCTGGTCTGCTGCAGACCGGCCAGGTTGCCGATGAGCAGCGAGCAGACGGCCAGCACCATCAGCATCTGCTGCCAATCGATGGCCAGCGGCAGCAGGCCGTCCACCAGCAGGCGGATGGTCATGGCAAAGGCAGCCAGCTTGGGCGCGCCGCCGATCAAGGCGGTGATGGCGGTAGGCGCACCCTGGTAAACGTCGGGCACCCACATGTGGAAGGGAACCACACCCAGCTTGAAGGCCAGACCGGCGACCACGAAGACCAGACCGAAGACCAGCACCTGGTGCTTGATTTCACCGGAATTGATGGCCTTGAAGACCTGTCCGATATCCAGCGAACCGGTGGCGCCGTAGAGCATGGACATGCCGTACAGCAGGAAACCGGAAGCCATGGCACCCAGAACGAAGTACTTCATGGCGGCTTCGACGGACACGGTGTGATCACGGCGCAGAGCCACCAGCGCATAGCTGGACAGTGTCAGCAGCTCCAGGCCCAGATACAGGACCAGGAAGTTGTTGCCGCTGATCATGATGAACATGCCCAGCAGGGCCAGCATGGACAGTGTGAAGAACTCACCGCCGCGCAGCATGTCGCGCTCGGCCGCATAAGGGCGGCCGTAGACCATGGTGATCATCACGGCGATAGTGGCAAAGCACTTGAGCCAGTTGCCCATGGCGTCCGAGACAACCATGTTGCCCCAGCCGTAGAAGGTATTGCCGCTCGCGGCGTACATGCCTTGCATCACCGCCACGACAAGCAGGGTGAGCATGGTCAGAACATAGGTGCCGGTGCGACGGGCGCTCTTAACGCCCAGGTCCACCAAGGCAATGACGCAGGCCATGACCAGGAGAGTGATCTCCGGGTAGATCGCCAGCCAGCTGATGTTGTCAATCATCTCGTGTCTCTCGTTTCAGTCTGGTCAGTTGAGCTTGCTCACAGCCACATGCTTGATGAGCTCTGCCACAGACACATCCATCACATCGGTGAAGGGCTTGGGATACAGACCCATGACCAGCACGGCCGCGGCCAGCAGGCCCAGCACCAGGAATTCGCGGCAGTTGATGTCCTTGAGTTCAGCCACATGGTCGTTGGCCACGGCACCCAGGTACACGCGCTTGTACATCCACAGGGTGTAGGCAGCGCCGAAGATCAGAGCGGTTGCAGCGCCCAGACCAATCCAGAAGTTGTATTGCACGGCACCCAGGATCACCATCCACTCGCCGACAAAACCGGCGGTTGCAGGCAGACCACAGTTGGCCATGGCAAACAGCAGGGCAAAGGCAGCGAACTTGGGCATGGTGTTGACCACACCGCCGTAAGCGGCGATTTCACGCGAGTGAACGCGGTCGTACAGCACGCCGATGCACAGGAACATGGCGCCGGACACGAAACCGTGGGCAATCATCTGCACCAGGCCACCGGAGATGCCCAGGTTGTTGAACATGAAGAAGCCCAGGGTCACAAAGCCCATGTGAGCCACGGACGAATAAGCCACCAGCTTCTTCATGTCCTTTTGCACCAGAGCCACCACACCCACATAGATCACGGCAATCAGCGACAGCGTGATCATCAGGCCCGACCACTCATGCGCCGCATCGGGAGCAATGGGCAGAGAGAAGCGCAGGAAACCATAGGCACCCAGCTTCAGCATGATGGCGGCCAGCACGGCGGAGCCGCCGGTAGGGGCTTCAACGTGAACGTCGGGCAGCCAGGTGTGGACCGGGAACATGGGCACCTTCACCGCAAAAGCGGCGAAGAAGGCGAAGAAGATCAGCGTCTGTGCGGTACCGGACAGGGGCAGCTTGTGCCAGTCCAGGATCTCGAAGCTGCCGCCCGACTGGGTGTACAGATAGATCAGAGCGACCAGCGTGAGCAGCGAGCCCATCAAGGTGTACAGGAAGAACTTGAAGGCTGCGTAGATCTTGTTCGGACCACCCCAGATACCGATGATCAGATACATCGGGATCAGAGTCGCTTCGAAGAACACATAGAACAGCATGCCATCCAGAGACGCGAACACACCGATCATCAGACCCGACAGGATCAGGAAAGCGGCCATGTACTGGTTGACGCGCTCGGTGATGTTGGTCCAGGAGGCGATCACCACGATGACGGTGATGAAGGCCGTCAGCGGCACAAACCACATGGAGATGCCATCCACGCCCAGGTGGTAGTGGATGTTGAAGCGCTCGATCCAGAGCGCGTTCTCCACAAACTGCATATTGGCAGTCGTGGTGTCGAAGCCGGTGACCAGAGGAATGGTCACCGCAAAACCGATCAGCGCACCGATCAGTGCCAGCCAGCGCACCGCGTTGGCCTGCCCTTCTTTGCTGAAGGCCAGCAGGAGGGCGCCAAAAGCAATCGGCACCCAGATAGAAAGACTCAACAAACCCATTTTTGTTCTTCCCCTACTACTTGTTGAGCCACACGAAGTACGTCATGAGGGCAACGATACCCAGCAGCATGACCAACGCGTAGTGATAGAGATAGCCTGTTTGCAGGCCGCGCACCCACTGACCGAACTTGGCCATGAGCTTCCAGGAGCCGTTCACGATGGCGCCATCGATGATGGCCTGATCGCCGGCCTTCCAGAAGAAGGTACCGAAGGCACGGGAGCCGCGGGCGAAGATGTTCTCGTACACCCAGTCCACACCGTACTTGCCTTCCAGAACCTGGTAGAGACCAATCTTCTTGGAGAAAGCCATGATGGCGGCAGGAATCTCGGGCTTGACCATGTAGAACACATAGGACATCACCACACCGGCCAGAGCCAGCCAGAACGGTGCAGCCGTGAAGCCGTGCAGTGCCATGGGCACCCAGCCGTGGATCTTCTCGGCCAGTTCGGCCATGGCGCCATGCTTGGAGCCATCGACGTGGATCACGCCCTTGAAGAAGTCGCCAAACAGCATGGGCATCAGCGCAATCGCACCGATCACCACCGAAGGAATGGCCAGCAGCACCAGAGGACCGGTCACCACCAGAGGCGACTCGTGGGGCTTGGCATCATGGCCATGGCCGTGGTCGTCATGACCGTGGTGGTCATCATGGTGGGCATCGGGGTTCTGGTCGTAGCGCTCCTTGCCGTGGAAGACGATGAAGTACAGACGGAAGGAGTAGAAAGCCGTGATGAACACACCGGCCAGCACTGCAAAATTGGCAAAGCCGGCAGCAGGCAGGTTGGAAGCGTGAACCGCCTCGATGATGGCATCCTTGGAGTAGAAGCCCGAGAAGAACGGCGTGCCGATCAGCGCGAGGTTACCCAGCAGGAAGGTGATCCAGGTGATGGGCATGTACTTGCGCACGCCGCCCATCCAGCGGATGTCCTGATTGTGGTGCATGCCCATGATGACGGAGCCGGCACCGAGGAACAGCAGCGCCTTGAAGAAGGCGTGGGTCATCAGGTGGAACACGGACACCGAGTAGGCCGACACACCCAGAGCGATGGTCATATAGCCCAGCTGGGACAGCGTGGAGTACGCAATCACGCGCTTGATGTCGTTCTGGATGATGCCCAGGATACCCATGAACAGCGCTGTGATGGAGCCGATCACCAGGATGAAGTTCAGCGCAACATCCGACAGCTCATACAGAGGAGACATGCGCGACACCATGAAGATGCCAGCCGTCACCATGGTCGCCGCGTGAATCAGCGCGGAGATAGGCGTGGGGCCTTCCATGGAGTCCGGCAGCCAGGCGTGCAGCGGAAACTGGGCCGACTTGCCCATCGCGCCGATGAACAGGCAGATGGCAGTCACGGTCACCAGCAGCCAGCCCGTACCGGGCAGCTGGGTGTTCTGGATCTCTGGCAGCTTGGCAAAGATTTCAGAGTAGTTCAGCGTGCCGGTGTAGGCCGCAATCAGGCCGATACCCAGAATGAAGCCGAAGTCACCCACGCGGTTGACCAGGAAGGCCTTCAGGTTCGCGAAGATGGCCGTAGGCTTCTTGTAGTAGAAGCCGATCAGCAGATAGGACACCAGACCCACGGCTTCCCAACCGAAGAACAGCTGCAGCAGGTTGTTGCTCATCACGAGCATCAACATGGAGAAGGTGAACAACGAGATATAGGAGAAGAAACGGTTGTAGCCGTCATCCTCTTCCATGTAGCCCATGGTGTAGATGTGAACCATCAGCGACACAAAGGTCACCACGCACATCATCATGGCCGTGATGGAGTCGATCAGGAAACCGACTTCCATCTTCAGGCCACCGACAACCATCCAGGTGTAGATGGTTTCGTTGAACTTTGCGCCGTCGAACACGACAGCCTTGAACGTGAGGGCCGACAGAACGAAGGCCAGGAGCACGCTCAGAATCGTCAGGGAACTGCTGCCGGTGCGACCAATCTTGTTGCCGCCAAAGGCCGTGCCCCAGATACCCGCGAGTGCGGAGCCGACCAGCGGTGCCAACGGCACCGCAAGCAGCATGGATGCAGAAAGGGTTTGACTCATTTCTTGAGAACCTTGCAAGTTACGGCGGACTCAACCCTTGAGGGCGTTGAGATCTTCCGCATCGATGCTTGTCTTGTTACGGAACAGCAGCACCAAGATCGCCAGACCGATGGCCGATTCAGCAGCAGCCACTGTCAGGATGAAAAACACGAACACCTGGCCGTGCATGTCGCCCAGATAGCTGGAAAACGCGACAAAGTTCATGTTCACGGCCAGCAGCATCAGCTCGATGGCCATGAGCAAGACGATCAGGTTCTTGCGGTTCAGAAAGATGCCAACCACGGAGAGTGCAAACAGCATGGCACCCAGCGTCAGGAAGTGGCCCAAAGTCAGCGTCATGCTTTTGTCTCCACAGCAGGCGCTGCAGCCGCGGCTTCAGCGTCAGGTTTTTGTGCAGGCTTGGTGCTGTCGACCTTGACCAGCTTGATGCGGTCAGAGGCGCGTACACGAATTTGATCTGCAGGGTTCATGGCCTTGCTGTCCTTGCGCTTGCGCAGCGTCAGGGCAATTGCGGCAATCATGGCCACCAGCAGGATCACGGCCGCAATTTCCACGGGATACAGGTATTCCGTGTACAGCAGCTTGCCCAGAGCCTGTGTGTTCGAGTAAGGAACGGTCTGGCCGGCGGCATTGACCATGGTCGCACCAACAGCCTTGGCGTCTTCGACATCACCGAAACCGCCCATCAGCACCATGCCCATTTCAAAGGCGATCAGCACACCGATCAGGGCGGCGAACGGGAAATGCTTCCAGAAGCCGCGGCGCATGGAGTCGATACGGATATCGAGCATCATCACCACGAACAGGAACAGCACCATCACAGCGCCCAGATAGACCAGCACCAGAGCGATGCCGAGGAATTCAGCCTTGAGCAGCAGCCAGATGGCGGCAGCTTGCGAGAAGGCCAGAATCAGATTGAGCACGGCGTGCACAGGGTTGCGAGCCGTGACAACCCGGAAGGCTGCAAACAGCAGCACGACCGAGAACAGATAGAAAAAACCAGTTTTGGCGTCCATGGATCGAATCTTTTCAAGTGATCAAGGAGCCGCTTCAGCGGTACTTGGCATCTGCCGCCTTGTTGGCAGCGATCTCGGCTTCATAACGGTCACCCACTGCCAGGAGCATGTCCTTGGTGAAGTAGAGATCACCGCGCTTTTCGCCGTGGTATTCGAAGATGTGCGTCTCCACGATGGAGTCCACCGGGCAGCTTTCTTCGCAGAAGCCACAGAAGATGCACTTGGTCAAATCGATGTCGTAGCGCGTGGTACGGCGCGAGCCGTCGTCACGCACATCGGACTCGATGGTGATGGCCATGGCAGGGCACACGGCTTCGCAAAGCTTGCAGGCAATGCAGCGCTCTTCGCCGTTTTCGTAACGGCGCAGGGCGTGCAGACCACGGAAGCGTGGCGACTGAGGTGTTTTTTCCTCAGGGAACTGCACCGTGATCTTGCGACGGAAGGTGTAGCGGCCAGTCAGGGCCATGCCCTTGGCCAGTTCCCAGAGCATGAAGCTCTTGAGGAAATCCTTGAAGGAGAAAGGTGTTGCAGCTACTGCAGACATACGTACTCCGCTTATTTCCAGATGTTCCAGGGCGAGTACAGCCAAGCACCCACAACCACCAGCCACACCAGGGTGACGGGAATGAAGATCTTCCAACCCAGACGCATGATCTGGTCATAACGGAAGCGCGGGAAGGTAGCGCGAATCCAGATGAAGCACGACACCACCAGGAAGGTCTTGATCGCCAGCCAGATCCAACCGGGGATGAAGCCCAGGAAGTCGAACGGAGGCAGCCAGCCGCCCAGGAACATGATCACGGCCAGGATGGAGACCAGCCACATGCTCGCGTATTCGGCCAGGAAGAAGACCGCAAAGCCCATGCCCGAGTACTCGACCATGTGACCAGCCACGATTTCGGCTTCGCCTTCGACCACGTCAAACGGGTGACGGTTGGTTTCGGCAACGACCGAGATCAGGTAGACGATGAAGATGGGCAGCAGGGGCAGCCAGTTCCAGGACAGGATGCTCATGCCCATGGATGCGAACTGACCTTGACCCTGGCTCATCACGATGGCCGAGAGGTTCATGCTGCCCGTGACCATGATGACCACCAGGAAACAGAAGCCCAGCGCGATTTCGTAGCTCACCATCTGGGCCGAGGCACGCAGCGCGCCCAGGAAGGCGTACTTGGAGTTGGAAGCCCAGCCCGCAATGATCACGCCATAGACTTCGATGGAAGTGATGGCCATGAGCAGCAGCAGACCTGCATTCACGTTGGCCAGGGCCACATCGGGGGCAAAGGGAATCACCACCCAGGCCGCCAGGGCCGGCATGATGGCCATGACGGGGCCCACATAGAACAGGCCCTTGGCAGCTGCCGTGGGCTGAATCAGTTCCTTGGTCAGCAGCTTCAGGCCGTCAGCCAGAGGCTGCAGCAGACCCGAGGGACCAACGCGGTTGGGGCCCAGACGGATTTGCATGAAACCCAGCAGCTTGCGTTCCCACAATGTGAGGTAGGCCACGGCACCCATCAGGGGAGCCACGATGGCCACGATGCCGAGCAGAATCCAGATGACGGGCCAGGCCACATCGGTCCAGAAAGGAGCGGCGGACAGGCCCGCGCCCCAGGCTTTCAATGCGTCGATCATGCGGCGCCTCCCTCACGAACCTGACGAGCGTCAGCCGTCAATTGCAGCGACGTAGCGCGGCGCACGATGCTGTCGAGCTGGTAAATGCTGGCGACTGCAGGCGCAGTCACTGTGCCGGCAGGCACTGCGCTCACGGCCTGGGCCGCGTTGCTCAGCACATTGGCAGGCACTTGTGCAGCGCCGCCGGTGGCCTCAGCCAGCACGTCCTGCGACGTCTCATAGTCAACGCCCGGCACACCCATCAGGTTGGCCAGCACGCGCAGCACCTTCCATGCGGGACGCGTGTCGGCCAGAGGCTTGACCACGGCGTGGAAGCTCTGCAGACGGCCTTCGGCGTTGACAAAGCTGCCCGAGGTTTCCGTGAACGGAGCAATGGGCAGCAGCACATCGCTGAATTCCAGATTGGCCTTGAAGGGGCTCAGAGTCACCACCATCTCGGCCTTGTTCAGACCAGCAATGGCGGCCTTGCCGGCAGCGCTGTCGAACTCGGGCTCGTTGTTCAGCAAGATGGCAGCCTTCAGGCCACCGTCAATCATCTGAGCCGCATTCAGACCGTTGCCAGCAGGCATGGCCTTGACCCATTGCGCGCCCACGGTGTTGGCGGCTTCGGTCAGATAGCCCACGGCAGCACCGGTCTGTTCGGCAACCCAGCTGGCCAGAGCCAGCAGTGCAGAAGCCTGAGCATGGTGCGCTGCGGCATTGCCCAGCAGCACGGCCTTTTGCTCGCCGGCCAGCAATGCAGCGGCAATCGCCTTGGCTTCGTCATGGGCCTGACCGGCCACGGGTGCCGAGACACCCTTGGCTTCAGCCACGGCAGCGGCCACATCGGCCAGAGCCTGAGCCCAGTCGCCGGCAGCAACCACCCAGGCGTTGACGGGCAAGGCCCAGTCATGGATGCGATCGTTGATGGCGAAGACCTTGCAGCCCTTCTTGGCAGCCTGGCGAATGCGCTGCGCGAACAGCGGATGGTCCTTGCGCAGGTTGGAGCCCACGATCAGAGCCGACTGCAGATTGCTCAATGCAGCGATGGGCAGACCCAGCCACTGCACGCCTTGCGTGGCAGCGAACTCGGCATTGCGCAGACGGTAGTCGATGTTCTCGCTACCGATGCCGCGCACCAGCTTGCCGGCCAGGAACAGCTCTTCCACTGTGCTGTGAGGGCTGACCAGAGCGCCGATGGCGCTGGCGCCATGGTTGCTCTTGATCTGCTGCAGACCGTTGGCCACATATTCGAGGGCGGTCTGCCAGTCGACTTCCTTCCACTCGCCGCCCTGCTTGAGCATGGGCTTGGTGAGGCGTTCGTCGCTGTTCAGCGCTTCATAGGAGAAGCGGTCGCGGTCGGCAATCCAGCATTCGTTGACTTCTTCGTTCTCGAAGGGCACAACGCGCATGACTTTGTGGTTCTTGACCTGAACGATCAGGTTGGAGCCTGTGGAGTCGTGCGGAGCCACCGACTTGCGGCGCGACAGTTCCCAGGTACGGGCGCTGTAGCGGAAGGGCTTGCTGGTCAACGCGCCCACGGGGCAGATGTCGATCATATTGCCCGACAGCTCGGAGTCCACGCTATCGCCCACCACGGTGGTGATCTCGGAGTGCTCGCCGCGGTGAATCATGCCCAGTTCCATGACGCCGGCCACTTCCTGGCCAAAGCGCACGCAACGTGTGCAGTGAATGCAGCGGCTCATTTCCTCCATGGAAATCAGCGGCCCCACGTTCTTGTGGAACACCACGCGCTTTTCTTCTTCGTAACGCGAAGAGCTGCTGCCATAACCCACTGCCAGATCCTGGAGCTGGCATTCGCCGCCCTGGTCGCAGATGGGGCAGTCCAGCGGGTGATTGATGAGCAGGAACTCCATCACCGACTGTTGTGCCTTGATGGCCTTCTCGCTCTTGGTGCGCACGATCATGCCCTGCGTCACTGGCGTGGCGCAGGCGGGCATGGGCTTGGGAGCCTTTTCCACATCCACAAGGCACATGCGGCAGTTGGCCGCAATGGATAGCTTCTTGTGGTAGCAGAAGTGAGGAATGTAGGTGCCGGCCTTCTCGGCTGCATGCATGACCATGCTGCCTTCCGTCACCTCGACCTTTTTTCCGTCCAGTTCAATTTCAACCATATGCTTGTCTCGCGATCAGGCGCTCATGCAGCCTGTTTGGAAGCGTTCTGGATCTTCGCTTCGAACTCGTGGCGGAAGTGCTTGATCATGGCGCGAACCGGCATGGCTGCCGCGTCGCCGAGCGCACAGATGGTGCGACCCATGATGTTCACGGATACCGAGTCCAACAGCTCGATATCTTCCGGACGGCCTTCGCCGTGCTGAATACGGTTCACCACGCGCCACAGCCAGCCCGTACCTTCACGGCAGGGCGTGCACTGGCCGCAGGACTCGTGCGAATAGAAGTACGACAGACGCAGCAGGCACTCGACCATGTCGCGCGAATCATCCATCACGATCACGGCGCCCGAACCCAGCATGGAGCCGGCCTTGGAGATGGAGTCATAGTCCATCGTGCAGTCCATGATGATGTCGGCAGGCAGCACGGGCGACGAAGAGCCGCCGGGGATCACGGCCTTGAGCTTGCGTCCGGTGCGCACACCGCCGGCCAGCTCCAGCAGCTTGCTGAAAGGCGTGCCCATGGGAACTTCGTAGTTGCCGGGCAGGTTCACGTCGCCGCTGACCGAGAAGATCTTGGTGCCGCCGTTGTTGGGCTTGCCACATTCCAGATAGGCCTGGCCACCGTTGCGGATGATCCAGGGAACGGCCGCAAAGGTCTCGGTGTTGTTGATGGTCGTGGGCTTGCCGTAGAGACCGAAGCTGGCGGGGAATGGCGGCTTGAAGCGGGGCTGACCCTTCTTGCCTTCCAGCGATTCCAGCAGCGCGGTTTCTTCGCCGCAGATGTAGGCGCCAAAGCCATGGTGGGCATGCAGCTGGAAGCTGAAGCTGCTGCCCAGGATGTTGTCACCCAAGTAGCCGGCCGCACGGGCTTCTTCCAGGGCCGCCTCGAAGCGCTCATAGACTTCGAAGATTTCGCCGTGGATGTAGTTGTAGCCGATGCTGATACCCATCGCGAAAGCGGCAATGATCATGCCTTCGATCACGATGTGCGGGTTGAACATCAGAATGTCGCGGTCCTTGCAGGTACCGGGTTCGCCCTCATCCGAGTTGCAGACCAGATGCTTCTGACCGGGGAACTGGCGGGGCATGAAGCTCCACTTCAGACCCGTGGGAAAGCCCGCACCGCCACGGCCGCGCAGACCGGATTCCTTGAGCGTCGCGATAACCTGATCTTGCGTCAGGCCTTCGCCGCCATCCTTGCCCAGCAGCTTGCGCAGGGCCTGATAGCCGCCGCGTGCTTCGTAGTCCTTGATGGACCAGTTGCTGCCGTTCAGATCCGCATAGATCTGGGGGTTGATGTGACGGTCGTGGAAGCAGGTTTCATTGCCGGTCGATGCGAACTTGGCCAGCACGGCATTGGCGGCAGGATTGTTCAGAATCGTGCTCATGCCTTGCCCTCCGCTGCGCGCAGGCCGTCGACCAGCTCGTCGAGCTTTTCATTGCTCATGAAGCTGCACATGCAACGGTCGTTGACCAGCATCACGGGCGAATCGGCGCAGGCGCCCAGGCACTCGGACTGCTGCAGCGTGAACAGGCCATCCTTGGTGGTCTCGCCCATCTTGATGCCCAGCTTGTGCTCCAGGTGGTGCAAGGCCTTGTAGCCGTCACGCAGCTGGCATGGCAGATTGGTGCAGACATTGAGCTTGTACTTGCCAACGGGTTGCTGGTTGTACATATTGTAGAAAGTGGTGACTTCGTGCACCGCAATCTCGGCCATGCCCAGGACTTCGGCAATCACTGCCTCGCTTTCCTGGCTGACCCAGCCCTGCTCCTGCTGCACGATAGACAGGCAAGCCATGACGGCAGACTGTTTCTGGTCAGCCGGATACTTTGCCACCTCACGCGCAAAGCGTTCTCTGGTCGCTTCGGTAATCATCGGTCAACGTCTCCAAACACGATGTCCAGGGTACTGAGCACCATCACGGCGTCAGCCAGCATATGGCCACGGCTCAGTTCATCGAGAGCAGCCATGTGCGCAAATCCTGGTGGACGAATCTTCAGTCGATAGGGCTTGTTGGCACCATCGCTGATCAAATAAATGCCGAACTCACCCTTGGGATGCTCGACGGAAGCGTAAGCCTCGCCTTCGGGAACCTTGAAGCCTTCGGTAAAGAGCTTGAAGTGGTGAATCAGCTCTTCCATGTTGGACTTCATGGCTTCACGGCTTGCGGGCGCAACCTTGTGATTGTCCGTGATCACCGGGCCGGGATTGACACGCAGCCAGTCCACGCATTGCTTGATGATCTTGTTGGACTCGCGCATCTCGGCCATGCGAACCAGGTAGCGGTCGTAGCAGTCGCCCGTGGCACCCACAGGAATATCGAAGTCCAGCTTGTCGTAGACCTCGTAGGGCTGGGTCTTGCGCATGTCCCAGGGCAGGCCCGAGGCACGCAGCATGGGACCGGTCAGACCCAGATTGATGGCGCGCTCAGCAGACACCACACCGATGCCGACGTTACGCTGCTTCCAGATGCGGTTGTCGGTGAGCAGGGTTTCGTACTCGTCCGCACACTTGGGGAAGCGCTGCGTGAAAGCATCGATGAAGTCCAGCAGCGAGCCCTTGCGGTCTTCGTTCATGGCCTCCATGGAGCGCACATTGCGCACCTTGCTGGCCTTGTACTGGGGCATGCTGTCCGGCAGGTCGCGATACACGCCACCGGGACGGAAGTAAGCCGCGTGCATACGCGCACCCGACACTGCTTCGTACATGTCCATCAGCGCTTCGCGCTCGCGGAAGCTGTAGATCAGGATGGTCGAGCTGCCGGCATCGTTGCCCGAGGAACCCAGCCACATCAGGTGATTCATGATGCGGGTGATTTCCGAGAACATCACACGGATGTACTGGGCACGGATGGGCACTTCGATGCCCATCAGTTTTTCAATGGCCAGGCAGTAAGCGTGCTCGTTGCTCATCATCGAGCAGTAATCCAGGCGGTCCATATAGGGCAGCGACTGGATATAGGTCTTGCTTTCGGCCAGCTTTTCGGTCGCGCGGTGCAGCAGACCGATGTGCGGGTCGGCGCGCTGCACCACTTCGCCATCGAGCTCCAACACCAGACGCAGCACACCGTGCGCTGCCGGGTGCTGCGGACCAAAGTTCAGGGAATAGTTCTTGATTTCAGCCATGGTCTTCCGTCAAAAGGCGACGTGCGCCTTTAGTGCAGGCCTCCGCCGTAGTTTTCTTCACGAATGATGCGCGGCGTGATTTCGCGAGGCTCGATCGTGACGGGCTGGTACACCACACGTTGCTGTTCGGCGTCGTAGCGCATTTCCACGTGACCGGACAGGGGGAAATCCTTGCGGAATGGATGGCCGATGAAGCCATAGTCTGTCAGGATACGACGCAGGTCTTCGTGACCTTCGAACACGATGCCGAACAGATCGAAGGCTTCGCGCTCGAACCAGTTGGCCGAGTTCCAGATGGGGTTGATCGAGGCCACCACGGGGAAGTCGTCGTCGGCGCAGTACACACGCACACGCAGGCGCTGGTTCAACGTCAGAGACATCAGGTGGGATACAACGGCAAAACGCGGACCGTCCTTGCCGACTTCCGCATAAGTGGAATAGTCCACGCCGCACAGATCCAGCAGCATCTCGAACTGGCAGTCCGGGGCATTGCGCAGAATCTGCATCACGTCCAGATACTTGTCAGCGGATACTTCCACCGTCACTTCGCCATAGGCCAGAGTGACGGAGCGCACCCTGTCACCCAAGGCAGCAGTAACCACATCCCGAAGCTTCTCGGGGTGAATTGCAATTGCAGTCATCTCAGCCCTTTAAACGCGAGCGATGGTGTGGGTACGACGAATCTTCTGCTGCAGCTGGATGATGCCGTAGATCAGCGCTTCCGCTGTCGGGGGGCAACCAGGCACATAGACGTCGACGGGAACAATGCGGTCGCAACCACGCACCACCGAGTAGCTGTAGTGGTAGTAACCGCCACCATTGGCGCAGGAGCCCATGGAAATTACCCAGCGCGGCTCGGACATCTGGTCGTACACCTTGCGCATCGCGGGAGCCATCTTGTTGCACAGCGTACCGGCAACAATCATCAGGTCAGAGTGGCGGGGGCTGGCACGGAACACTTCGGAGCCGAAGCGACCGATGTCATAGCGAGCAGCTGCTGCGTGCATCATCTCCACCGCACAGCAGGCCAGGCCAAATGTCATGGGCCAGATCGACCCTGTCTTGGCCCAGTTCACCACCGTGTCATAACTGGTGGTGACGAAGCCTTCCTTCATCACGCCTTCGATCATCGTGTTTCCTCAGAAAAGCTGCTTATTCCCAATCCAGGGCGCCTTTTTTCCACTCGTAGGCAAAGCCCACGACCAGAATGGCCAGGAAAATCAGGACAGCAACAAAACCCACGCCGCCGACATCTTTGAGTGCGACAGCCCAGGGCAGCAGAAATGCGATTTCCAAGTCGAACAGAATGAACAGGATGGCGACCAGGTAGTAGCGCACATCAAACTTCATTCGAGCGTCTTCAAACGCCTCGAAACCGCATTCGTAGGGGGAGTTCTTGGCAGCATCAGGGCGGTTGGGACCCAGCACGTAGCCGAGCACCAGGGGTACAACACCCACAGCCATGCCAATAAGAATGAACAGAAGAACGGGAAGGTACTGATCGATGTTCATCGAGTGGGCCTTGTTATGAAAACATGCCTCACCGATCACTGCCTGATCAGCAGGGCAGGTTTTTAGTTATGTGTTGGTGCCGTCGGCGAGACTCGAACTCGCACAGCTTTCGCCACTACCCCCTCAAGATAGCGTGTCTACCAATTCCACCACGACGGCTTCGTCTCAAAGTCCGGCAATCTCTGGAACCTTCGTTGCAAAGATTCTGATCCCCAGACAATCCCTAGATTCTAGCCTGAAAAACCCCACTCTTTGGGGTTCTTCAGGATTTTCTCCAAATTATTTCGTTGGGATCTGGGCTGCACCTTCGGCACCAGCCGCTGGAGCAGCAGGAGGCACGGCTGCATCGCCGGCAGTTGCGGGCGGCACATTGGCAGCAGGCGCAGGAGCCGAAACAGGAGCAGCGCCTTCCAGCACACTGCCCGAGCTCACTGGGCGAGCGTTGCCCAGATAAGCCAGTGCCAATGTAGCCACGAAGAACACGGTGGCCAGAGCCGCCGTGGAGCGCGACAGGAAGTTGGCACTGCCCGAGGCGCCAAACAGGCTGCCCGACGAACCACTGCCAAAGGAAGCCCCCATATCGGCACCCTTGCCGTGCTGCATGAGGATGAGGCCGATCATGCCCAGAGCGGCCAGCATCTGGACCGCGAGAATGACGCTGGAAAAGACGTTCATATCAAAACCTAAAAGTCTGAATCATTGCGCACCACACCGGAGTGCGGCGCAGACGAATTATTGCGCTGCCGCAATAATGGTGAGGAAATCCGGGGCCTTGAGCGCCGCACCACCGATCAGGCCACCGTCAATATCGGCCTGAGCCAGCAACTGCGCCGCATTGCCTGCATTCATGCTGCCGCCATAAAGCAGGGGCACGCGGTCAGCCTTGTCGCTGGCCGCCGCCAGTTGCGCCCGCAGCACGGCATGCACCTGTTGGGCCTGCTCGGGAGTGGCAGTCTTGCCGGTGCCTATGGCCCAGACAGGCTCATAGGCCACAACCAGCTCGCTCACGCAGTGGCCGACCTGATGAATCACGGCTGCCAGCTGACGCTTGACCACGGCCTCGGTCTGACCCGCTTCACGCTCCGCCAGGGTCTCGCCCACGCAGACGATGGGCGTGATGCCCTTGGCCAGCGCGGCCTGGGCCTTGGCAGCAACCACGGCATCGGTCTCGCCATGATACTGACGACGCTCGGAGTGACCGACCAGCGCATAGCGCACGCCGAACTCCTTGAGCATGACAGCAGAAGTTTCGCCCGTAAATGCGCCCTGCTCGTGCTGGGACACATCCTGTGCGCCCACACCAATGGAAGTACCCGCAAGTTCCGCCTGGACTTGAGCCAGATAGGGCCCAGGAGCAGCCACGGCCACGCCCGCCTTGTTGCCAGCAGGCAAGCCCTGCTTGATGGCCTGCAGCAAAGCAGCATTGGCAGCCAGACTGCCGTTCATCTTCCAGTTGCCAACAATGAGTTTTTGCTTCATGTTTCCCAAGTCAAAACGATTTTTCCGGTGTGCTGGCTGGATTCCATCAGCGCATGAGCCTGCGCCGCATCAGCAGCATCGAATTCACGATAGATGGCTGGGCGCACCTTGCCGGACTCCAGCAGGGGCCAGACATTGCGCTTGAGCGCCTCGGCGATCGCCGCCTTGAAGGCCACGGAGCGCGGGCGCAACGTGGAGCCGGTCACGGTCAGCCGCTTGCGCAGCACCAGGCCGGCATCGAACTCAGCCTTGACGCCACCCTGCACCGCAATGATTACCAGGCGACCATCGGGAGCCAGGCATTGGACTTCGCGCGCCACATAGCTGCCGGCGACCATGTCGAGGATGACGTTAACGCCTTCGCCCGACGTGATGCGCTGCACCTCTGCCGCAAAATCCTGTGTCTTGTAGTTGATGGCGTGGTCGGCACCGAGCTTGAGACAGTCATCGCACTTGGCATCACTGCCAGCCGTAACAATGACCGTCGCGCCCCAGGCCTTGGCCAGCTGAATCGCCGTCACGCCAATGCCGCTGCTGCCGCCCTGCACCAGCAAGGTTTCGCCGGGTTGCAGAGCCCCCCGGTCAAACACATTGCTCCAGACCGTGAAAAAGGTCTCGGGCAAGGCCGCCGCCTGCACGTCGCTGAAGCCCTCTGGCACCGGCAGACACTGGTCCACGGGCGCAGCGCAGAAACTTGCATAGCCACCACCGGCCACCAGCGCACAGACACGGTCGCCAAGCTTGAAGCCCGCCTTGCGCATGGCTGCCTCGTCGCCCGCCACGATCACACCCGCCACCTCAAGCCCCGGAAGATCGGAGGCACCGGGAGGTGGCGCGTAATGACCTTTGCGCTGCAGCACATCGGGGCGATTGATGCCGCTCGCGGCAACGCGAATCAGCACCTCCCCCTCAGCCGCCACCGGCATGGGACGTACACCCATGCGCAGCACGTCTGGCGCACCATAGCTGGTGATCTCCACCGCTCGCATTGTGTTGGCTTCCATAGTCAGGCTTTGCTTTATCAAAGAAATCAGGCTCAAACGCTTATGCAGAAAGCGCCAGCAGCTACAAAATCAGAATCAACCAGCAAACGACAAAACAGGAGACCGCCTCGCGGCGGACTCCTGCTCAGCCATTACTGCTGCTGTTGCTGCTGCTCGTCAGCGGCTGCGCGGTTTTCACGTGGCTCGCGATTCTCGCGGGGTTCGCGATTCTGGCGAGGAGCACGTTCGCGGTACTCGCGATCGCCACGGGGTTCACGCGGCTCGCGCTCGGGCATGCCGGCAGGACGCTCGGTCAGTGCCTTCATGGACAGCTTGACGCGACCCTTGTCGTCGGTTTCCAGAACCTTGACCTTGACCACTTGACCTTCTTGCAGGTAGTCGGTGACCTTTTCCACGCGCTCGTGGGCGATCTGGCTGATGTGCAGCAGACCGTCCTTGCCGGGCAGCAGGTTGACCAGGGCACCGAATTCCAGGATCTTGACGATGGGGCCTTCGTAGATCTTGCCGATCTCGACTTCGGCCGTGATCTGCTCGATGCGCAGCTTGGCAGCTTCAGCCTTGGCGCCGTCAGTGGCGGCAATGGTGATGGTGCCGTCTTCCTCGATGTTGATCTGGGTGCCGGTCTCTTCGGTCAGCGCACGGATGGTGGCGCCGCCCTTGCCGATCACGTCACGGATCTTCTCGGGGTTGATCTTCATGGTGTAGAGCTTGGGCGCGAAGCTGGAGACTTCGGTCTTGGCTTCACCCATGGCTTCCTGCATCTTGCCCAGAATGTGCATGCGCGCTTCCTTGGCCTGAGCCAGGGCGACCTGCATGATTTCCTTGGTGATGCCCTGGATCTTGATGTCCATCTGCAGGGCAGTGATGCCGTTGGTGGTACCGGCCACCTTGAAGTCCATGTCACCCAGGTGATCTTCGTCACCCAGGATGTCGGTCAGCACGGCAAACTTGTTGTCTTCCTTGATCAGACCCATGGCGATACCGGCCACATGCGCCTTCATGGGCACGCCGGCGTCCATCATGGACAGGCAGCCGCCGCAGACCGAAGCCATGGACGAGGAACCGTTGGACTCGGTGATTTCCGACACCACGCGGATGGTGTAGGGGAACTCTTCCTTGGTCGGCAGGCAAGCGGCCAGAGCGCGCTTGGCCAGACGGCCGTGGCCGATTTCACGGCGCTTGGTCGAGCCCATGCGGCCCACTTCGCCGGTGGCAAAGGGAGGCATGTTGTAGTGAAACAGGAAGCGGTCTTCGAACTCGCCAGCCAGCGCGTCGATCTTCTGAGCATCGCGCTCGGTACCCAGCGTGGAGATTACCAAGGCCTGGGTCTCACCACGCGTGAACAGCGCGGAGCCGTGAGTGCGGGGCAGCACGGAGGAACGGATCTCGATGGGGCGCACGGTACGGGTGTCGCGGCCGTCGATACGGGGCTCGCCCGCCAGGATCTGCGAACGCACGATGCCGGCTTCGATGTCGAACAACATGCCTTCAACCTTGACGCCGTCGAACGCCACGCCTTGCTCGGTCAAGGCGGCCTTGACATCGGCGTATGCAGTGCGGCAAGCCAGGGTACGCACCTGCTTGTTGCGCTCCTGGTAAGCGGCGCGCAGCTTGGCTTCGCCCAGCTCGGCCACCTTGGCGATCAGCGCCTCGTCCTTGGCGGGAGCAGTCCAGTCCCATGCGGGCTTGCCGCCTTCACGCACCAGGTCATGGATGGCGTCGATGGCGATCTTGCCTTGCTCGTGACCGAACACCACGGCGCCCAGCATCACTTCTTCAGGCAGTTGCAGGGCTTCGGATTCCACCATCAGCACGGCGGATTCGGTGCCGGCAACGACCAGATCCATCTGAGAATCCTTGCGCTGGGTCTGACCGGGGTTCAGCACATATTCGCCGTTGATGTAGCCCACGCGAGCAGCACCGATGGGGCCGCTGAAGGGAATGCCGGACACAGCCAGGGCCGCCGAAGTGGCGATCATGGCAGCGATGTCGGCGTCGACTTCGGGGTTCAGCGAAATGGTGTGGATGACCACATGCACGTCGTTGTAGAAGCCTTCGGGGAACAGGGGACGGATGGGACGGTCGATCAGACGCGAGGTCAGAGTCTCCAGCTCGGAAGGCTTGGCTTCGCGCTTGAAGAAGCTGCCGGGGATCTTGCCGGCGGCATAAGTCTTCTCGATGTAGTCGACGGTCAGGGGGAAGAAGTCCTGGCCGGCCTTGGCGATCTTGGAACCCACGACAGTGGCCAGCACCACGGTGTCGTCGATGTTGACCAGCACGGCGCCGGAGGCCTGGCGCGCGATTTCGCCGGTTTCCATGGTGACCGTATGCTGGCCCCACTGGAAGGTCTTGGTAACTTTGTTGAACATGGTCATATTGACTCCTTTATGAATAGCTGGATGCACTTATCCAGTCTTGATTTGGAGTGCAAACAGAACACGATGCCATTCCAGTGCTGCGCTGAGCGCTATCAATAGTACAGCATTGGAATGACACAGCTTCGCTCTGTTTTGCGAACTCCGAAGTAAAAAACGCCTGAGCTAGGCAATCTAACTCAGGCGTTTCGATCTTTCACCGTGCTTACTTGCGCAGGCCCAGCTTGGCGATCAGTGCTGTGTAGCGGTCAGCGTCCTTGGACTTCAGGTAGTCCAGCAGCTTGCGGCGACGGCTCACCATGCGCAGCAGACCGCGACGACCGTGGTGGTCCTTGGCGTTAGCCTTGAAGTGGGGAGTCAGTTCGTTGATGCGAGCTGTCAGCAGAGCCACTTGCACTTCGGGGCTACCAGTGTCGTTTTCGGAACGAGCATTGGCTTTGACAACTTCAGCCTTCTTATCGGCAGCGATCATTTTGTTTTCCTTAGGATTTGGCACTCAGCGGGGAGCACCTTGGTTACTTGCGCCAAGGCTGGAAAGGCCTCAGCGTGCGTCTTGCACCATGCAAAACCTACCGATTATAGCAAGCAGCCATCCACCCCTGCCATAGCGCCAGCTTTCCCGCAAAAAGTGAATCTTCGCCCAGGCAAACCCTAGGGCAAGAGATCAGACAGAGATGAACAATGGCAACTCCATCAGCACCAATATGCTCAGGAGCCAGCTATGCCGCAGCTCGCCCTCTTGTCAGTCACATCCCGAACTCTGCTTGGAGCAGCGCTACTGGTGCTAACCTGCGCTTTCGCATCCTCTCCAGTACTGGCCGCAAAAAATGGCGAAGGCAAGAGCACGTCCAAACGCCAGAGCAACCGCATCAAAATCCAGAACACACGCAGCAACTCCGAGGAAACGTCAGCAGAGCGCGACAAACGCCTGTCCCGGGAATGCCGGGGCAGACCCAATGGCGGAGCCTGCCTCGGATACGCCAAGCCTTAGTCAACCATCAAAACGGCGCCTTGACCAAGGGACGCCAGCTGCGCCTCCACACCTTGGGAGCAGGGCAGCCGTCGCCTATTTTCTGGGTGCCGCCCACGCCAGTCAGAAAGCCCGTGTCATTGGTGCAGTCCGTCTGCGGTTTCAGATCCACCGTGCCTTCATTTGGCAGCCCAAGCCAGTTGCGCGAATTCATATTGCCACGCGTATAACCACCATCGGGATTGAATACGGTCGAGTAGGCATCGAAGACACCGTTGGAGTCGATGTCATACGAGTATTTATTCCCTCCGGTCAAGGCATCCACCACATAAATGACATTAGGCAGGCTACCCGTTGCCGTGCACGACTCAATGGTGAGATTTTTATCTTCGGGCATAAACGAGGCCACAACCACGCTACTACCCAGATTCGAGGGATCACCGACCACACGCTCACCATTGGGCATGACGCCGCTGTAGGGAATGACTCCTAGCTTTAGCATCCAGCCACGCTGGTTCTTCCAGTCCACCTTGTGCGAACTGACCTGGTAGAAGGTCTTGCCAGATTCAGTTGCCGAGCCAGCCTTGGCCGAAGCCAGGTCGATGGTCTGCTCCACCAGGTCGGCAACGGCAACATTGGCCGTACCCGCAGCATCGTCCCCGCCAATCGGCGTCTTGTCCCAGATACCGTAGATCGCCTGGCGCGCTGCCGGCTGAGCAAGATCATCTTCATCCAACAGGATGCCCGTACCAATCGTCACCATGGCCCCGCACTGCACGGTCTCGCTGCGGGCGCATGTACCGCCATCTCCAGGATGCGCCTGCCAAGCCGGCGCAGCATAGATGGGCTGGCTCTTGCCGCCAGGCGTGGTGAACAATGGCCGCCCGTAAGACACAGCGAACCGGGAAGTACGCAGATCGAAACGCCATAGATTGCCGTTGGCATCACCAGCAAAAGCCGCCACGATCTTGCGGCTGGTATCGCGCACGGCGACCACGCCGCCCAGACCACGATTCCCCCCTGAAGCATCGCTTCCCCATCCTGCCGGCAAAGGAATGAATTTCACCAGCTTGCCTGTCAGCGCATTCACCACATACAGCCCCACCTTCTTGCCGGCTGCCGGATACTGGCCGCTGCCCGTGACCACCACCCATGTGCCGTCATCCAGCTGACCTGCAGTCGGGTTATTAGTCACACTCGTCAAATCGCCATAGCCCGTTGTCTGCGCATTCACCTCCCACAGAAAGCTGTCCTTCGTCGGAGTGCGATTGCCGGCATTCAGAGGAGACTCCAGACCATACAGAAAGCTGCCGGCACGCCCGCCAGAGCCAAACACCAACTGGCGCCATTTATTCGTCTGTACCTTGTCATAAATATCATGCTCAGCCAAAGGGCCATCCAGCACGTAACGGAAGCGGAATGCCGAACTCGCCAAGTCGATCTGCGCTGCCATGGAGCCCTTGGGCATGAATGCCGCCAGTTCGGTGCCCGCAGGAATCCCTGCAAGCGTCGTGTCATCCTTTGCGGCATTCAGCACATGCACCTTGCCATCGTTCGTGGCCGTGAAAATGGTGGGAGGCAACGCCTTTTTGCTGCCCCGGTAGCTCGCATAAATGCTCTTGCCGTCAACCGTGCCATAAGTGTCGTAGCCCATGTCAGTGCGCCCCCCCACAAATACCGGAGGCGAATTCACCGAAGCTCCGATCTGCGCCACACGAGAGCGGTAGATGGTGTTGTTCACATCCATCTGCGGATCCTCGCCCAGCATATAGCGAACAAAGCTGGCGTCGGTCTTTTGCAGGCTGTTGGCATTCAGCAAGGCCACGAGGTCGGCTGGCAAGCTACTCAGCGCCGTGCTGGAGGTCATTGCCAAACGTGTACCTGAACTCACCAGATTCGGGTCGTAATTGGAAAGCGCAAAAATCTTACGATTTGCCACCACGGGCATACGGGCATTCGCCGACCATGCGGGCACCGGCTTGCCCGACGGATCCACCGAAGCGTAGCTACCATCGGCTTTCAGTGCAAACGCCTTGACATCACCGCTATTGTCGGCAGTCTGGTATTCGGTGGTGTATTTGTATTGATTCTGCAGCGTCTGAAATTCACTACTGTTACCCGACACAGCCACACCGGCATCGTTGCCCGATCCCACCATGCTGCTCAGCGCACTGGAGATAGCCTTGCGCACATCTTCGCCTGAATACACGCTATAGGCTCGCCCTCCCCCCGTATAGCCCGCGCGGATAAAATCATTCACGCGCAAAGAATCATCCGTATTCGAACTATTCAGATCAACACTGGATTTCCCATTGGCCCATGCCGGCTTGACAGGCGAAGCCACCCCAGAAAGCCAATCGCTGTTGTATTTATTGATTTGAGCCCAAGTCAACCCACCTACCACCCCATCATCACCCGAGGGCGTCAGCCCCCAGCCAATAGTATAAGTGGTTAGATTTTGCCAAAATGTCGGATTATACTGCCCATCCAATGGCAGCACATTGTTATCCAGCTTGGAAAAATCTCTATTCCAGAAAAAATCCGCCGTCAAATCAGCAAACCCCTTGGAGCTGATATTTCCATCACCATAAGGAATATACAGATTCCGTGCTTTAAGCTTTGTAGCCAGGACGCTGCTGTTATAGCCAAATGCACCATTGGGACTGTATTTCAGCGTCGCCGAATTTCCTCCCGGCTTGCCACTAAAAGATTGAGTACCATCAGTGCTCGCGTACTGTGAATTCGCATTAATGCTGGTGCCAGCATTCCATGCACCATCCGACAAAACAATCGCAAAAGAACGTCGACAGGTCAAATCCTGCGCACTGCTTTCAGCACTCGTATTAGCTGGATCATTCTTCCACGGATTTCCGTAATTTGACCGAACATTTGAACTATTCGCATAACTATTGGTGCCCGAATAATAATCCGCAGCCAGTGAAAGCGCCTGATGCGAAGGAGTGCCACCAGCAGGAATCACACCATAGAGCCAAGTATATAACTGAGTTTTCCAGTCCTTACCACTCCCAGCGTCATCTCTTAAATATCGCACACCACGCTGTATAGAAGATGCAGTTAAGTATTTGCCATTAGCAATAATATTGTATTGCAGGTAGCCCACACGAAATTTATTCTCATAGCTCTGCAGCGCTTGACCAATGGCAGTACTAACGGCTATGGAGCGATTTCGGTACCAAAGATACCAATTGAGAATATTTTGAAGCTCTACATTTTTTGCGCATGTAGTCGCATTTTTCCCACAATCAGTTCGCCCATGTCCTAGCGGCAAACTCACTGATCCACTAACAGGGTATGCAATATCATATTGCACTCTATTTGCCGCTATCGAGCAGTCCCCATTTTTACATTGGACATATGTGAAGATACCCTTTGAACTGGCAGCACTCGTATACTCATTATAAAGCGGAACACGATTATTGCCGGAGTTTATATTGTAATTAGCGCTTGATACAGAATATTTAAATTGCCCAGAAGACTGATTATCAACAAAGACCAACGGATTAGATTGCGCCACTCCATTCGCATTCAATCTTGGCAAATACGTAATACTTGGATTATAGTACTGTGGGTTAAAATCACTGGATCGCATCGCATACCAGCCGTAGTATTGATTACTACTATTGTAGTCTTTGCAATCCCGGAAAACATCATTTCTCCCCACACGAACCAAAACCTCACCACTATTACCTTTACAACTATCGGTAAGGCCATATCCATCTGGATATTCATAAGCCATGGATCCAGAATTATCCAAAACCAGCATCAAATTGGGCTTGGCTCCCGGCACGGCGCTATATAAAGGCGCTTGACTGGGTTCCGTAGCAGCCCAAGCTGACCCCATATTGACACCACCCTGAACCAGAATAGCGGCGAATAAGATGTGCGATATTTTCATGCTTATGCCTTCTCTTCTTATTTCCAGCAATCCGCGGCACTCACCCCGGATGCGGCGCTTTCCACCTTCTTCTCTCCAATGCTGTTGACCACCAGGGTCCCGCATTTATCCCCCGCCATGGAGCCGGTACGCGTTGCCTTGATGGTGTAGGTCGGGGGGTTATCGCGGGCGAAGACGGCGAGAGTGTAGTTCTGCGTCCCGGAGGTCGGGGATTGGCTCAATCCGGCAGGCAGCATGCCGTTGTTGCCATCCTTCTGTTCGGCTTCAGTGCTTACGCTTCCGGCGGTCAGGGTATACCTGTCGTTGGCCGAGTAATAGCGCTGCATGTATTGAACAGCCTGCATCATCAGCGCTTCGGCTTCGGCCCTCTTGGAGCGGCGGACATGCTCCTGATAGCTTGGCAAAGCCACGGCTGCAAGAATGCCGATGATGGCCACCACGATCATGAGTTCAATCAGGGTGAAGCCCGAAATAAGATTTGGACGGATGGCGGGTCGGAGTTTCATGGGGGTTCTCAAATGGATGGCGGGTTCAGCGCGTCAATACGGATTGCAGCCAGGCTTCCGCCCCCCGGCTGGTCTTGCCCGTGCTGGTGCTGAAGCTGGCGTTGTTCGCAAATCCGCGCGCAGTAATCAAATAGCCCTGCAGCTTGGTCGATGTGTTGTCTATCTTCTGAATCAGACACAGAGGTGCTGTTGTCAATGCCGCCGCATCGTCATCGACGGTCCCACCTGAATTTTTGGTGGAATAAGCGGCTGGAACGGCAATCGCGCTGTCGCCCGTCCAACTATCGGCCGAACGCCAGGCGGCACTGGCATCGAGCTCGGAGGCAACGGTCGGCGTAGCAATGATCTTGGTTCGCAAGCCACTGGTGCCGAACTCGCTGTAGTCTTTGCCATCCCCATCGAACATGGCTATCTGCTCACAAAAGCGCAAGGCGGTCTCGGCCGCCTCTCGAGCCGCCTCGGCGGATCGCACTCCGTTGATGCTGCGCTCGCTCTGTGTGGCATTGCGAATGGCAAAAGTCCCCAGCAGAGACAGGATGACAATTAATATCAGACTGACAACCAGCACCACGCCACGCTCACCCCGGACTCGGCCGTTTCGCCATATGGAAATAATGAGGAGATTGGAAGTCATTGAACAATCAACCGATTTCTCAGAAGCACCGTTGTGGTGTAGGTTTTGCGCAAATAACCGTCGGCGGCAGTGGCATCGGCATTGTTGCAGTCCTTGTAGGTAAAGCCTCCATCGGGGGCATCGCGCACAGGCTGTTCACTACGCATCACCAGGCACACTCGTACGCTGAGTACCCGACCCCAGCGATCCTGGGTTTCATCGGGGAAGGTTCCAGTCGCGGTCAATGCATCAATGGATGCAGCATCCAGATAGCTGATGATCTGATGGCGCATTGCATCGTAGGTAGCAGCCAGTTCGCGGCTGGGTCTGCTGGCAACACCATAGAGAATCTGCATGCGCTCCACGTTCGCCAACAGGGGCTCCAGGCCACCTACAGCACCGTCACTCTCTGCTCCTCGGCAGGAAAGCGTTGGCTGATTACTGGAAATCGACACCAGATATCGGTTATCAGCCAGTGCGTAATTGCCAGGAGGTGGCGTGGGAGCCGGAGCCGCCTGTGAAGCTGTAACAGCATTGATGCCATTGCCTATGCAGTTGGTGGGCAAACCGGCGCTGGTAGGAACGGTGTTATCGGCTGTTGCCTGGTAGCGGATGGCAATTGCCGAACCATTGCCACCACTGCTGTTGCAGCTCAGGCTGTCAAAGGCAAGGCTTGCATCGGCAAAGCCATTGTCGCAACCGCGCACAGCCAAGCCTGCATAATTTCCCATCACGGTCGCCCCATTGCTTGGGATGACCTGACTGGAGTAACCGGCCTGCTTGATCTGCTGCTGAATCAGGTTCAACGCAAGGATCCCATCCTCATTCAGCTGCGTCTCCATCTGGGAAACCTGGCTGCCCCGGCTGGAGCTGACATATACCGCCATACCTGCAGCGAGGATGACCAAGCCCAATACCAGCGCGATCATCAACTCGATCAGCGTAAAGCCTCGGTTCAATTGAACGGAGGCCAATCTGCGAGAAAACTTCATCCGTTTCATAACGTGATCCGAAAATACATGCAGTTGACGGATGCATCTGCAGGAATGTTGGCACCGCTGGGACAAGTCTGTGCCAGCGCAAAACCCGCGCTTTCTAGGATCCCCGTCCACATGAGCCAGATGTTGAGAACACGACCGGCCGACACGCCGCTGACTCCTGCAGGCACATCGGTCAGTTCGGTGGTCACATAGGCGGTCCCACCAGGCAGGCGATTGGCCACATTCGTCAACCACTGCGATTGGTCGTAGGCCGCAATGGCGCTGCCGCAGGAATTGATAGGCGTTTCAGGCACAGACGTGTCCACAGTACAGGTGGCAGGAGCCGAAGTGGGGTCGGAAGTGGCTACGGAACGCGTGCTGGGGTCGTACCCCGAGGTATATGCGTAGTCGGCAAATCCCGCCAGATTGGAGCGCGCACGCTCCGCATAGTCATTGACAAGGCTCAGGCCCGTGGCGCGCATGCGGGAAAACTGGTTGTACTTGATGGCAGATGAAGTCAGCCCCGCCATGCCCAACAAGGCAACAGCTAGCACGACCATGGAGATGAGCACCTCAATAAGGGTGGCGCCGCGATGAGAACGTCGAATATGCATGAGAAGTGGCCGTTAGTCGCAATCGCTGTTGTCCGCCACGTAGCGAATGCGACCGGCTTTGGAAATACATAGAGCCTTGCGTGCCCAAGGGGTCTTGCTGGTGGAGACATAGCCAGAGGCATCAACATTGACTCCATTGGCCGATGACAGATTCGTCAAGCCGTTGGGATAGAAGACGAACTTCCCCCCATTCTTGAGCGTGATGTCGGCGATGCCTGCAAGCGTCTCCTGGCGAAGCAGCAATTCGTCGCCATCGTTCTCCGAAAAAGTCAGCCCGCTGTTGCCGTCGTTGTTGGCGAACACAATCCAGCCGCTGGCATAAGCATCTGTTCCCGTACTGCTCTTGCAGCTTGTCGATGAATTCGAAGGAACGCTGCATATGACAACGACCCCTCCCCTGGCAATGGCCTCGGTACGTGCCATGCGCAGCGACCCTGTCAAAGCGTTGACGGCATTGGATACACGCCACTGTCCGACAAAGCGAGTCATGGATGGCGCAGCCAAACCCATCAGAACAGCCAAAATGGCGATAGTGACCATCAACTCGATGAGTGTCAGACCACTCACGCGCCTTTGGCGAGGAGAATTGATTTGTTTCAAGAGATACATTGCCTTCCAGAATAGGCGTAGCTTCGCCGCTCACCTCCTTCCTGGCAAGTCCACCCATCCGCGTATGCCCTCCGCTCGTCGGAATCCTGATAATGCTACCGACTCCTCCCCGCGTCTTATGAGCACTCATCCGAACTCCCTCCCAGCCCAACCCTCTCAATCGTCCTTGATGGACTTTGCGCTGGAGCAAGCCGCCACTTCCATGTTCCGCACATCGCCCAATCCTCGTGTCGGCTGTGTCATCGTCTCAGCCAGCGGCGCACTATTGGGGCAAGGTGCCACCCAACAGGCAGGCGGCCCCCACGCCGAGATCATGGCGCTGCGCGATGCGGCGGCCAAGGGCAACGATGTGCATGGCGCCACGGCCTATGTGACGCTGGAGCCCTGCTCGCACCATGGCCGCACCGGCCCCTGCTGCGACGCCTTGATCGCAGCCGGCATCGGCAAGGTGGTGGGAGCCCTGACGGATCCCAATCCGCAAGTGGCCGGCCAGGGTTTCGAGCGGCTGCGCGCTGCGGGTGTTGATGTGGAGATCGGCCCCGGCGGAGCTGAATCACGCGAGCTCAATATCGGCTTTTTCAGCCGCATGATTCGCGGCACACCCTGGGTGCGCATGAAGGCAGCCAGCTCGCTGGACGGCGTCACGGCCTTGCACAACGGCCAAAGCCAGTGGATTACCTCGGCGGCCGCCCGGGCCGACGGACATGCCTGGCGTGCCCGTGCCTGCACGATTTTGACCGGCATAGGCACGGTGCTTGAAGACAATCCGCGCATGAATGTGCGGGACGTAGACACGCCACGCCAGCCACGCATTGCCGTGGTGGACAGCAAGCTGGACATCCCGCTGGACGCTCATGTTTTGAAAGCATCTAGCGGTTGCCTCATCTATACCTGCAGCACAAAGCAATCCAGAATTGAAGAACTGCAAGCGCTAGGCGCTACGGTTATTGATATGCCCAATGCTGCAGGCAAGGTGGATCTTGCGGCCATGCTGCGGGATCTGGCCCAGCGCGGCACGAATGAGCTGCATGTGGAAGCTGGCTTCAAGCTCAACGGCTCACTGATTCGCGAAGGTCTGGTCGATGAGCTTCTCTTCTATCAAGCCCCGAAACTGCTGGGCACGGGTGCCATGGGTATTGCCAACTTCGGCCCGCTCGACAGCCTGGACCAAGGTCTGCCACTGGTGTTCCATGATGTCGCCCGCCTGGGACCGGACCTGCGCATTGTTGCCAGAGTCCAGGGCCGAGAGCAGTTCTAGCGCAGTCTGTGTCCGACATGTGAACTCGGTCATCATGGGTTACAAAGCAGCAATGACGGCTTCTATCTCCACATCGTCACGGCTGCAACCATCGAGGCAGCAAAAGCATCTGGCGCTGCTTGCCGGCGTCATAGCCGCGATGCTGCTCACAGGCTGCGCGGCATCGCTGCCCAAGGATGTGGAGCGCCCCGTCAGCACCGCATTGAGCCAGCCCCAAGGCACCGAGCTGGGCCTGTTCATCTCTCAGGCTCGCCCGGCCAAGGCAAAGCCAGACGCCTCGGCTTTTGCCTTGCTCTCCGGCCCCAAGCATGCCCTCAGCAGCCGCATGGCACTGGTGGAAAACGCACAGAAAACGCTGGATCTGCAGTACTACGCCATCCATGCAGACCAAAGTACCGGGCGACTGCTGCGCGCCGTCTTGCAGGCGGCCAAGCGCGGCGTGCGCGTACGCGTGCTACTGGACGACTTCCACAGCACGGGGCCGGACGCGCAGGTCATGCGCCTGGCTTTTGTGCCCAATGTGGAGATGCGCATGTTCAACCCGCTGGCCGGCTCGCGCGCCTCCACCATCGGCCGAGCCTGGACCCTGCTGACCGACTTTCAGCGCGCGCAGCAGCGCATGCACAACAAGCTGTTTGTGGCCGACAACACCCTGGCCGTGATTGGCGGGCGCAATCTGGGCGATGCCTACTTTGACGCCTCCAATGAAGGCAATTTTGTCGATCTCGATGTCTTGACCGGCGGCCCGGTCGTCAAGGATTTGTCGCGCAGCTTCGACCGCTACTGGAACAATGTTCGCGCCTACCCCGTGCAGTCGCTGATCAGCGAGCCTGACTTGCTCAAACTCAAAAAGCAGTTTGACCAGGAAGACGCCAGGAGCGAAGCCGAGCATGCCCGTAACACCACCGTCCCCAAACCGGAACCCGAAGACAGCCCTTTGAATCTGAACCAGATCCCATGGATCTGGGCCCAGGCCATGGTATTGGCCGACAGCCCCACCAAGATTCCTGCTGAAGGAGCGGAGCGGACTGCCGCCGATGAGTCATTCGAAGCAGCGGTGCTCAAGGCCGACGACGCCAACAGCCTCCCCCCCTTGGCCGCGCCGGCGCTGAATGCCGAGTCGGTGGTCGATGGTCTGCTGGCTCTGATTCGCTCTGCCAGGCGGGACTTGCTGGTCGTTTCGCCCTACTTTGTACCGGGGCCGGAGATCATGGATGCCTTTCGAACCGCACGCAGCAAAGGCGTACGCATCCGGGTACTGACCAACTCCCTGGCCTCCAACGATGCTCCACTGGCACATGCCGGCTATGCCCGCCACCGCAAGGCATTACTGGAGATGGGCATCGAATTGCACGAAATGCGCAGCGAAGCGGCCAATGTCAGCTCCGCCCTGCGCGCAGGCGGCACGGGCTCCAGCGGGGGCAGTTCCGGTGCTTCGCGGGCCATGCTGCACACCAAGCTGCTGGTCATAGACGGGCGGCTGGTCGCAGTGGGCTCCATGAATCTGGACATGCGCTCACGCCTGCAGAACACCGAGATCGCCGTACTGATCGCCAGCCGCCGCTTCAGCCAGCTGGCCGGCGACAGCATCGATGAAAGTCTGCCCGAAAACAGCTGGCGTGTGGATCTGAACACCAAGGGGCAACTGGTCTGGCGTGCGCCGCAGGACAGCGGGCTCAGTGATTCGTATTCCGAACCCGATGCCAGCCTGGGTCTGCGCCTTATGCTGCAGCTGCTCGGGCCTCTGGCTCCAGACAGTCTGCTTTAGGCATGGTTTGCGGCCAGGCCCATTCCTGCTGCAGATCACGCTGCGGCAGCGCCTGCACCCAGTCGCTGATGGCGCGTTGGTCGGTCTGGGTGCGCACTTCCTGATAAGCCAGCTCGGCCTCGGGAAAACGTCTGCGCATGAGGTTGAGCCACTGTTTGAGGCGACCCGCACGCTGGCGCGGCTCCAGATCCTCGCAGACCATATGCCAAAAACGCTGCACCTGGGGTACCAGCGCCAGCCAGTCAATGCCAGCGACCGCACTGACGCTGCCGTGCTCCACGGCGCGGCGCACGGCCAGGGCCAGACCCGGGTCGGCCACAATGCCGCGCCCCAGCATCAGATCGTCACAGCCCGAAACTTCGCGGCAGCGCAAGGCATCTTCCACAGTCCAGATCTCGCCATTAGCCACCACATTCACGCCCACCGCCTCGCGGATGCGTGGAATCTCTTCCCAATAGGCCGGCGGACGATAGCCGTCCAGCTTGGTACGCGCATGGACGACGATCTCACAGGCACCGCCCTGCTCCATGGCCTGGGCGCATTCGGTCATCAGCGCACGGTCGTTGAAACCCAACCGCATCTTGGCCGACACCGGCATCTGCGCGGGCACGGCACGGCGCACGGCGTCCACCACGCGCACGATCTGCTCGGGATCCTGCAGCAGCGATGCACCGCCACCATGGCGGTTGACCACCTTGGCCGGGCAGCCGAAATTCAGATCGATGCCCTCTGGCCCCAGGCGCGCCAGATTGGCAGCGTTCTCGGCCATGCTGACGGGGTCTGAGCCCAGCAGTTGCGCCCGCACCGGCACGCCGGCCAGCGTCCGGCTGCCGTTGCGCAGCTCGGGCATCGTGCGCAGATAGACCTTGTCCGGCAGCAGCGAGCCGCTGATGCGAATGAACTCGGACACGCAGCGATCCGCGCCGCCCACCCGGGTCAGCACATCGCGCAGCACAAAATCCAGCAGCCCTTCCATGGGCGCGAGCAGCAGTCTCATTTCAGATTCAAATCAGATTGACCTGTGGCGCTTATTCAGAAAACGCCAGCAGCTATTAATTCAGAAGCAATTGGCAAGCTTGGGCAGTAATGACTGGCCGATCCACTGCGAATTGGCGCAGATTCACACCAGTGTCATCGTCAGCCCATGCAATAGCGCATCCGCACTTGTAATGCGCCAGACAGAAGCAGCCATGATTTTGCAGAAAACCGCCAAGGCCCAGGAGGAACTTCAGCCCGGATCGCGCCAGCTGCCGCAGCGCGCGCGCTCCCTGCTGTTGCTGGCCGGCGGCAAGAGCATGGAAGAACTTGCTGCCATGCTGGGCAGCGATCATGCCGCACTGGCCCAGCAATTGGTGGAACAGGGATATCTTCAACTGATGCCAACCAGCGCCTCCAAAGAGCGCAGCCTGGCCACTCATCGAGCACCGCCTCTCGCCAAAGTTGGAGACAGCCCGGCCACACCAGCCCTGGCGCCAGCCGAAGAAGCCACTGATTCGACACCAGCCATCAATATGGCGGGCACGCGCATGTATTTATTCGATATGTGCGAGCGCCTGTTTGCCAACCGCCATGAGGCCCTGGCCCAGACATTGCGCACCCAGCTGCGCGAGGCCAGAGACCTGACCAGCTTGCGCAGCGCCGGTATCAGCCTGCTGACTGCGGTAGAGGAATATGCAGGCGAAGAGCGCGCACATTCGCTGCGCGAGAGGCTGGCCGCCCTGCTGGCGCACGGGGAAGCCGCTGATCCATCCTGCCAGGAACTGCAAGGCGCAGCGGCCTAGCAGCCTGGCTGTCAGCCCGCCTTGGCCAGACGCCAGAGCGAGGTCACTTCGGCAGAGCGCGCAATGTGCAGAGGGTCCTCTCGGTCCTGTACCTTGCCATGATGCGGGCGAACATCTTCACGCCCCAGCACCTTGAGTCCGGCGGCTTCAATCCAGCCCAGCAGCTCGTCACGCGTGCGCAGCTTCAGATGCTCGGCCAGGTCGGAGATGATGAGCCAGCCTTCGCCACCTGGCAGCAGGTGTGCCGCCAGCCCTTGCAGAAAGCCGCGCAGCATGCGGCTGTCTTCGTCATAAATGGCCTGATCGAGCACCGATGCTGCCTTGCCCGGCAGCCAGGGCGGGTTGCAGACAATCAGACCGGCCTGCCCTTGCGCAAACAGATCGGCATGCTGCAGCTCCACCCGGGAAGCATGACCCAGGCGCTGCAGATTCTCGCAGGCGCAGGCCAGCGCACGCTCGCTGGTATCGGTGGCGACCACCGACTTCACGCCGCGCTTGAGCAGCAATGCCGAGAGCACGCCCGTGCCGACACCAATATCCCAGGCCTGTTGAATACCGGCTGCGGGAATGCTCGCACGCGCCACCAGATCGAGATACTCGCCGCGCACGGGCGAGAAAACACCGTAGTGCGCATGAATGCGGGCGCCATCCAGGGCAGGAATCTCCACCCCCTTCTTGCGCCACTCATGGGCGCCGACCACCCCCAGCAGATCGCGCAGCGGCACCAGCACGGACTGCGCTTGCACTTCGGCCGGAACTGTGCCCCAGGCCTCGGAGCAGGCCTGACTCCAGTCAGGAGCCCGGCGCAAGGCGCAATGCCATTGCAAATCCAGCTCGATCAGAATGCTGGCCAACATGCGTGCACGCTGGGCCTGGGACTGGCGGTACAGATGAAAAGCATGGGGAAAGCCTGCTGCAGCAGGGCTCTTTGCCGGGCTCTTGCGTCGCGACTTCTTGTCCAGCCGGCGGCCCAGTGCCAGCAACAACTGACGCGCATTCTGAAAATCACCGCGCCACAGCAGCGACGCACCTTCGCTGATATGGCGAAACGCCGTATCAGCGGGCATGGTGTCATCGGCAACTTCGATGCGGCGGGGCTTGGGCAGGCTGCTTTCGCTGCGCCACAAAGCCGTATGGGCCTGGGCTTGCTCCTGCCATTGCAGCAGGTCGAAAGCAGATGCGGGAGCGCAGACTGAGGCCGCGAGCTTGCTGTTGGGAGACGTCACGGCCTGTCTTTCAGTGAGTGCTGAACGCTGTGATCAGCCGTTCAGAGGACGCTTGACGCGCACTTCTTCAATCTTGATGCTGCCAATCACAGCCGTCTTGGCCGTGGACATTTCACGCTTGAAGCCTGCCATTTCATGGAAACGCAAGGCACGCTCGTTGCGCAGCGGAATCCAGGCTGTCACATTGGTGCAGCCTTCTTCCAGCAAACCATCTCGGGCGGCATCCCACAGGGCAACGCCAACACCTTGATTCCAGTGCGAGGGAGCTGCATAGATAGCCCAGATCTCGCCGGTGGTCTGGCGGGACTTTTCATCACGGGAACGGTCAAAGCCGACAAAGCCAACGATCTTGTCGCCGTCAATGGCGACCTGGACCTGTGGCTCACAGTATTCAATAGCTTCGCGCCAGTAAGCCTGGCGCTTTTCAACCGAGGACATGGCCTTCAGTTGATCATCGGGAACCAGACCTCGATAAGCCTCCAGTGCGGAAGCAGTATGGATCTGGGCAATCGCTTTTGCATCGCGAAGAGTAGCGGGACGGACCTGGATACTAGACATGGAAAAACCGGGGCGGAAACATGTAAGAATAGAAGGGCGTAATTGTCTACAGATTCAGAGTTTTGGCACGCGGTGCAGTGGTTAGCCATTTGCTCAACTGCGGCTGTTCGCAATTTCTTGCTATGGCGCAATCTATGTGCTATGCGCTCCACTAAGCAGAGCAGCAAGCCCGCAACCATCAATGGTTTGCGTCACATTTGATGACAATCTGGCAAGCGCTCACGACAGCATCGAAGCGCTCAATCCCTGTTCGACGGCCAAGAAACTTCAGAGCCAGCGTCGCATGAAGTCCATCACCCGGTCGAATTTTTCCCCGAACGGCGGGTACAGCAGGGAAGTCGCCGCCCAGCGCGACTGCACGAAAACCGCCTTCTGGTGCACAAAGCGCAAAAAGCCCTGCTCTGCGTGATAGGCCCCCCAGCCGCTGTCGCCGACACCGCCGAATGGCAAGTTCTCATGCGCCACATGCAGCAAGGTGTCGTTCACACAGACGCCTCCGCTGACGGTGCGCATCAACACCGCATTGCGCTCGGCCTCGTCGTTGCCAAACCAGTACAGCGCCAGCGGGCGCGGGCTGGCGTTGATGGCATTGATCACGTCTTCGATATGCTCGTAGGAGATCACAGGCAGGATGGGGCCGAAGATCTCTTCCTGCATCAGCTGCATCTCGCCGGTGGCGCCGAACACCAGCGCCGGAGCGAACTGCCTCTCCACGGCCTCGCCCCAGGCCGTGGTGTCACCGTCCGCAGCCGGGGCAGCCGCTTCATGCATCCAGTGCACCTGCGCTCCCAGGCTTTGCGCCTGGCGCAGCATCTGCTTGAGTCGTGCCAGATGGCGCTTGCTGATGATGGCCGTGTAGTCCGGGTTGCCCGAGATGCGCGGGTACAGCTGCTGCACCGCCGCCTGATAGGCCTCGGCAAACTCCTGCTCCTTGCCGCGCGGCAGCAGCACATAGTCGGGAGCGATGCAGGTCTGCCCGGCATTGACCAGCTTGCCATAGGCCACCTTGAGCGCAGCGGCCTGCATATCGCAGTCCTGCGCAATGATGCAGGGCGATTTGCCCCCGAGCTCCAGTGTGGTGGGCGTCAGGTGCACGGCTGCCGCCTGCGCCACACGCCGCCCCACGGCCGTGGAGCCGGTGAACAGCAGATGATCGAATTGCAGACCCGAGAACTGCGTGGCCACGGCCACGTCCCCCTCGATCACGCAGAACTCTTCGGGTGCAAAGAACTGGGCGACCAGCTCGCCCATTTTTGCCGAGGTATGCGGCGTCAGCTCGCTGGGCTTGAGCATCACGCGATTGCCCGCCGCCAGAGCCGTGATGGCCGGCGCCAGCGATAGTTGCAGCGGATAGTTCCAGGGCGAGATGATGCCCACCACGCCCAAAGGCTGGCGCTCCACCCAAGCCTTGCCTGGCTGCAGCATCAGCGGCGTGCGCACGCGCTGACGCTTGCTCCACTTGGGCAGATGCTTGAGCGTGTGCCTGAGCATATTGCGCACCAGCATCAGATCCAGCATCTCGGTCCAGCGCTCGGAGCGCACGCCAAAGTCCTGCTCCACCGCCGCGCACAAAGCCGGGCCGTTCTCGTCCAGCATCTTCTGCAGACGCAGCAGTCTCTCCCGGCGCACCAGCAAAGGTACATCGACCTGCGTACGGCTGGCTTGGTACTGCAAGTCAAAAATGCGGTGCAAGTCCATGTAGTTCATGCCTGTCTGAAAATCCCAAGATCACAGTCCCGACCATACCGCGAGACTGCGTAAACACAGCGTAAAAAAAGAGCCTGATGCAACACTGCACAGGCTCTTGTGTGTTGACCGCGAAACAAGCCTGCGGCCCTTTATTGCCTCACCTGCTCCAAAGTATGAAGCCTGTGTAAGCGCTTGTCATTACGACTCGTGCACCTCGCGCGGCTGCACATCGGTCACATCGCCGGCACCGGGCAGAACGCCGCGGCGTCCGCGGGCTTCACGCTCATCCTTCTTGGCATCAGCATTGCCCGACGATTGCGCCATCCACTCGGCCCCCGAGCGGTACACCGTCTGCCAGCCGGCAAAGGGGCTCATGGCACCCATGCTCATGGGCACCACGGGCTGGCCCGTGAGCCTGGCCCACAGGGCGCGCGCACCCCAGGCCAGGGCGATGAGGCAGGCCACGGCCATCAGGCACAGGAAAAACACCAGGCCCACCAGCATCAGCATGATGCGGACGGCCCAGCGGGTTGCAGTGGCGGCGAAATCGTTCAAAGCAATACCTCTTTCTAGGGTTCAGGTCCTCAGGCAGCGCCTGCGGACTCGAACCGGAACACCCCGGGATCATTCACCGGGTCGACTGTCACAGCTATCGTACTCTTGGGCGGGAATTTCCCCTCAAGTAACAACTTGGACAGCGGGTTTTCAATACGCTGCTGGATTGCGCGCTTGAGCGGACGGGCACCGAACACGGGATCGAAGCCCACCTTGGCCAGTTCGGCCAGGGCCTGCTCGGACACCTGCATGCTCAGTTCCATCTTCTGCAGACGGCTTTCCAGCAACTTCAGCTGAATCCTGGCAATCGCCTCGATGTTCTTGGCATCCAGTGCATGGAAGACCACGGTTTCATCGATACGGTTCAAGAATTCGGGTCGGAAATGGTTTTTAAGTTCCCCCCAGACCGCTTCCTTCACATCATCGGCATCCTCGCCAACCATGGCCTGTATCAGATGCGAGCCGATATTGCTGGTCATCACGATCACGGTGTTCTTGAAGTCCACCGTGCGGCCCTGGCCATCGGTCAACCGGCCATCGTCCAGAACCTGCAGCAATACATTGAAGACATCAGGGTGAGCTTTTTCCACCTCGTCCAGCAGCAGCACGCTATAGGGCTTGCGGCGCACGGCTTCCGTCAGGTAGCCGCCCTCTTCGTAACCCACATAGCCGGGAGGCGCACCGATCAAGCGTGCCACAGAGTGCTTTTCCATGAACTCACTCATGTCAATACGCACCAGATGGTCCTCGCTGTCGAACAGGAAGCCTGCCAGCGCCTTGCACAGCTCGGTCTTGCCCACGCCCGTAGGGCCCAGGAACAGGAAGGAGCCAGTGGGGCGATTGGGATCGGACAGACCCGAGCGCGAGCGGCGAATGGCATTGGCCACGGCGCTGATCGCCTCCTCCTGGCCCACCACGCGCTCGTGCAGCTTGTCCTCCATGTGCAGCAGCTTGTCTTTTTCGCCCTGCATCATCTTGGCCACGGGGATGCCAGTGGCACGACTCACCACCTCGGCGATCTCCTCGGCTCCGACCTGGGTGCGCAGCAGCTTGTTGGCCGTCGCGCCGTCCTGACCCTCTTCCTTGGCCTGGGCTTCGTGCAGCTGCTTTTCGAGTGCCGGCAGCTTACCGTACTGCAGCTCGGCCACCTTGTTGAAGTCGCCCTTGCGCTTGAACTCCTCGATCTGTATGCGCAGCTGGTCCACTTCCTTGCGGATCTGCTCCGACCCCAGGGCGCTGGCCTTCTCGGCCTTCCAGATTTCCTCAAGGTCGGCGTACTCGCGCTCCAGGCTTTCGAGCTCTTCCTCGATCAGCTGCAGACGCTTTTGTGAAGCCTCGTCCTTCTCGCGCTTCATGGCCTCGCGCTCGATCTTGAGCTGGATCATGCGGCGCTCGAGCTTGTCCATCACCTCGGGCTTGGAGTCCATCTCGATCTTGATCTTGGCCGCGGCCTCGTCGATCAGGTCAATGGCCTTGTCGGGCAGGAAGCGGTCGGTGATGTAGCGATGGCTCAGCTCCGCAGCGGCAACGATGGCGGGGTCGGTGATATCGACGTTGTGATGCGCCTCGTACTTCACCTGCAAACCGCGCAGAATGGCAATCGTGTCCTCCACCGAAGGCTCGTCCACGATGACCTTCTGGAAGCGGCGCTCCAGAGCGGCATCCTTTTCGATGTACTTGCGGTACTCATCGAGCGTGGTCGCGCCCACGCAATGCAGCTCGCCACGCGCCAGCGCGGGCTTGAGCATATTGCCGGCGTCCATGGCGCCATCGGCCTTGCCGGCGCCCACCATGGTGTGGATTTCGTCGATGAAAAGAATGATGCGGCCTTCGTCCTGTGCGATTTCCTTGAGCACGGATTTGAGGCGCTCCTCGAAGTCGCCGCGGTACTTGGCACCGGCCAGCAGGCCCGCCATGTCCAGCGACAGAACTCGCTTGTTCTGCAGGCTCTCGGGCACTTCGCCGGCCACGATGCGCTGGGCCAGGCCTTCGACAATGGCGGTCTTGCCCACGCCGGGCTCGCCGATGAGCACGGGGTTGTTCTTACTGCGGCGCTGCAGCACCTGGATAGCGCGGCGGATTTCATCGTCGCGGCCGATCACGGGATCGAGCTTGCCGCTGCGGGCGCGCTCGGTCAGATCCAGCGTGTATTTCTTGAGCGCTTCGCGCTGGCCTTCGGCTTCTGCACTGTCCACGTTCTGACCTCCTCGCACGGCATTGATGGCCGCTTCCAGGCTGGATTTGCTCACGCCGCTTTGCTTGAGCAAGGCTCCGGCACGCGTGGCCGAGCCTGCGGCATCGGCCAGCGCCAGCAGAAACAGCTCGCTGGCGATGAACTGGTCACCGCGCTTGAGGGCTTCTTTTTCGCTGGCCTGCAGCAGCCGAGCCAGCTCGGAGCCGACCTGCACATCGCCTTGCTGCTGCACGCGCGGCAGATCAGCCATGGCCTGTTCTGCCAGGTTTTTGAGTTGTTGCACATTGCCGCCGGCGCGCTGCAGCAGCGCACGCGGGCCGTCGTCCTGGCGCAGCATGGCCACCAACAGGTGCAGAGGGTCGATGGTGGATTGATCAGCACCGAGCGCCAGGGACTGCGCGTCGGCCAAGGCTTCTTGGAATTTGGTCGTCAGTTTGTCAATTCGCATGGTTTGTCGCTTTCGCTCCAATCAGATTCATTGCCATTTATCTGATAGTCAAACAGGGGGTTTCAAGACCCGAATGCGCAAAAAACAGCAAAAAGCAGATCCGCAACCGCCCTGCTTGCGGTATATCAAGTTCAAGCATCGCGCCAGCACCGAGCCAGTTGCGTAGGAGTAAGCCCATAGTGCTTGCGAAAGCTGCGCAGCAAATGACTGGCATTGGCAAACCCCGTTTCGGCGGCCAGCCATGCAAGCTGCGGCGTGCGTCTTCTTGCACTGCCTGCGCTGCCCTGCAGGCGGGCGCAGACCTGCTGCAGACGTCGCTGCATGACCCAGTCATGCACGGTGCAACCCATGCTTTGATGGAACATGCGGGCAAAGTGATATTCGGACAAGGCAACGACCTGCGCCAGCGCGGGCAAGCTCAGGGCTCTGCTGTCGGCCAGATGAGCCTCCACATAGTCAAGCACCTTGCGCCGGGCCGTGGATGACAGGCCACCCAACGGCTTCAGCAGCTTGTGCCGCTGCCAGGGCGCCGCCGACTGCAGTACCAGCCGGTCCAGCACTTGCTGGCTCAGGCAGTCCGCCTGCCATATGTCATGAGCCCCACTCCAGTCCAGTCGCCACAGCGACTGGGCCCATTGCGCATAGATTGGGTCTAGGGAATAAATCTGCGGTGTCAGCGTAATGCTTCGCGGCTCGGCATCCAGCAGGCGCACCACACGGCCGGCCCAGGCAATATCCGAAACATACAGGTGCAGAAACTGCACAGGCTCACGCACCAGCCAGCGCGATTCATGCTCGGCCGGGAGAACGCAAAAGCGCCCTGCTTCGCCTCGGGCCAGTGCATCGTCCTTGAGTTGCGATCCCTGACCTCCGGTCAGATAGACAGACAGCGTGTGATGGCCTTGCTGGCGGTAGTGCACCTCATCATCGTGATTGGCCCAGATTGCCAATTCCAGCGACTGGCTCAAACCCGCTCTGCGCCTGATCTGGGCACGTGACCGAGCCAGTACATGACTCAGATGCGAAGGGGCGGATACAACGCTGGCGGGCATGCCTGCATTGTGGCGCCAGTCATCTGGCCGCGCTTGCTGCAGCGCCACAAAACCGCAGGAATGTGCAATGCAGAGCCAATCCAGGCGCGCAAGATCTGGTTCTTCCAAGCACCAAGACTTGCCATGCTTTTACCTCTTTATGCCCTGGTCGTGCTGATCTGGGGCTCCACCTGGATCGCTCTCAAGATGCAGCTGGGCAGCGTACCCGTAGAGCTGTCCATCGCCTATCGCTTTGGTCTTGCCGCCCTGGTGCTTTTTGCCTGGCTGCTGCTGACCCGCCAGTGGCGCGTCCCCCGCGGCGCAGCCATTCCACGCGTGCTGGGCCAGGGGCTATGCCTTTTCAGCATGAACTTTGTCTGCTTCATGCACGCCAGCGAGACCCTGACCAGCGGTCTGGCTGCCGTGGTGTTTTCCAGTGCCAGCATCTGGAATGCATTTCTGGCGCGAGTCATCTATGGCCGCAGGCTTGCGCCCAATGTGCTCGCAGGCAGTGCTCTGGGCCTGACGGGTCTGGTGATTCTGTTCTGGCCGGAGCTGCAACAAGGTCAGCACGCCAGCTGGCAAGGTCTGTTGTGGGCGCTGGGTGGAACGCTGTGTTTTTCCTGCGGGAACATGCTTTCTGCATCGCTGCAGGGCCTGGGCTACAAGCCGCTGCACACCAATGCCTGGGGCATGCTGGCCGGCACGCTGCTGCTGGTGGCGTATGCGCTGATCGCCGGTCTGCCCTGGCACTTTGACACCAGCCCGCAATACACAGGCGCGCTGCTGTATCTGGCCATTCCCGGCTCGGTGATTGCCTTTACTGCCTACCTCACACTGGTGGGTCGACTGGGCCCCGAGAAAGCCGCCTATGCCACGGTGCTGTTTCCCATAGTGGCGCTCAATATCTCGGCTGTGGTGGAAGGCTATGAATGGACTGGTGTGGGACTGCTGGGCTTGGCCCTGGTGATGGCCGGCAATGTGCTGGTCTTCAGGCCGCCACGCTGGCTGCAAGGCGTGAAGCTACAAAAGACATAGCGGTTTGCGCTTGACAGATCAGCGCAATAGCGCTTTTTGACTCTACAGCGCGACAAGACCCTTGCACCCGGAACAAGCAGGCTACGAGCCAGAGACACCAAGCAAGGACCGACCCGCCGCGCAGGTGTCGTCTCCCTTGGGGGAAGGCGCGTCAGCGACTCAGGGTGTAGCCCATCTCGCCAGAGCCTGTTCATCACTGACACGCGCATCCACCCAGCGTGCGCCTTGCTCGGTCTGCTCTTTCTTCCAGAACGGCGCTTCGGACTTCAGATAGTCCATGATGTACTCGCAGGCCTCGAAGGATTTGCTGCGGTGGGCGCTGCTCACCGCCACCAGCACAATCTGGTCCATGGGCTGCAGCAGGCCGATGCGGTGAATCACGCGCGCGCCATAGATGCCAAAGCGCGCCACAGCCTTGTCGATGATGGCCTCGATCGACTTCTCGGTCATGCCGGGGTAATGCTCGAGCTCCATGCTGGAGACGGCATCGCCCTCGTTGCGGTCGCGCACCGTGCCGACAAAGCTGCAGACCGCGCCCACGCGCGCATCGCCGGTGCGCAGGGCGGCAATCTCGGCAGAGAGGTCAAAGTCCCGGGTCTGAATGGATACACGTGCTTCGGTCATGCCTGCATTGTCGCAGGCCAGCATGGGCATGTCTGGCGCATTAGCATTGGGCCATGGCCACACAAACCATCAATCTGCCGGAGTACACGCTGTACCCCTCTCCGCGCAACGAGCACCGGATGATTTTCGAGTTCCAGCTCTTTGTGCCCTATCCCTATGAGCTGATCCACCTGCCCGACTACAACTTCAAGGGCAAGGCCACGCTGTTTGCTGCCCACCGCAAGCGCGACAACAAATCGGGCCAGCTCATTACCTGCGAGCTGGCCGTGGACATAGAGCGTTTCGAGCGCCTGTTCGAACCAAGCTAAGCCATGGACGACACCAGCCAAATTCAGCCGCCGACCAGCTTTGCAGAGCTGTTTCGCACGCGCAGCGGCAAGCTGTCCGCACCGATTGCCGAGGTCGTCGCACGCTATGAGCTATGCGAAGACCTGGCAAGCCATCTGACCGAGCAGGCACAGACGCTCTATCACTCGGGCAACTCCTCCGAAGAACAGGTGCTGCTGGGCATGCATGCGGGCTTGGCCGCGGAGGGCTCGGTCGTCACTGCGCCTGAGGCGGGCTGGATCGTGCAGCGCCTGGCCGAGCTGCTGGAATGGCGTACACCGCAGTTCTCCACTCCCGAAGACCCTGCCTGAAATCCCGGACGGAACCGGTTCTCAGCACTTTCAGACCCGCATTTTTCGCTTCAAACTCCGGAGCTAGATCAGAAGGCTCCGACAGGCGCATGCAGACGCTGCCAGGCCAAGGCCCGCCAGGCAGGCGTTCCATAGGCAGCGACCAGATCTCGCCCGATGGCGACCCAGGCCGGATCGGCCGGGTTCAAGCCCAAAGCCTCGATGAATGGCGCTTGCACGATGAAGCACTGGCGCCGATAAGGCAGCAAAAAGCCATCCGCCTGCTGTGCGAGCACACTGCGCGCCTGTGCGTACTCGCTGAACCAGATGTGCAGAAGAATGCCGCTACGCGGCACATGCCAGAAGCTGCCCATGTCATCACCCGGTGCTGCCAGCACTCCCAGCACCCGACGCGCCTGCTCCCAGCCGGCAAAGCCGACCTCGCGCGCCGCCTGATGCAAATGGTCGCGCAATGAGGCCGAGCCCGCAGCACCCTCGCGCCGCGCGCGGTTCAGGCGCACGCGGGCGCGCACCTTGAGTTCGTCGACCAGGGCCTGCGGCGAAACGAATCCGGAAACAGAACCGGCCCCCATGGCCGAAACCGACGGATCAATGGCTGCAGCACCACCGTGCAGCGCTTGGCCTGAACACATGGCATTCACGGTTTCACTGCTCATGGCTGTACCCCTTGCAGCTCTTGCTGCCACAGGGAAAGCAGGGCCTGAAGTTCGGCGTCATAGTCGAACAAGGGGTCGTCGCGCTCCTTCACGCGGTCCAGTACCTCAAAACGAAATGCCTGTGCGCCATGGCAAGCCCAGGCCTGGGCCAGTGCCGCATCGCGCCGGGAGCCATTGCTCAGCTCGAACCTCAGGCGGTTGAGTATTGCGTCCACGTTACGGCTGGCCCCCAGGCGCAACAAGTCAGCGGCATCGCAGCGCACCGCGTAGATGCCCATGGCGGGAAAAGCCTGTTTGTAGTCCCGCGTCAGCGCGCGCCGCGCCTGGGGATGGAGAGATGAAGTCATGACAGTGCTCCAGGTTGCATCGGAGCCTCCCGCGCTGGGCCCCTAGAACAACCATGGTCTGACAGAACATCGAAATCGAGCGTGAACACGCTGTCGAAAGCAAGGGTGAGAGCCTCTTGTGCGGGCAGGCGCCCCTTGGCACCTGTGAGCCGCGATTCTAGGGCAAGCGCCTCAGACCTGCTCAGGCACCAGTTGTTCGACCAGCTTGCGTCCAAACGCCACATCGGGCTGCAGACCATAAAGAATGCGATAGACGATGGGTGCCACCAGCTGATCCAGCATAGCTTCCACATCGGGAGCCTCTTCGCCACGCGCGCGGGCCCGGCCCAGCACGATGCCAAGCTGGTCGCGAATGATGTCCACGCAGGCGCAGGTCACCTGGTCTTCCTGGGTTGCCACCAAGGTATCGCGCAGCAAGGTGCGCCCCAGAGGCGAGCCCATTTCCTCGATGTATTGCTCGGTCCAGGCCTGCAGATCGCCATGCAGACTGCCCGTGTCCGCAGGTTCGGCAATGGGACGGATGCGCTCCAGCGCCACATCGGCCAGCAACTGCGGCAGATCGCCCCAGCGGCGATACAGCGTGGAAGGCGTCACGCCGGCCTCGGTGGCTATCAGGGGAAAGGTCAGCTCCTCGCGCGGCATGTGCTCCAGCAGTTTCCTCACCGCCTGATGCACGCTGGCCTGTACACGGGAGCTGCGCCCGCCCGGCCGGGATTGGACTGGGTCTTTTGCAATCATGGTCATTAAAGCTAAATATTTGCGTTAATGATGAATTAACGCAGAATACGCAAACGCAAAAAATTTGCTTTTATGGTAGCGGAGCCAGCTTTTCCATGTCCACATCCTCTGTATCCCTGACTGCGGTATCCAGCACCCGCAATATGGCTGCTGTCGCCCTGACCCTGGCCAGCTTTCTGGCGGCATCCAGCGCTCCCACGCCCTTGTATAGGCTCTACCAGCAGGCCTGGGGCTTTTCCTCGGGCATGCTGACCCTGATCTTCGCGGTCTATGCTTTCAGTCTGCTCGTCGCCCTGCTCACCATGGGCGCACTGTCCGATTACTTGGGCCGGCGCCCCGTCATTCTTGCCGCCCTGGGACTGGAGGCGGTCTCCATGCTGATGTTCGCCCATGCACAGGATGCGCAGGCTCTGCTCTGGTCGCGTGTGGTGCAGGGTTTTGCCACCGGCATGGCGAGCGCAGCCCTGGGCGCGGCCCTGCTCGATCTGGACCGTGAACGCGGTGCGTTGATCAATACGCTGTCTCCCATGCTGGGTATGGCAGCCGGCGTGTTCGGCGCCAACCAGCTGGCCAGCCACGGCCATGACGGCTTGCACCAGATCTACTGGTGGCTGCTGCTGGTCTTTGCGGCATCGGCCTGGGCCATTGCCGTGATGCCTGAAACCGTCAGCCGCCGCAGCGGAGCCCTGGCCTCCATGCGCCCTCGCATCCGCCTTCCCGCGCATATCCGCCCGGCCTTCCTGCGCATGGCACCGCTGGATATCGCCGCCTGGGCGCTGGCGGGCTTTTATCTGTCGCTAGGCCCCACCCTGCTGCGTGTGATCACCGGCTCCACCCTGATGGCAGGCCTGGCCGTGTGCATCAACACCCTGAGTGCCGCGGCGGCCATCTGGCTGCTGCGCCACTGGACGGCCCAGCGCATGCTGCGCTTCGGTGGCTCGGTTCTGCCGCTGGGCATCGTGATACTGCTGCTGGGCGTGGCCAGCCACAGCCTGATGCTGATGGTGGCCGCCTCCATCATTGCCGGTGCGGGCTTTGGCGTGAGCTTCCAAGGGGCGCTGCGCAGCGTGCTGCCGCTGGCCGAGCCACATGAACGCGGCGGCCTGCTGTCCACCATCTATGTGCTGAGCTATCTGGCCTTCAGCCTGCCTGCCATCGCCGCAGGCCTGCTGACCCAGAGCCTGGGGCTGGTGCCCACCACCTATGGCTATGGTCTGACGCTGATAGTACTGGGCTTGCTGGCACTGGCTGCCACAAGGCAGAAAGCGGTCACCCGGCATGGTGCATAAGCTGTGCGTTGCGGTCTTGCTCTACATTGCCTGACTCATTCGTCCCCGACCTCCATCAAAAAAGCCGTGCAGCAAACGCAGCACGGCTTTTTGATCGGCATGACGGCCTCAGGCCTGGATCGACTCGGCAGCCTTCCAGTCCGCGTAGCGGTTCAGTATGCGCTGCACTTGCCCATGGGTCCACTCACCGCCCTTGGCGGCCGCAATGCCCCGTGCATTGAGTTCAGCCGCCATGGCGCGGTGGGTCAGACCTTGTTGCAGCAATTCGGCGAACAGCGCTTCGTGCTGCCTGGCAAAGGCATCGGCCGCCGATTTACGTTTTTCCACCGTGGCGCGGATATTGGCCGCGCCGGCCGTGCCCAGCTTGACTCCGCGCTCACGCGCTTCAGCCAGAGCCTTGCGGGTACGGGCGCTGATCTCTGGGTTCACTTCGGTAGATGGCAAATCGGCGGTTTCGGTCATGGCATTACAGGGGGGATATAGCTCAGGGTCTGACCCAGGAACCATAACAGGAACAGCACCACGGGCGCATGAACCAGCAACTGCACAAAGTTGAAGCCGATCAGATCACGCGCCTTGAGGCCCAGCACACCCAACAGCGGCAGCATGTAGAAGGGGTTGATCAGATTAGGTAGAGCCTCAGCAGCGTTGTAGATCTGCACGGCCCAGCCCAGGTGGTACCGCAGATCATTGGCCACCTGCATCACATAGGGGGCCTCCACAATCCACTTGCCACCGCCCGAGGGCAGGAAGAAGCCCAGCACGGCCGAGTAGGTGCCCATCAGCAGTGCATAGGTGTCATGCGTGGCAAAGCTGGTGAAGAAGGTGGAGATATGGTGGGCAATGCTGGCACCGCCGTCACCCTTGACGTCCGTCATGATGGCCGCAATCGCGCCGTACAGAGGGAACTGGATCAGCACGCCGGTCGTAGTGGGCACGGCACGTGCCACGGCATCGAGAAAGCTGCGGGGGCGCCAGTGCAACAGCGCACCGGCCATGAGAAACAGCAGGTTGTAGGTGTTCAGCCCAGAGATTGCCTGAATGAAAGGCTTGCTCGAGAACTCCTCCACCATCCAGCCCACGGTCAGCGCCACCAGCAAGATGATGAGAATGGGGCTGTATTCCAGCCATTCACCGGGGCGGCTGGGCTTTTTGACTTCCTGCACGACTTCTGTGCCCAGGTCGACCTGGCATTGGGCCGCATCACGCGCGGTCTTCTCACCGGGTGCAGTCATGTAAGCCACGACGATGGAGATCACCATCAGCACGCCCAGCATCACGCCGGACTGCCAGAGGAAAATAGTCTGCGTGAACGGAATCACGCCGGTAATGGCCAGAATGCCGGGAGGCAGGCTGGCAGGGTTGGCCTGCAGCTGCGCTGCCGAAGACGAAATGCCCAGCGCCCACACGGCACCCAGACCCAGATAGACGGCGGCACCGGCGGCGCGGTAGTCCATCTTGATGTCGGTGCGGCGTGCCAGTTCCTTGACCAGCAGACCGCCGAACACCAGGCTCAGCCCCCAGTTCAGCAGCGAGGCGCTCAGCGCCACAAACGCCACCCAGGCCACGGCGCCACGACCGGTCTTGGGCACGCGGGCCAGCGCCTTGATGAGTGCAGATGCGGGCTTGGAGCTGGCCACCACATAACCGCCAATCACCACAAAAGCCATTTGCATGGTGAAGGGGATCAGACTCCAGAAGCCCTTGCCGAAGGCCTTGCTGGTTTCCTGCACCGGCGCACCAATGGCAAACGCTGCCAGCACCACGATGAAGATGCCGACCACGGCAAACACCCAGGAATCTGGGAACCACTTCTCCGCCCAGCTGGCGCAGCGCATGGCAAAGCGCGCAGAGCGGGTCTCCTCCATATTGACGTGAGTTGTCATGAGTAAGTGCTTTCTGTCTTTCTTGTAGAAAGCGCGGATTCTCCAAAATGAATCTCGTCAGATTCACGAAAATACGCCCAGGAAAACCCTAGTAAGCAATCTCACGATCAAGGCTGGCACCTGGAAACCGACAAACAGCAAAAAGGCCTGTGCAATCGGTTTGCACAGGCCTTCTGTGGACTTCAGGCTTCTTCAGAAACCGTTTTTAGAGGCTCACAAGCACTCAGAGACTCATCAGCCCCCCGTCACTGGCGGAAAAAATGCCACTTCGTCGCCATTGCTGAGCACGGCATCGGCATCGCAGATATCCTGGTTCAGCGCCATGCGCACAGCCTTGCCGGCAGCCAGCGCCTGGGCAGCCGCATCGCTGCGGCTCATCAGTTGCTCGCGCAATGCTCCCACTGTGGCTGCCGGAGTCTGCAGGCTTTCGCTGCCCGTGCCCAGAGCCTCCCGAATCGAGGCGAAATATCGAATCGTAACGGTCTTCATCTCCAACTCCATCAGGCCATGAGCTCGGTAAACGGGATAAAGCGCACACTGTCGCCCATGGCAACCGTGGTGCCGGCAGGGTTGTCCACCACGCCGTCGCCCCAAGCCGTGGAAGTCAGCACGCCCGAGCTCTGGTTTCTGAACAACTCCAGCCCGCCACGCTCGTTGTAGCGCACCCGCAAAAACTCTCTGCGCTTGTCGCCCTTTGGCCAAACGAAATCGGCGCGCGCTTCGATGGCTCGCGGCAGCACATGCTGCACGCCCTGCAGACGCAGCAGGAACGGGCGCACCAGCACCTGGAAGGTGACAAAGCTGGAGACCGGGTTGCCCGGCAGACCGATGAAATGCGCAAAGCCCGTGCCGGACTCGCGATTGACGCGGCCATAGGCAAAAGGCTTGCCAGGCTTGATGTTGATCTGCCAGAGGTCCAGCTGACCCAGCTCCTGCACTGCGGGCTTGATATGGTCTTCCTCGCCCACGGAGACGCCGCCGCTGGTGACGATCACGTCGTGGTCCATGGCGGCATCGGCCAGCGCGGCGATCGTGGCCTCGCGGTCATCGGGAACAATGCCCAGATCCGTCACCTCGCAGCCCATGCGCAGCAGCAATGCACGCAGGAAGAAGCGGTTGCTGTTGTAGATGCTGCCCGCTGGCATGTCCTGCGGTGCCACGGTACCGGGCATGACCAGTTCGTCGCCGGTGGAGAACAGGGCCACACGCGGCTTGCGTGCCACCTGCAGGCTGGCAAAGCCCATGCTGGCTGCAAGGCCCAGATGGGCCGGCGTGAGGCGGGTACCTGCCTCGATCACGGTCGCTCCTTGCGTGATGTCTTCGCCCGCGCGGCGAATCCACTGCCCAGCCCTGGGCTGGGCCTTGATGCGCACGCGGCCGTCCTCGAGCAATTCGCAGTCCTCCTGCATGACGATGGCATCGGCCCCGGCCGGCACGGGCGCCCCCGTGAAGATGCGGGCGACGGAGCCGGCAGCCAGCGCATCGGGCGAGGTGCCGGCAGGGATGCGCTGCGACACCGGCAGCACTGCAGCGCCGTCGGCACATTCGGCGATGCGCACCGCATAGCCATCCATGGCCGAGTTGTCCTGAGGCGGCACCTGTAGCGGCGAAACGGCGGCCTGCAGCAGCACGCGGCCATCGGCATCAAAGGTGTCCACCATCTGTGCGCCGGCCTGGGGCTGGGCATGGGCCAGCAGCTCCTGCAGGGCTTCATCCAGAGGCTTGAGCGGCTTGCGAGGCGTCTGTGGTGCTTGCATTGCTGTGTCTTTCCTTAGTTCTTGTATTGCAGAGAGTCCGAATGAGCCAGCAGCCATTGCAGCACAAGCTGGGGCTGGTTGAGATCCAGCACGGGCTGGACAGGCACTTGAGGCAGGTCATGGGCAGCGTCGGTGGCAACTGCCAGCACCCTAGGGTCATGCGCAAACAGCGGCTCCAGGCTCTTGCCCTTGTCCAGCCTGTCCTGCTGCTGCCGCCAGACCTCTATCTTGGGCAGCTCGCCATGCTTGAAGCCTTCGACCAGCACCCAGTCCACGCTGGGGTCCAGCTGCGCCAGCATATGGTGCACGCTCAGCTGAGCAGGCTGCTCGTATTCGCGCATCAGCGCCATGCGTCTATCGGATGCGAGCAGCACTTCATAAGCGCCAGCCTTGCGGTGACGCCAGCTATCCTTGCCCTCGCGATCCACATCAAAGTCATGGTGGGCATGCTTGATGACCGAGACCCTGAGTCCGCGCTGCTTCATCAGCATCACCAGCGCCTCGACCAAGGCGGTCTTGCCCGCGCCCGAATATCCGGCAAAGCCTATGACCTTCATCTTGATTTCAATATGTTTTTGATAGCTACCAGCGCTCTATGGGCAAGCGCAAAATACCAATTTCATCCAAAGAAAAAAAGCACCTGTCGCCAAGCCACAGATGCTTTTCAAGCTTAACGCCGCAGGACTTTATCTGCAGTTTTCGGCGATAAAGGCCTTGACCTGGTCCACGTCGGAGGCCATGACGACCACACGCTTGGGCAGGTCTTCAATGCCGTTGAACTTGGCGGGACGGTCGGGCTGGCGGCCCAACGCTTCTTCGATCGTCGCGGCAAACTTGATGGGCAGAGCGGTTTCCAGCACCAGCATGGGCTCGGCGCCCAGATGCTCTCGCGCCACCTTCACGCCGTCGGCGGTATGGGTGTCGATCATCTGATCAAAGCGCTCGAAAGTGTCCTTGATGGTGGCCAGACGGTCGGCGTGCGTGCTCTTGCCGCTCACAAAACCGTACTTGCCGGCCGCATCCTTGAAGGCGGGATCTGTGCTCAGATCGAACTTGCCGGCCTTGGCCACGCCTTCGGCGAACAGCTGCCTGGTGCGCACGCCGTCGCGCCCCACCAGGTCGAACACAAAGCGCTCGAAATTGCTGGCCTTGGAGATGTCCATCGAGGGGCTCGATGTCTCGTAGGTATTGGCCGAGCCTCGCACCTGGTAGACGCCGGTGCGGAAGAACTCGTCCAGCACATCGTTTTCGTTGGTGGCCACCACCAGCTTGGCAATGGGCAGACCCATCTGGCGCGCCACATGGCCTGCGCAGATATTGCCGAAGTTGCCGGAAGGCACGGTGAAGCTCACCTTCTGCTCATTGGAGCGGGTGGCCTGCAGATAGCCGGCAAAGTAATAGACCACCTGGGCCAGCAGACGTGCCCAGTTGATGGAGTTGACGGTGCCGATCTTGTACTGGGCCTTGAAGGCGTGGTCGTTAGAGACGGCCTTGACGATGTCCTGGCAGTCGTCGAACACGCCTTCGATGGCGATGTTGTGGATGTTCTCGTCCTGCAGGCTGAACATCTGCGCCTGCTGGAAAGGGCTCATGCGGCCGTGTGGGCTGGTCATGAAGACGCGCACGCCCTTTTTGCCGCGCATGGCGTATTCGGCCGCGCTGCCGGTGTCCCCGCTAGTGGCGCCAAGGATATTCAGTTCCTCGTTGCGGCGGGCCAGTTCGTACTCGAACAGATTGCCCAGCAGCTGCATGGCCATGTCCTTGAAGGCCAACGTGGGGCCGTTGGACAGGGCTTCGATGTGCAGCACGCCGTCGAGTTGACGCACGGGCACGATGGCGTCGCTGCCAAAGACTTCCCTGGTATAGGTCTTGGCACACAGGGCGCGCAGATCCTCGGCAGGAATGTCGTCGATATAGAGCGACAGAATCTCGAAGGCCAGGGCCGCATAGCCCTTGTTGGCCAGCGTCTCGCGCAGCTGGCTCAGCTTGGCATCGTCGATCCGGGGATACTCGACGGGCAGGTACAGGCCGCCATCGGGAGCCAGGCCTTCGAGCAAAATGTCGCAAAAACGCTTGCGGTCAGCATGGCCGCGGGTGGACAGATACAGCATCTCAAACTCGCCAAAAACTAAAATTCGGAACGGACAGCCAAACGGACAGAAGTCATGCCGCCAAGCCGACCATTATCGGTCAGCAAGCCCGATTTGACTGTGCGCGAATGCAGAGACCGGCCAACGCCATTGCCTCATATCGCGCCGGACGGGGCTCAGGGCTGGAAATAGCGTTGCGCCCCCGGCTTGATATAGGGCTTCAGCTCCTGGAACGGAACACTGACGCCGCTGCCAAGGCACACCCCCATGGCATGGCCTATGCCTGAAATCACAAAGCTCATCTTGTCGGGCTTGTCGAGCATCAGCGCCATGTACTGGGGCAGCAGCTCGGTGCACTCCTTGTCATCCTCGGAATGCCGGTTCACGGCCTTGCTCAGAAAACGCGACAGCCGATCACCAAACTCCAGCTTGTACTCGCCATATTTCACGTCCTTGAGCAGGCGGGTGAAGTCCATATAACCGCCCCGCAGCAAATCCAGCACAAAGGGGTCGTAATGATTGTTGGGGTGCGCGCCACCGCAACCGGTTGAACCGGACTCCACCACACTCATCAAGGCACTTGAGAGGTAGGTCACCTTGATCGATTCGTTATTGAAGTCCCCCAGTGAGCCTGCCGCCGGGCCAGCGTTCTGGTAGATCGAGCCCACACAGGCCAGCGCCTCCAGACTCATGCCCCAGTGGCGCTGCTCCAGAACGGTATTGGTCTGCGCCAGAATTTTGCTATCCGGGTGACGCGTGAGGCGCGGATACCAGAACTGGGTACGCGCATCGCGCACCGGCCTCCAGGCCAGCGTGGGGCTGACCACCACTTCCTTGCCCTGCTCCAGCTTTTGCTCGGCCACTTTCAGGTAGTCGTAGGGCGTGGCCTGTGCCGAGATGGCAACGCCCGATGCAATACCGCTGCCCGCACCTTGCACAATCGCCAACGTCACGGCCTCCACACCGAGTGGCGCTATCTTTTCAGGGTCATACTGCGCAATATGGGTAAGGGCTAGCGGCAGTTTTTTGCCGTGAATATCATCCACCCATTCACCTGCCAAAGCACTGCCTTGCTGGCGCAGTTGCCAAACGATGCGGCGCTGTTGGGAGTCGGTCAACACGGGAGGCTCGCCACCGCTTTCACGCGCCCAGTCGTTATTCAAAGGACGTGCCTCAGACAGCGCATTCAGCGAGCCCCGGAGTGGAATATCCACTCCATGCCGCAGATAGAAATAGCGCCCCTGGCGTTCACCATCCTCACCCGGCTTGCCCAGCTCCATCACCACCGCCGAGCCGCCCAGCGTGCCACGATAGACATCGACGGGCGCCGCTTGCGCACCCGCCGCCACCCAAAGCAAAAAGGCTGACGCCATAGGGCGCCAGCCTTTGAAGGAGTTTGCAATACCGACACCGCACTGAACAGGGAATAAACCGGTTTGAGTGCGACGGTACATGCTCAAGTCCTTAGTTCAGCTCTTCCTTGCGGATGCGGGTGATGGGAGCCAGCACCGTGGGCAGCCCCTGGATTTCGGCCAGGGCCTTGTCCATATCCCCTTCGCGGGTATCGTGCGTGAGAATGATCAGGTCGGTCTGAGTCGAGCCTTCGCCGCCCACTTCATCGGCTTCGCGCTGCAGCACGGCGTCGATGCTGATGCCGGCACCCGCCAGCAGGCCGGTGATCTTGGCCAGCACTCCGGCTTCGTCAGCCACGCGGATGCGCAGGTAGTAGCTGGTCACGACCTCGGCCATGGGCAGCACGGGCAGCTCGCTGCCAGCGGCAGCCAGGCTGCTGCTCTGGAAGGCCAGGGCTGGCACGCGGTGGGCAGGATCGGAGCCGTCCATGCGGGCGATATCCACCAGGTCGGCCACCACGGCGGAAGCGGTGGGCTCGGACCCGGCACCCTTGCCGTAGTACAGCGTGGTGCCCACGGCATCGCCGTTCACCACCACGGCGTTCATCGCGCCTTCCACATTGGCGATCAGACGCTTGGAAGGCACCAGCGAGGGGTGCACGCGCAGCTCGATGCCCTTGTCCGTGCGCTTGGTGATGCCCAGCAGCTTGATGCGATAGCCCAGTTGCTCGGCGTAGCGGATATCGGCACCGGCCAGCTTGGTGATGCCTTCCACATAGGCCTTGTCGAACTGCACGGGAATGCCGAAGGCAATCGCGCTCATCAGCGTGGCCTTGTGGGCCGCATCCACACCCTCGATGTCGAAGGTGGGATCGGCTTCGGCATAGCCCAGACGCTGCGCTTCCTTGAGCACCACGTCGAAGTCCAGGCCCTTGTCGCGCATTTCGGACAGGATGAAGTTGGTCGTGCCATTGATAATGCCGGCCACCCACTGGATGGAGTTGGCGGTCAGGCCTTCGCGCAAGGCCTTGATGATGGGAATGCCACCGGCCACGGCAGCTTCATAGGCCACCATCACGCCCTTCTCGGCTGCGGCCTTGAAGATTTCCGTGCCGTGCACGGCCAGCAGGGCTTTGTTGGCGGTCACCACATGCTTGCCGGCCGCGATGGCTTCCAGCACCAGGGCCTTGGCAATGCCGTAGCCGCCGATCAGCTCGACCACCACATCGATATCGGGGTTGGCGATGACTTCACGTGCATCGCCGACCACCTTGACCTTGTCACCCACCACGCTCTTGGCGCGTTCGGTATCCAAGTCGGCGACCATGGTAATTTCAATGCCACGACCCGCACGACGGCGAATCTCGTCTTGGTTGCGTTCCAGCACATTGAAAGTACCGCTGCCTACGGTGCCAATGCCCAACAGGCCTACTTGGATGGGTTTCATAAGTTCTAAGGTCAAAAAAGCGCTGAAGCGCTTGAAAATCAAGCGCCACCAGCTATCAAAAAGATGAGTTACGCGGCTTTCTCAGCCTTGGCAGGCTTGAGTGCCTTTTCTGCCGGCACTGCCTTGGGCTTGTCCGTGCCATGGCGCTTGCGATACTTCTCGAGGAAGGCTGCCAAGCGGTTGATGGCCTCGCGCAGATCTGCCTCATGCGGCAGGAACACGATGCGGAAGTGATCAGGCTCGGGCCAGTTGAAGCCCGTGCCCTGCACCAGCATGACCTTGGTTTCCTGCAGCACTTCGAGGAAGAATTCCTGGTCGTCCTGGATGGGGTAGACGGCGGGATCGAGGCGCGGAAACATGTACAGCGCGCCTTGGGGCTTGACGCAGCTCACGCCGGGAATGGCGTTGATCAGCTCCCAGGCCAGATCGCGCTGCACACGCAGGCGACCGCCCTCCTGCACCAGGGCGTCGATGCTCTGGTGGCCGCCAAGCGCCGTCTGCACGGCCCACTGGCCGGGCACATTGGCGCACAAGCGCATGTTGGAGAGCATGTTCAGGCCCTCGATGTAATCCTTGGCGGGCTTTTTGTCGCCCGAAATCACCATCCAGCCAGCACGGTAGCCGCAGGAGCGGTAGGCCTTGGAGAGGGAATTGAAGGTGATGGTCAGCACATCGATGGACAGGCTGCCCAGCGGCGTGTGCTTGGCATCCTCGTACAGCACCTTGTCGTAGACCTCGTCCGCGAAGATGACCAGGCCATGCTCGCGCGCCAGCTCCACGATCTGCAGCAGCAGCTCCCTGGAGTACAGCGCACCCGTTGGGTTGTTGGGGTTGATGACGACGATGCCCTTGGTGCGCGGCGTGATCTTGGCGCGGATGTCGTCCATATTGGGCATCCAGCCATTGGACTCGTCGCACATGTAATGCACGGGCGTGCCGCCGGACAGGCTGGTGGCTGCCGTCCACAGCGGGTAGTCGGGCGCAGGCAGCAGCATCTCGTCGCCGTTGTCCAGCAGCGCGTTGGTGGCCAAGCTGATCAGCTCCGAAGCACCGTTGCCCAGATAGATGTCGTCCAGCGTCACGCCCTTGATGCCCTGGCGCTGGGTTTCGTGCATCACGGCCTTGCGCGCCGCGAAGATGCCCTTGCTGTCGGAATAGCCGGCCGAGTTGGGCAGATTGCGGATCATGTCCTGCTGCACTTCCTCGGGAGCATCGAAGCCGAACACGGCCAGATTGCCGATATTGAGCTTGATGATCTTCTGGCCGTCGTCCTCCATCTTCTTCGCCGCGTCCATGATCGGCCCGCGGATGTCGTAACAGACGTTTGCTAATTTGGCGGATTTTTGAACGGTTTTCATGCGAATCAATGCAAAAGGATTTCAGGCACGCCAGGGCGCATTAAACGCCATGGTGAAACCTATAATTTAAGCACAGTTCCGCGCTGCAGCAATGTCCCCACCCTCTCTGTATGGAGACAGCAGCCATCGCCTCCGTCCAGCGCGCCGATTGCGCACACTCTCCATCATGAAATTTCAGGCAGACAAATCCGATGCGCAAACCATCACCGGCTATGGCCCGGGCTGGATCGCGGTTGACAAGCAAAACCACGAAACCAGTCTGCTGGTCGGAGCCCGCGGCCTGCTGACCGAGTGGAACTGCGCCCGTTTCGAAGACCTGACGGCCGAGCATTTCGAGGAGCTCGCCAAGCTGGATGCGGAAGTCGTCCTCTTTGGCAGCGGCAGCAAGAACCGCTTTCCACCCGTGGCTTGGCTCAAGCCGCTGATCGCCAAACGCATTGGCCTGGAGAGCATGGACACCGCCTCGGCCTGCCGTACCTATAACGTTCTGGCCAGCGAAGGCCGCAACGTGGTCGCAGCCCTGCTGCTAGCATAGACTTCTGAGCTTACATTGAGAGAAATACGTATTTCAGGGTAAAATCGCAGGTTGCGGTTGGGGGCGATCGATTGATAAAAACAAAAATACCACCGACGCCCTCGGCATTTCAACGAACACACCCGAGAGATACAAGCGCATGGCGATCGTTGTCAACAAACCACTCCCAGAATTTGAAGCCAACGCCACCGGCGGCGTCAAGGTGTCCAACACCTCGCACAACGGCCAGATTCTGATCCTGTATTTCTACCCCAAGGACAACACGCCGGGTTGTACCACGGAAGCAATGCAATTCCGCGATAAGTACAAGGATTTCGTGAAGGCTGGCGCCACCGTGTTCGGTGTGTCGCGCGACAACATGAACTCGCACAACGACTTCAAGGAAAAGCTGGAACTGCCGTTCGAGCTGATTGCCGACACCGAAGAAAAGATGTGCCACATGTTTGGCGTGGTCAAGAACAAGATCATGTACGGCAAGAAGGTCAAGGGCATCGAGCGCTCCACCTTCCTGATCGGCGCCGACGGCATCCTGATGCAGGAATGGCGCGGCCTGAAGGTTCCCGGCCATGTGGACGAAGTTCTCAAGGCCGTCAAAAGCCTGAAGACTCAAGACAAGAAGGTGGCCTGAGCCCCGCCCGGGACTGAAAACCTTGCAATCATCTACACGCAAAGTATTTCAAAGTCTTTAAACAAGGCAAAACAGGAAATACTGCTTCAGGCCCTCGGAGCCTATGCATAATGGGGCATGCCTCAGTGCTACGCAGTATTCTCTGTTCACCCCACCAAAGCCGCCTCGGTTTCCAGGCGGCTTTGTGCTTTTTGAATCTTGTTGAGAACGGTTCGTCCACTATGCCCCTGCCCCCCGCACCCGGCCACCGCGCCGCAAAGCTTTCCGCAGAAGCCTTTTCGTCCATCCGCAAGACTGCCAAGCAGACTGCAGAACTTGACGAGGATCTGAACCCCCCCAACGGCGCCGCCCTGAATGCGGCTCCAGAGACCGCGCCCGCGGTCACCAAGCCGCGCCGCAGCACCAGCAAGCCCAACGCAACCGCCAAGCCGCGCAAGACCGCCACAACGGCTGGCGCAGCGCCGACGACAGCAGCATCCACTGCTGCAGTACCTGCAAAACCCGCGGACGCAGCTGCCAAGCCTGCCCGCCGCGCCCGCAATACGCGCACCGGCCCGACCACGCTGTTCGTGCTGGACACCAATGTGCTGCTGCACGACCCCAGCAGCCTGTTCCGCTTTGAAGAGCACGACATCTTCCTGCCCATGGTGGTACTGGAAGAACTGGACAACCACAAAAAGGGCATGACCGAAGTGGCGCGCAACGGCCGCCAGGTCAGCCGCACGCTGGACTCCCTGGTTGCCTCCCAGCCCGCCGACGGTCTGGAAAAAGGTCTGCCGCTCAATGCCACAGGCCAGCGCAGCGCCACCGGCACGCTGTACTTCCAGACCAACCCTCTGGATGCCTCCCTGCCCGAAAGCCTGCCCCAGGGCAAGGCCGACAACCAGATTCTGGGTGTGGTCGCAGCCTTGCGCGAGCAGCACAAGGACCGTGAAGTGGTGCTGGTGTCCAAGGACATCAATATGCGCGTCAAGGCGCGCGCCCTGGGCCTGGCCGCCGAGGACTACCAGAACGACAAGGTGCTGGAAGACGGCGATCTGCTGTACTCGGGCGCCCTGGCCCTGCCCCACGACTTCTGGGCCAAGGCCGGCAAGAATGTGGAGAGCTGGCAGGAAGGCGCCATCACCTACTACCGCGTCAGCGGCGCCATCGTCGACCAGTTGATGATCAACCAGTTCGTCTACTACGAAGCACCGGGCGAGCCCAGCCTCTATATGCGCGTGACCGAGATCCGCGACAAGACGGCCGTGCTCAAGACGCTGCGCGACTTCGGCAACCCCAAGAATGCTGTCTGGGGCGTGTCCACACGCAATCGCGAGCAGAACTTCGCCATGAACCTGCTGGTCAACCCCGAAGTCGACTTTGTCACGCTGACGGGCACGGCAGGTACCGGCAAGACCCTGCTGGCCCTGGCCGCCGGCCTGGCCCAGGTGCTGGACGAGCGCCGCTACACCGAGATCATCATGACCCGCGCCACGGTGAGCGTGGGCGAGGACATCGGCTTCCTGCCCGGCACGGAAGAGGAAAAAATGGGCCCCTGGATGGGCGCCCTGGATGACAACCTGGAGTTCCTGGCCAAGGGCGACGGCGGCAATGCCGGCGAGTGGGGGCGCGCCGCCACCAACGAGCTGATCCGCAGCCGCATCAAGATCAAGAGCATGAACTTCATGCGCGGTCGCACCTTTCTGAACAAATACGTCATCATCGACGAGGCCCAGAACCTGACGCCCAAGCAGATGAAGACCCTGATCACCCGTGCCGGCCCCGGCACCAAGATCATCTGCATGGGCAATCTGGCCCAGATCGACACGCCCTACCTGACAGAAGGCAGCTCGGGCCTGACCTATGTGGTGGACCGCTTCAAGGGTTGGCCCCATAGCGGCCACATCACCCTGGCGCGCGGAGAACGCTCGCGCCTGGCGGACTTCGCCAGCGAGGTGCTGTAAGTGGCGAGCTGGATCGCGGCACTCAAGCTCGTGCCCTGGGGCGAGGTCATCAAGGCCACGCCTCAGGTGGTGAAGGCCGCCCAGGGCATGCTCAAGAAGAAAGAAGCCCAGGCCGAGGCGCGCGAGCAGGACGCCAGCGCGCAAAGCGCTGCGCAGCGCATCTCGCCACCGGCCTCCGCCGGCGAGCAGGCGCTGCTGCTGATCCAGCAGCAGGAGGAGCGCATCGCCCAGCTCGAGCAATCGCAGCGCCAGTCGCTGGAGATCATCGAGAAGCTGGCCCAGCAAAATGCCCAGATCGTCGCAACCGTGGGCGCGCTGCGCATAGGCGCACAGCGCCTGGCCTGGGCCTGCGGAGTGCTGGGACTGTGCGTGATCGGTCTTGGCGTCTACCTGTTCAGCCGCTAACCCCGCAGCTGCTCAAAAAACAAAGCCCGCAAGGTCTGTGCCTTGCGGGCTTTTCTTATGTCCTTCAATTTGATAGCTGGTAGCGCTTGATATTCATAGCTTTCATATTCATAGAGTTATGAAATCCATACCCAACAAGCGCTAACAGCTATGATTTTTAGTATTCGTCCGTGCCGTAACCCTGCGCCAGATTCTCGAAACGCGTCTGGTTCTTCTGGAAGAAGAGCTTCACCGTCCCCGTCGGCCCGTTACGCTGCTTGCCGATGATGACCTCGGCAATATTGGGCTCCTTGCTCTCTTTGTTGTAGTAGTCGTCACGGTAGATGAACATGATGATGTCCGCGTCCTGCTCGATGGCGCCCGATTCACGCAGGTCGGACATCATGGGGCGCTTGTCGGTACGCTGCTCCACCGAGCGGTTGAGCTGGGACAGCGCAATCACCGGGCATTGCAGCTCCTTGGCCAGCATCTTCAAGCCCCGCGAGATTTCGCCCAGTTCGGTGGCTCGGTTGTCGGAACTGGCGGCCGATCCCGATCCGCTCATCAGCTGCAGGTAGTCGACCACGATCAGGCCCAGCTTGCCGCACTGGCGCGCCAGACGACGCGCATTGGCACGCAGCTCGGTCGGGGACAAGCCCGGGGTTTCGTCGATATGCAGCGACACGGTGCGCAGGCGCTCGATGGCCTCGGTCAGACGCGGCCACTCGTCGTCGCTGAGCTTGCCGGTACGCAGATTGCCCTGGTTGACGCGGCCGATGGAGCCGACGATACGGACCGCCAGCTGGGCCGCGCCCATTTCCATAGAGAAGATGGCGACCGGCAAGCCCTCATTGAGCGCCACATGCTCGGCAATATTCACGGCAAACGAGGTCTTGCCCATGGAGGGACGCGCCGCCAGTACCACCATGTCGCCGGCCTGCAGGCCCGATGTCATGCGATCCAGATCGACAAAGCCCGTGGGCACGCCGGTCACATCCATGGGGTTGTCGGCCATCTCCTGGACCCGGTCCAGCAGATCCACCACCAGCGAATCCAGCGACTGGAAACCCTGCTTGTTGCGCGCCCCCTCCTCGCCGATCGCCATGATCTTCTGCTCGGCTTCGTCGAGAATGCGCTCCACGGTCTTGCCCTGCGGATTGAAGGCATTGGTCGCGATGTCGTCGCTGGCCGTGACCAGTTTGCGCAAGATGGCGCGCTCGCGCACGATTTCCGCATAGCGGCGGATATTGCTGGCACTGGGCACATACTGCGCCAGCTGGTTCAGGTACATCAGGCCGCCGATTTCCTCGGCTTTGCCCATGCCCTGCAGATGCTCATAAACCGTGATCACGTCGGCCGGCTTGCTGGCGTTGATCAGCTTGCCGATGGCTTCGTAGATCAGCTTGTGCTCGTGTCGGTAGAAGTCGCCGTCGCCAAGCAGATCACCAACGCGCTCCCAGGCATTGTTGTCCAGCAGCAGACCGCCGAGCACCGAAGATTCCGACTCCATGGAGTGCGGCGGCACACGCAGTTGCGCCACCTGCTGATCGGCAGTGGGAACCGGGGCGAATGCATCATCTTGCAGATCAAGCGGGGGCATTACTGACGACATGAGACTCCTAGAGACAAGTCCTCCATCGTAGCGGGAGGCGGTGGCGACGTCACGGCGGGTGACGATAAAAACGCTGGCGAGACAAACAATTACCAGAAAACAAAAAACCGCCCGAAGGCGGCTTTTTGCCAATTCAGAACAGAGCCTGAATTAGGAGTGGTCGCCGTACACGGAGACGGCCACTTCTGCAGCCACGTCGGTGTGCAGAGCCACCACCACAGTGGCGTCGCCAACGGTCTTGATGGGGCCGTTGGGCATGCGCACTTGCGACTTGTTCACTGCGAAACCGGCCTTGACCAGTTCTTCAGCGATGTCGGCGTTGGTGATGGAACCAAACAGACGACCGTCAACGCCAGCCTTCTGAGTGATCTTCACGTTCACGCCGTTGAGCTTTTCGCTCAGTTCTTGAGCGGCAGCCAGCTTCTCGGCGGCAGCCTTTTCCAGCTCAGCGCGCTTGGCTTCGAATTCAGCCTTGGCAGCAGCTGTTGCACGACGTGCAGCGCCGGAGGGGATCAGGAAGTTACGAGCGTAACCGTCCTTGACCTTGACGATATCGCCCAGGTTACCCAGGTTCACAACCTTTTCGAGCAGAATGATTTGCATAGTCGTGCTCCTTAGATCTTGTGCTGGTCAGAGTAGGGCAGCATAGCCAGGAAGCGAGCGCGCTTGATGGCTGTGTTCAGCTGACGCTGGTAGATGGCGCGCGTGCCGGTCAGGCGTGCGGGCACAATCTTGCCGTTTTCGGCGATGAAGTCACGCAGGGTGTCGACATCCTTGTAGTCGATTTCTTCGACGCCGGCGACTGTGAAGCGGCAGAAACGCTTGCGCTTGAACAGCAGCGACTGGGTGTTGCGCTTAGGACGCTTGTCCTTGTTGAATTTCTTGAACGTGGCCATTGCTGGACCTCTTGAAAATTAATTTTGTTGAATATCCTGAATGTGCAAAACCAGCATCTTGCTATTACGCGGCGTGGCCAGAAAACCTTGAAAGGTCCATTGGCTACCGGGTGCTTGGCGGGCCAGCTTTTCAGCCAGGGCGCCAAAGGCAACAGCCTTGACAGATGCATTCACGTTGCGCGCACTGCCCAGCTCTTGTTGCTGCGAACTGTGTTCAATTCGCAAATCCAGGGCCGGCAATCCGGCGGGCGTGTAGCGCAAAGCAGCTTGCTCTACGAGAAGGCCCGTCAATACAACGCGGTTTTCCACTCCTTCAGTGTCTGATGCTATTAAGCGTGCTCAGCCTGGTTGGCCTTGCGGGCTTCTTCGCGCTCAACGCTCTTCATCATGGCGGAAGCAGCTGTTTCAGCCTTCTTCTTCTGCACAGTCAGGTGACGCAGCACGGCATCGTTGAACTTGAAGGCGTGTTCCAGTTCAGCCATCACAGCCTGGTCGGCTTCGATGTTCAGGCACAGGTAGTGAGCCTTAGCGAGCTTGTTGATCATGTAAGCCAGCTGACGACGGCCCCAATCTTCTTCGCGATGCACCTTGCCGCCACCAGCGGCAATCATGCCCTTGTAGCGCTCCAGCATCGCGGGAACTTGTTCGCTTTGATCCGGATGGATCAACAAAATGATTTCGTAATGACGCATAACGACTCCTTTTGGGTAAACGCCGCCCACTGCGTCTGTAGCGGTGCGGCAAGGCAAAACGTGAGATTCTAGCCGAGTAGCAGACTATCTGTACACTCTGGGGCCTATAAACCTGCGATTACCATTGGTCAATCAAGGCGAGATGTCTTGAAATCACAAGTACTCACTCTCCTGGAATGCCCCGCAAATCCCGCAGGCTCACCCCAGCCGCTGCGCCCGCTGCCCTTTGTTGGGCGGCACGGGTCTTGAAATAGACCTGGCGGAGCGCATCTGGCAGACAGATTGTCTTAAGTTTTGAGAAACCTTCACCAACTATGACCGAGAACCACAACCCCAACACCATCAACGACGCCAGCCCCGAGGAACTGGAAGCGGCCCTGGCAGCCAATGCGTCGGACGAACTGGGACGTCTGCAGGCCGAGCTGGAAGAACTCAAGGCCAAGAGTGCCGATCTGGCCGACCAATACCTGCGTGCCAAGGCCGACGCCGAAAACATGCGCCGTCGCGCCGAAGAAGAGGTTGCCAAGGCACGCAAGTTCGGCATCGAGAGCTTTGCAGAAAGCCTGCTGCCCGTGATCGACAGCCTGGACGCGGCCCTGGCCATCCAGAACGCCACGCCCGAACAGCTGCGCGAAGGCTCGGACGCCACGCTGCGCCAGCTGAATTCGGCCCTGGAGCGCAACAAGGTGCTCGCCATCAATCCCGCTGCGGGCGAGAAGTTCGACCCTCACCACCACCAGGCCATCTCCATGGTTCCCGCCGACCAGCCCGCCAACACCGTGGTTGCCGTGCTGCAAAAGGGCTATGTGATCGCCGACCGCATCCTGCGCCCCGCGCTGGTGACCGTGGCCCAGGGCTGAGCTGGCTAGGTACCCCAAAAAAACAACCGTCAGGGCAAAAAATAGTAAGTGACGGCTCTTGAAGCCGGCCACTACGCCCACAAGTGACGAATCAAGCAAACATTCAACAGATTACGGAGAGAATTATGGGAAAAATCATCGGTATTGACCTGGGTACCACCAACAGCTGCGTCGCCATCATGGAGGGTAACAACACCCGCGTGATCGAGAACAGCGAAGGTGCCCGCACCACCCCCTCCATCGTTGCCTATCAAGAAGACGGCGAAATCCTGGTCGGTGCATCCGCCAAGCGCCAGGCCGTCACCAACCCCAAGAACACCATCTACGCTGCCAAGCGCCTGATCGGCCGCAAGTTCGCCGAAGCCGAGGTGCAAAAGGACATCGACCTGATGCCCTTCCAGATCGTCAAGGCCGACAACGGCGACGCCTGGGTGCAAGTGCGCGACCAGAAGCTGGCTCCTCCCCAGATCAGCGCCGAAGTGCTGCGCAAGATGAAGAAGACCGCCGAGGACTTCCTGGGCGAAGCCGTGACCGAGGCCGTCATCACTGTGCCCGCCTACTTCAACGACGCACAGCGCCAGGCCACCAAGGACGCCGGCCGCATCGCGGGTCTGGAAGTCAAGCGCATCATCAACGAACCTACCGCTGCTGCCCTGGCCTTCGGCCTGGACAAGGTGGGCAAGGGCGACCGCAAGGTGGCCGTGTATGACCTGGGCGGCGGCACGTTCGACGTCTCCATCATCGAAATCGCCGACGTGGACGGCGAAAAGCAGTTCGAAGTGCTGTCTACCAATGGCGACACCTTCCTGGGCGGCGAAGATTTCGACCAGCGCATCATCAACTACATCATCGACGAGTTCAAGAAGGAACAAGGCGTCGACCTGTCCAAGGACGTGCTGGCCCTGCAGCGCCTGAAGGAAGCTGCCGAAAAGGCCAAGATCGAGCTGTCGAACTCCGCACAGACCGACATCAACCTGCCCTACATCACCGCCGATGCCACAGGCCCCAAGCACCTGAACATCAAGCTGACCCGCGCCAAGCTGGAGTCGCTGGTGGACGATCTGATCGAGCGCACGATTGCACCTTGCCGCACCGCCATCAAGGATGCAGGCATCTCGGTCTCCGACATCCACGACGTGATCCTGGTCGGCGGCATGAGCCGCATGCCCAAAGTGCAGGAAAAGGTCAAGGAATTCTTCGGCAAGGATCCCCGCAAGGATGTGAACCCCGACGAAGCCGTGGCCGTGGGCGCTGCCGTGCAGGGCCAGGTGCTGGGTGGCGAGCGCTCCGACGTGCTGCTGCTGGACGTGACTCCCCTGTCTCTGGGTATCGAAACCCTGGGCGGCGTCATGACCAAGATGATCAGCAAGAACACGACCATTCCCACCAAGTTCGCGCAGACCTTCTCCACGGCTGAAGACAACCAGCCTGCCGTGACCATCAAGGTGTTCCAGGGCGAGCGCGAGATTGCCAGCGCCAACAAGATGCTGGGCGAGTTCAACCTGGAAGGCATTCCGCCCGCAGGTCGTGGCGTGCCCCAGATCGAAGTGACCTTCGACATCGACGCCAACGGCATCCTGAACGTGTCCGCCAAGGACAAGGCTTCCGGCAAGGAAAACAAGATCACCATCAAGGCGAACTCTGGCCTGTCGGAAGAAGAAATCCAGAACATGGTCAAGGATGCTGAGCTGAACGCAGCCGACGACAAGAAGAAGCTGGAGCTGGTGACTGCAAAGAACCAGGGCGAAGCCGCTGTTCACAGCGTCAACAAGAGCCTGGCCGAGCATGGCGACAAGCTGGATGCCGCCGAAAAGAGCGCCATCGAAACTGCCGTCAAGGAGCTGGAAGAAGCGCTCAAGGGCGAGGACAAGGACGCCATCGACGCCAAGACAACGGCCCTGATGACGGCCAGCCAGAAGCTGGGCGAGAAGATGTACGCCGACGCACAGGCCGCTGGCGGTGCCGAAGCCGCTGCTGCCGCAGCAGGTGCCTCCGCCGGTGCCGGCGCCTCGGCTGCCGCTGACGACAACGTGGTTGACGCCGAAGTCAAGGAAGTCAAGAAGGACTAAGCGCGGGCAGGTCCTGGCCTCAAACCATTGACCGCTTGCCGCCGCGCCGAGCTCCCTGGAGCTGGCGCGGCGTTCCTGTTCCATCCGACCGAAAACTCACATGTCCAAACGTGACTACTATGAAGTTCTGGGCGTTGCCAAAAGCGCCTCGGACGATGACATCAAGAAGGCCTATCGCAAGCTGGCGATGAAGTTCCACCCTGACCGCAATCAGGGCGAGAAGGCCAAGGAAGCCGAGGAAAAGTTCAAGGAGGTCAAAGAGGCCTACGAGATGCTTTCCGACAGCCAGAAGCGCGCGGCCTACGACCAGTACGGCCATGCCGGCGTGGATCCCAATCGCGGCATGGGCGGCGGCGAGGGCTTTGGCGGCTTTGCCGAGGCCTTTGGCGACATCTTTGGCGATATGTTCAACGGTGGCGGCCGCGGCGGTCGCGGCGGCCGTCAGGTCTACCGCGGCAACGACCTCAGCTATTCCATGGAAATTACCCTGGAAGAGGCTGCCAAGGGCAAGGATGCCCAGATCCGCATTCCAAGCTGGGACAGCTGCGACACCTGCAGCGGCAGCGGCGCCAAGCCCGGCACCAGCACCAAGACCTGCACCACCTGCAACGGCATGGGCACGGTACAGATGCGCCAGGGCTTTTTCAGCGTGCAGCAGACCTGCCCGCACTGCCGCGGCACAGGCAAGATCATCCCCGAGCCCTGCACGTCCTGCGGCGGCCAGGGCAAGGTCAAGCGCCAGAAGACGCTGGAAGTGAAGATTCCCGCCGGCATCGACGACGGCATGCGCATCCGCTCGGCCGGCAACGGAGAGCCCGGCACCAATGGCGGCCCGGCAGGCGACCTCTATATCGAGATTCGCGTCAAGGACCACGACATCTTCGAGCGCGACGGTGACGATCTGCACTGCAATGTGCCCGTGAGCTTCATCACCGCCGCTCTGGGCGGCGAGATCGAAGTGCCCACGCTGCAAGGCAAGGCGGCGATCGACATCCCTGAAGGCACGCAAGCCGGCAAGCAGTTCCGCCTGCGCGGCAAGGGCATCAAGGGCATTCGCTCCAGCTACCCCGGTGATCTGTACTGCCACATCGTGGTGGAGACTCCGGTCAAGCTCACCGAGTACCAGCGCAAGCTGCTCAAGGACCTGGACGAATCGCTCAAGAAGGGTGGCTCCAAGCATTCGCCCAGCGGCGAAAGCTGGACGGACCGCCTGAAGAGTTTCTTCAGCTAGGCCCCTGCACCCCACAAAAAGCCCATCGGCAATGCCTGATGGGCTTTTTTCATGGCGCGCCAATCACTCCTTGGCGGGCTTCCAGTTGCGCACCTCGCGCTGCACCTTCAGCCGTTCTGCGGGGCCCAATGCCTGCTCGGCCGTCTGCATGCGGCTTTGCAGCGAGGGATCCTTGGCATGAGCGATAGCCAGCCAGAAATAGGCCTTGCCCATGTCTTTCTGCACGCCCTGACCGCTGACATACATGGCTGCCAGATTCGACTGTGCCAGGGTGTAGCCCTGCTTGGCGGCACGATCGAACCAGCGCGCCGCCTGGCCTGCATCCTGCGGCACGCCCTGGCCGTTGGCATAGAGAAAACCCAGAGACGACTGAGCCGCCGCATTGCCCTGACCGGCGGACTTCTCCAGCCACCGCGCCGCGCGCGTCAGATCCTGCGGCACCAGCGCGCCTACGGCATAGATCATGCCGGTGTTGTACTGGGCGTCGGCATGGCCTTTCTCGGCCGCCTGTTCAAACCACTGCAGGGCGGCCCGGCCATCCTCCTTGACGCCCCGGCCGCTGGAGAGCATCACTCCCAGGCTGTACTGGCCTGCAGCCTCGCCACTTTTGGCCGAACGCTCGAACCATTGCACGGCCTGCGCATCATCGGCCGCCACGCCGCGCCCCTCGGCATACATCAGACCCAGATTGTTCTGCGCAATGCCGTCGCCCTGCTCTGCCGCCTTGCGGTACCAGTTCACGGCCTGCACTTCGTCCAGAGTCACACCCCGCCCGTTGGCGTAGAGCACTCCCAGGTCGGATTGCGCAGGCGCATAGCCTTGGTCGGCCGACTGGCGATACCAGTGCACGGCCTGTGCCAGGTCCTGATTCACACCCTTGCCAAAGCGGTAGCGCGAGCCCAGCAGATACTGGGCCTTGGCGTCGCCCGTCTGTGCTGCTGCACGCATGGCGGCCAGCTCCTTGGCATCTTCGGCCTGATTGTTCCTGGCCTCCGGCGTCCAATGCTCACGACCCAGCGGAGCTGCCGCTGCCGCACCTGCTGCCGCAGCACCAGCGATCGCTGCATTGCGGCCGGTGCGCCCTTTTTTACCGGCCTTGCCGGCGGACTTGGCCGATGAAGATTTGGCAGCACCTGCAGTCGTGCTCTTGGTGGACTTGGACGATTTGGCTGGCGCGGCCGCACTGGATTTGGCCGGGGTCTTGCCTTTGGCCACAGCTGGCAAGGCAGTGCCTCCCAGCGCCAGCGCAGCTGTCAGCAGGCAGAGCTGACCCCAGCAACGGCTGCGGCGCAAGTGGGGCGACCCCGAAGCCATAGCTGGCAACTCGGAAGGCTCACTGTCGGACATCGGATGGTTGGGAACTCTCATGACTCACATTTTTGCAGCGAATAGCGTCGATTCCAGGCTGCTTTACTGACGATTTACTTTGTAAAAAAATACCGGAACTCAGGCAGCTGGAAGACTTCCGCACCTCAGGCCGGATCATGCTTGAACGATTCTGGCATCTAGAGTCTTCGCTATGAAAATGCAAGTACACAAGACTGACAAATGCAACATCGCTTTCCCAGGTCTTGCCCAGTCATCGCAAAGCAAGAAATCACCCATCTCCAAAATTTACCCATCGCCAAGCCAGACATCTCATTCAAAGATGGATACCGCTAGATTAATCGGTAAAAATGCTGAAAACTTCTCGAAACGAGAAGACTTGAGCCTACCCCATGAAGAATTCAGAGCGCAGTTTTGCGCGCCGCATCGATCTCACCTCGCTTCAGCTGTTCGTCGCCGTGTGCGAACTGGGCAGCATTGGCCGCGCCGCTGAACGCGAGTTCATTGCAGCCTCGGCCGTCAGCAAGCGGCTGTCCGACCTGGAAGCGACGGTGGACACCGCCCTGCTCTATCGCCACAGCCGCGGCGTGACGCTGACGCCGGCCGGCGAGAGCCTGCTGCACCATGCGCGCAATGTGCTCTACGGGCTGGAGCGCATGCAGGGCGAGCTCTCCGAATACGCCGACGGCGTGCGCGGCCATGTGCGCATGCACGCCAATATGTCGGCCATTGTGCAGTTTCTGCCCGAAGACCTGGGAGCCTTTGCGCGCGAACACAGCCAGATCAAGATCGATCTGCAGGAGCACCTGAGCCCCGACGTGCTGAGCGCCGTGGCCGAGGGCACGGCCGATATCGGCATCTGCACGCTGGGCAATATCAGGAGCAGCGAAGGCAATCAGGCCACCGTGCAACTGACCCAGGGCAATGTGCCGCTGCAGTACCGCAGCTATCGCAAAGACCGATTGGTCGTCGTCGTGCCCGAGCGCCACGCCCTGGCCGACCGCGAAAGCGTCGCCTTCACGGAAGTGCTGGAATGGGACATCGTCAGCCTGCATGCGGGCTCCTCGATCAGCCTAGCCATGCGCGCTGCTGCAGCCCAGGCTGGCCACCCGCTGCACCAGCGCATTCAGGTCACCAGCCTGGACGCCATGTGCCGCATGATCGACAACGGCCTGGGACTGGGCCTGCTGCCCGACCGCGCATTCGAGCTGATGCATGGCGTGGGCCATCTGCGCGCCGTGCAGCTCACCGACGACTGGGCGCACCGCGAACTCTGCGTGGTGGCGCGCGACTTCGAAGCGCTGCCGGTGACCACCCGCCTGCTGGTCGATCACCTCTGCCCCGCCAGCGCCAAGGCTTGAAGCACTGCTCAGGTCCGCCACAGAACACAGAATCCTCCCAACAAACCAACCTCACGAGACCACCATGGGACGCACCCTCTACGACAAGATTTTTGACGAGCACGTCGTTCACACCGAGGAAGACGGCACCTCCGTCCTCTATATCGACCGCCATCTGGTGCACGAAGTCACCAGCCCCCAGGCCTTCGAAGGCCTGCGCATGGCCGGCCGCAAGCTGTGGCGCGTCAGCTCGGTCGTGGCCACGGCCGACCACAACACCCCCACCGACGGCTGGGAGCGCGGCTATGACGGCATTGCCGACCCCATCAGCAAGGAACAGATCACCACGCTGAACAGCAATATCGCCGAGTTCGGCTCGGCCGCCTTCTTCCCCTTCATGGACAAGGGCCAGGGCATTGTTCACGTCATGGGCCCCGAGCAAGGCGCGACCTTGCCCGGCATGACCGTGGTCTGCGGCGACAGCCACACCTCCACCCACGGCGCTTTCGGCGCGCTGGCCCACGGCATCGGCACCTCCGAGGTCGAGCATGTGATGGCCACCCAGACTCTGCTGGCCAAGAAGGCCAAGAACATGCTGGTGCAGGTCAACGGCAAGGTCGCGCCCGGCATCACCGCCAAGGACATCGTGCTGGCCATCATCGGCAAGATCGGCACCGCCGGCGGCACGGGCTACACCATAGAGTTTGCCGGCGAAGCCATCCGCGACCTCAGCGTGGAAGGCCGCATGACGGTCTGCAACATGGCCATCGAAGGCGGCGCCCGCGCAGGTCTCGTCGCCGTGGACGACAAGACCATCAACTACATCAAGGGCCGCCCCCTGGCGCCCACGGGTGGCGAATGGGATGCTGCCGTCACTTACTGGAAGACACTGCATTCCGACGCCGACGCGAAGTTCGACCGTGTGGTGGAGCTGAACGCCGCCGACATCGTGCCGCAGGTGACCTGGGGCACCAGCCCAGAGATGGTGCTGGGCATCGATGCCGCCGTCCCCGATCCCGACAAGGAAAAGGACTCGAACAAGCGCGGCGCCATCGAACGTGCGCTGACCTATATGGCACTGGAACCCGGCAAGCCCATCAACGACATCTTTGTCGACAAGGTGTTCATCGGCTCCTGCACCAACAGCCGCATCGAGGACATGCGCGAAGCCGCCGCCGTGGTCAAGAAGCTGGGCCAGAAGGTCGCCAAGAACATCAAGCTGGCAATGGTCGTGCCCGGCTCCGGCCTGGTCAAGGAACAGGCCGAGCGCGAAGGCCTGGACCAGATCTTCAAGGCCGCCGGCTTTGAATGGCGCGAACCCGGCTGCTCCATGTGCCTGGCCATGAACGCCGACCGCCTGGAGCCCGGCGAGCGCTGCGCATCGACCTCGAACCGCAACTTCGAAGGCCGTCAGGGCGCCGGTGGCCGCACCCACCTCGTCAGCCCCGCCATGGCCGCTGCGGCAGCCATCCACGGCCACTTCGTCGATATCCGTAAATTTGCGTAACCCCCCTGAGTCGCTGCGCGTCTTCCCCCAAGGGGGACGACGGCCTTTGCTGCGGGGCGGCCCTTGCTGGCCGTCTCTGATGCAAGACGCGAACGTCGCCAAGACTAAAGATTCTGGAATCACACCATGCAAAAATTCACCGTGCACAAGGGCCTCGTCGCCCCCATGGACCGCGAGAACGTCGACACCGACGCCATCATCCCCAAGCAGTTCCTCAAGTCCATCAAGAAGACCGGCTTCGGCCCCAATCTGTTCGACGAGTGGCGCTATCTGGACCAGCCCGGCCAGCCCGGCGTGCCCGAAGCCGACCGCAAGCCCAATCCCGACTTCGTGCTCAACCAGCCCCGCTTCAAGGGCGCCAGCATCCTGATCGCCCGCAAGAACTTCGGCTGCGGCTCCAGCCGCGAGCACGCGCCCTGGGCCCTGGACCAGTACGGTTTCCGCGCCATCCTGGCCCCCAGCTTTGCCGACATCTTCTTCAACAACAGCTTCAAGAACGGCCTGCTGCCCATCGTGCTGCCCGAGGCCACGATCGACCAGCTGTTCAACGACGTGGCAGCCTTCCCCGGCTACGAGCTGACCATTGACCTGGAGCGCCAGGTGATCCTGAGGCCCCAAGGCGAAGAGATCGCCTTCGACGTCATCGCCTTTCGCAAGTACTGCCTGCTCAACGGCTTCGACGATATCGGCCTGACCATGCGCCATGCCGACAAGATCAAGGCCTTCGAAGCCGAGCGTCTGGCGCAAAAGCCCTGGCTGGCGCATACATTGATTCAGAAGTAACCCCCGGAGCCGCTGCGCGGCTTCCCCCTTTCTCGATGCGTTGCATCGGAAGGGGGACGGCATCTTCGCTGCGGGGCGGCCCTTGCTTGATGCCCCTTGTTTGGGGCGTGCTTGTTTTTAGGTTGCTACCCATAAATGAGCTGCTTGCGCCTTCTATTCATGAACATCAGCATTAATTCAATCTGAAATCTATGAATATCAAGCGCTAGCAGCTATCAAATTAATCAAAGGAACATCATGAAGATTGCAGTTTTGCCCGGTGATGGCATCGGTCCCGAAATCGTCGCGGAAGCCGTCAAGGTGCTCGAGGCCCTGAATCTGGGTCTGGAGATGGAAACCGCTCCCGTGGGCGGCGCCGGCTATGAAGCTGCCGGCCACCCCCTGCCTCCTGCCACGCTGAAGCTGGCGCAGGAAGCCGATGCGATCCTGTTCGGTGCCGTGGGCGACTGGAAGTACGACACGCTGGACCGCCCCCTGCGTCCCGAGCAGGCCATCCTCGGCCTGCGCAAGGCCCTGGGCCTGTTCGCCAACTTCCGCCCCGCCATCTGCTACAAGGAGCTGACCCACGCCTCCAGCCTCAAGCCCGAGCTGGTCGCCGGCCTGGACATCCTCATCATCCGCGAGCTGACCGGCGATATCTACTTCGGCCAGCCGCGCGGCCGCCGTGTGGCACCCGACGGCCACTTCCCCGGTGCCGAGGAAGCCTTCGACACCATGCGTTATTCGCGCCCCGAGATCGAGCGCATCGCCCATGTCGCCTTCCAGGCCGCGCAAAAGCGCAGCAAGCGCGTGACCAGCGTGGACAAGGCCAATGTGCTGGAAACCTTCCAGCTCTGGAAGGATGTGGTCAGCGAAGTCGCCAAGCAGTACCCCGACGTGGCCCTGGACCATATGTATGTGGACAACGCCGCCATGCAACTGGTCAAGGAACCCAAGCGCTTCGACGTGGTGGTGACCGGCAATATGTTCGGCGACATCCTCTCCGACGAAGCCTCGATGCTGACCGGCTCCATCGGCATGCTGCCCAGCGCCAGCCTTAACGACAAGAAACAAGGCCTGTACGAACCCAGCCACGGCTCGGCTCCCGACATCGCCGGCAAGGGCATTGCCAACCCCCTGGCCACCATTCTCTCGGCCGCCATGATGCTGCGCTTCAGCCTGGGCCAGGAAGCCGCCGCCCAGAAGATCGAAGCTGCCGTGCAAAAAGTGCTGGCCGACGGCCTGCGCACCGCCGACATCTACAGCGAAGGCACGACCAAGGTCAGCACCCGTGAAATGGGTGATGCCGTGGTCAAGGCACTGGCAGGAGTCTGAGGTCCGGAAACCGCTGATGCCAGGCCACCGCCGCAAAGCGGTGGCTTTGGGTTTGACGCAATTTTCGGCATCAAACAAAACAAAACGTCAAAAATAAATCATTTATTTCGACGTTATGACTAGAGTTTCAAGCACTTTTAATTCTTCAAGCTTGGGCTCTAGTCGCTAGAATGACAACTCTTATGTTTGCCGCACGCACCTTCGCTCCCGAGACCCTCACACCCGCAAAGCTTGCCGGTGTGAATGCGCGCGCAATCACCATTAAGACGATTACAGGCTGACCCAGCCCGGTTCGTCGCGCGCCCCTTCCGGCCCTGACGAGCCGGACGAATCAGTCTCAAGCTACTGTTTTCAAAACTGAAAGGGCGTTTCAAATGAGCAAGCAATTGGTAGGTTTGGTGGGCTGGCGCGGCATGGTCGGCTCCGTGCTGATGGATCGTATGCAGGCCGAAGGCGACTTCGCGCTGATCGAGCCCGTGTTCTTCTCCACCTCCAATGCAGGTGGCAAGGCCCCGGCCATGGCCACGGTGCACACCGAGCTGAAGGACGCCAACGACATCGCCGAGCTGTCCAAGTGCGACATCATCATCACCTGCCAGGGCGGCGACTACACCAAGGAAGTCTTCCCCAAGATCCGCGCCGCCGGCTGGAACGGCCACTGGATTGACGCCGCCTCCTCGCTGCGCATGGAGAACGACGCCGTCATCGTGCTCGACCCCGTCAACGACGACCTGATCCAGCAAAAGCTGGCCGCCGGCGGCAAGAACTGGATTGGCGGCAACTGCACCAACTCCATCCTGCTGATGGGTCTGGGCGGTCTGTTCAAGGCCGGTCTGGTGGAATGGGTCTCTTCCATGACCTACCAGGCCGCATCGGGCGGTGGCGCCAACCACATGCGCGAGCTGCTCAAGGGCATGGGCGTGGTGCACGCCGCCGTCGCCGACGAGCTGGCGACTCCTGCTTCGGCGATTCTCGAAATCGACCGCAAGGTGGCCCAGACCATCCGCGAAGATGTGCCCACCGAATTCTTCGGCGCGCCTCTGGCTGGCGGCCTGATCCCCTGGATCGATGTGCAGCTGCCCAACGGCCAGTCTAAGGAAGAATGGAAGGGCCAGGCCGAGGTCAACAAGATTCTCGGCACCGAAGCCACGATCCCCGTCGACGGCCTGTGCGTGCGCATCGGCGCCATGCGCTGCCACTCTCTGGCCCTGACCCTGAAGCTCAAGAAGGACCTGCCCCTGGAAGAGATCGAGGCCCTGATCAAGGGCGGCAATCCCTGGGTCAAGTTCGTGGCCAACGACCGCGCACTGACCGTCAAGGAGCTGACTCCTGCTGCCACCACCGGCGGTCTGGAAGTGGCCGTCGGTCGTGTGCGCAAGCTCAACATGGGCCCCGAGTACGTTTCGGCCTTCGTGATCGGCGACCAGTTGCTGTGGGGTGCTGCCGAGCCGCTGCGTCGCATGCTGCGCATCCTGCTGGCAGCCTGATCCCGTCCACCATCAAGCCTGCGAATGGCTTGATCCAGCACAGCAAAGCGCCAGTCATCCTCGTGATGGCCGGCGCTTTTTTCATGTCCAAGCTCCAGGCTTGGGCGACAATTGCCCGCTTATTCGGGCGAATGCAAACCGTCAGCAAACCTACATTAGGTTTCATCTCGTTGCCAATCGACAACAATTGAGAGCCTTGCCAGCCATGCTTTTGCTCACATTGCAATAGCGTCGTTGACAATGCAAACTGTGTCCGCCGGGCCGAGAGACCTTTGCCGCCTGCTGGAATTTCCAATTTTTATGTGCACCGCAGCCACAAACCCGATCAAGAACAAGAGGGCTGTAGGCTGCACGAATCAAGTCTGAGCCCTATGCAACGCTGGAAACTATCTGCGCTCGCCGCAGCCACCCTCGCACTGTCAAGCCTCCCGGCCACCGATGCATGGGCATTGGCGCTGGGTCGCATCACGGTGCAGTCGGCTCTGGGCGAGCCCTTGCGTGCCGAGGTCGAGATCCCTCAACTCAGCGCTGCCGAGGCCGACAGCCTGCAGGCAGCTATCGCATCGCCAGCTGCATTCCGTGCCCAGGGCATGGAATTCACGGGCACGGCCAACTCGGTGCGCGTGCAGGTGCAAAAACGTGCCAACGGCTCGGCCGTGCTCAAGCTCAGCAGCTTTCAGCCGGTCAATGATCCCTTTGTCGACCTGGTGATCGATGCCAACTGGGCATCGGGCAAGCTGCAGCGCAACTACACCTTGCTGCTCGACCCTCCTGCAACGCGCCGCCCTGCTCCTGCGCCCACCACCGCTGCCCAGGCCACGCCTGCCGTGGTGCCTGCGCCTGCGCGTCCCGCCGTGACTGCACGCCCGGCGTCCAGCCCTGTCAACACGGCCGGCCGGGACCTGCGCAATGACCGCGATCAGGACGAAGCTGCAACCAAGCCTCAGCGAAAACGCCAGGCCGGCACTGCGGCACCGGCTGGCAGCAGCGATGAAGTTCGCGTCAGGACAGGCGACACCGCAGGTCGCATTGCTGCATCGCACAAGCCAGCAGGCGTCTCGCTTGATCAGATGCTGGTCGCCATGCTGCGCAGCAACCCGCAGGCCTTTGTCAATGGCAATATCAACCGCATGCGCAGCGGCGCGGTGATTCAGTTGCCCGATCAGGCGGCCGCCCAGGCCACCTCGGCCAAGGAAGCCCGCCAGATCATGGCGGCCCAGTCTCAGGATTTCAACCAGTTCCGCCGTCAACTGGCTGGCGTGGCACCTGTGGCTCCTGTGGAAGCTGCATCGCGCAGCGCTTCCGGCCAGGTTCAGGCCCATGTCGCCGATGCCAAGGCCGCCACCGCAGCCCCCGACAAGCTGACCCTGTCCAAGGGCTCCGTCAAGGGCGTGGCTGCCGATGAGCAAGTGGCCCAGCAAAAACAGGCAGCAGACCAGTCTGCGCGTGCCGATGAGCTCAAGCGCAATATGGCCGAGCTAAGCCAGATTGCGGCAGCCACCAAACCTGCAGGTACGGCCGCAGCTCCCGCAGCAAGCGCCCCGGCTGCAGCTGCACCAGCGGCAAGCCCTGCAGTCACCGTACCCGCGGCCAGCGCCGCCAATGCTGCAGCGCCTGCCCTCGCACCGGCTGCTGATGCGGCTGCAACGTCTGCGCCCCCAGTCACACCCGAGGCGGCTGCAGCCGATGCCGGCAAGCCAGGCGACACCGCGCCTGCACCAGCTCCGGCCGAAGGCGAACCGGCACAGGCCGCAGCCGAGCCTGCAGCGCCCGCACCGGCACCGGTTGCACCTCCCAAGCCTGTGGCAGCACCGGCCCCCATTCCCGAAGAGCCCAGCTTCATCGACAGCCTGATGGAAGACCCGACCATCCCGCTGGCTGGCGCAGCACTGCTGGCCCTGCTTCTGGGCTATGGCGGCTACCGTGTTTCTCAGCGTCGCAAAGCCGCTGCGGCAGGCGCGGACAGCACGCTGGGCGACAGCCAGCTGTCAGCGGACTCCTTCTTCGGCGCCAGCGGCGGCCAGCGCGTGGACACCACGACCAGCAGCAGCCAGATGTCGGGCCAGTCCATGCAGTACTCTCCCAGCCAGCTCGACGCCGGCGATGTGGACCCGCTGGCCGAAGCCGATGTGTACCTGGCTTACGGCCGCGACCTGCAGGCCGAGGAAATCCTCAAGGAAGCGCTGCGCAGCGACCCCAACCGCCTGGTGCTGCACCAGAAGCTGGCTGAAATCTATGCCAAGCGCCATGACCGCATGGCCTACGCATCTGTAGCCAACAACGTCTTTGCCCTGACCCAGGGCAAGGGGCCCGAATGGCAGCGGCTGGCCGATCAGGGCCGTATCCTGGATCCGGAAAATCTGACTTACCAGCTGGGCGGAGCTCCCCAGGCTCATGCAGCGGCAGCTGCGACCCCAAGCGCCTTCAGCCCCACCGATCCCTCGAGCGCCCTGCAAGGCGGTGTGGCCGCCGCCGTGGGCTTTGGCTCGGCACTGGCTGCTGCACAGGCTGCGGAAGCCGCTGCCAGCCACGAAGGGCCACCCACAGAGCCCGCCGGCATGGACTTCGACATGGATCTGGAGCTGCCGGCGGACCTGCCTGACACCGCAGCCAGCGCAGCGCCTGTGGCCTCCGAACCCGTCTCCTTGCCCAACGAGCAGGATTTCGCGGCACTGGCACAGTGGGACACCCCTGTCACCGCATCCGAGCCAGCACCCGCAGCAGACAATGGCCTGAACCTGAACCTCGACGATCTGGCCTCGTTCAGCCTGCCCGCCACGGCATCTCAAGCCCCGGCCCCTGTCGCAGCTCCCGCGCCCGCCGAGCAAAGCTCCCTGAATGCGCTCGAGTTCGACCTCGACAGCTTCACACTGCCTTCGCAGGCACAGCCCGAGGCCGAGAGCGGACAGGAAACTGCGCCGCTGGAACTATCTTCCAGCCAGGAGCGCCTGGACACAGAGCAGGACATCGAAGCCCTGACCTTGCAGCAACCGGGTGAAGAGGCCGCCAGCCCTGCCGCCGCCCCTGCGCAAGCCGATGTGACCTTCGACCTCAGCGGCCTGTCGCTGGACCTGGGCACATCCGATATCGCTGCGCCAATCGATGCCGTGCCAGCGCCCTCCGAACCCGAAGACCCGCTGGCCACCAAACTGGCCCTGGCCGAAGAGTTCAATGCCATCGGCGACAGCGACGGAGCGCGTACACTGATCGAGGAAGTGATCGCCGAAGCCCATGGCGATCTCAAGGCCAAGGCTCACAGCCTTCTCTCTCAGATTGGTTGATTGATTTGATGCATTCAGACCCCGCGCCGGGAGCCATGCCATGCGCATAGCTCTTGGCGTCAGCTACAACGGTCAGGCCTATCGCGGCTGGCAAAGCCAACCCGATGGCAACACCGTACAAGACAAACTCGAAGCGGCCCTGGGCCGCTTTGCTGCTCAAGAAGTCTCCACCATCTGCGCCGGTCGCACCGATTCCGGTGTGCACGGCCTGATGCAGGTCGTGCACTTTGACACCGAGTTGCAGCGCACGCCCAACTCCTGGGTGCGCGGCACCAACACTTTCCTGCCCAAGGACATCGCCGTGCAATGGGCAGCCGAGGTCGCCGACGGCCCGAATGGCTTCCATTCCCGGGCCTGTGCCACTGCACGCCGCTATGCCTATGTGCTGCTGCAGTCACCCGTGCGCCCCAGCGTCGACCATGGCCGCGTGGGCTGGGTGTTTCAGGCCCTGGATGCGCAGCGCATGCGTGCAGCCGCCGACCTGCTGCTGGGCGAGCATGATTTTTCGTCCTTTCGCGCGGCAGGCTGCCAGGCCAAGAGCCCGGTCAAGACCCTGCGCCGCATCGACATCCACTACCGTCCCGCAGGCCAGGCACCCATGCGCGACGGACAGATGGAATGCGGCTACTGGCGTTTCGAGTTCGAGGGCAGCGCTTTTCTGCACCACATGATCCGCAACATCATGGGCTGCCTGATCTACGTGGGCCAGGGCTCCAAGCCCGTGGAATGGATGCAGCAAGTGCTGGAGGCACGCTCGCGCGAAGTGGCAGCCCCCACCTTCTCCCCTGACGGTCTGTACTTTCTCGGCCCCATTTACGATACGCGCTGGGGCCTGCCTGTAGACACCCCCCCGTTTGCCTGGCTGCCCTGAGCGGCCAGCGGCCAGCGATTGCTGCAACGCCAGAGATTTGCCATGTCTTCCATTGCCCCCCGCACCCGCATCAAGATCTGCGGCCTGACCCGCGAGCAGGATGTCGACGCTGCAGTGGCCGCCGGTGCCGATGCCGTCGGCTTTGTGCTTTATGCGCCAAGCCCGCGTGCCGTGACGCTGCAGCGCGCGGCCGAGCTGGCCCGGCGGCTGCCGCCCTTTGTCACACCTGTTTTGCTCTTTGTGAATGAAACAGCTACCAATGTGATAGCTGCTTGCGCCCTAATACCCAACGCCTGCGTGCAATTTCATGGTGATGAATCGGCAGCGGATTGCGAGGCCGCCACCCGGGGCGTCCAGCCCTGGTTGCGCGCGGCGCGCATACCCCTTGGAGACGATGCGGCGCGATTTGACCTCGTAGAATATGCCCAACGTTATTCAAAGGCCCAAGCCATCCTGCTCGACGCCCATGTCGATGGTTATGGTGGCGGCGGCAAGGCATTCAATTGGTCACTTCTGCCAACAAGCGTCGACTCTCACCTCGTTTTGTCTGGTGGACTCACGCCTGCAAACGTGACCGATGGCATCTTGCAAGTGCGCCCTCGCGGGTTGTCTCTGGCCGTTGATGTGAGCTCTGGAGTCGAGGCCGAAGGCCCCGACGGCAAGCCCCTCAAAGGCATCAAGGATGCCCACAAGATTCATCGCTTCATTGCTGCTGTACGCGCAGCTGATGCCCAAATTTTGCAGACTGACACATGTTTGAATACCAGTATCCCGACGTCCACGGCCATTTCGGCCGCTACGGCGGCAGCTTCGCCAGCGAAACCCTGACCCACGCGCTCACCGAGCTGCGTGAGGCCTACGCTAAGTATCAGAACGACCCCGAATTCATCGCCGAATTCCAGTCCGAGCTGGCACACTATGTAGGCCGTCCCTCGCCCGTCTATCACGCCTCGCGCATGAGCCGTGAAATGGGCGGCGCGCAGATCTATCTGAAGCGCGAGGACCTCAACCACACGGGCGCACACAAGATCAACAATGTGATCGGCCAGGCCATGCTCGCCAAGCGCATGGGCAAGCCGCGCATCATTGCCGAGACGGGTGCCGGTCAGCACGGCGTGGCCACGGCCACCATCTGCGCTCGTTACGGCCTTGAATGCATCGTCTACATGGGCGCCGAGGACGTGAAGCGTCAAAGCCCCAATGTCTACCGCATGAAGCTGCTGGGCGCCACCGTGGTGCCCGTGGAATCGGGCTCCAGGACGCTCAAGGATGCGCTCAACGAAGCCATGCGCGACTGGGTGGCCAATGTGGACAACACCTTCTACATCATCGGCACCGTGGCCGGCCCCCATCCCTATCCCATGATGGTGCGCGACTTCCAGAAAGTCATCGGCGACGAGTGCCTGACGCAGATGCCCGAGTTCCTGGGCGCCGACAAGCAGCCCGACGCGGTAGTCGCCTGCGTGGGCGGCGGCAGCAATGCCATGGGCATCTTCTACCCCTATATCCCCTACGAGAACACCCAGCTGTTCGGCGTGGAAGCGGCGGGCGAAGGCCTGGAGTCCGGCAAGCACTCGGCCTCGCTGCAAAAAGGCAGCTCGGGCGTGCTGCACGGCAACCGCACCTTCATCCTGCAGGACGAAAACGGCCAGATCACCGAGACCCACTCGGTGAGCGCCGGCCTGGATTACCCCGGCGTGGGCCCTGAACATGCATGGCTGCAGGAAATCGGCCGTGCCCAGTATGTGGGCATCACCGATCAGGAGGCGCTGGACGCCTTCCACTATCTGTGCCGCGCCGAAGGCATCATCCCGGCTCTCGAGTCCAGCCACGCCGTGGCCTATGCCATGAAGCTGGCCAAGACCATGCGCGCCGACCAGTCGATTCTCGTCAGCCTATCGGGCCGTGGCGACAAGGACATCGGCACCGTGGCCGACCTCTCGGGTGCCGAATATTTCGACCGTCCCTCCATGCGCGGTCTCACCGTCAAGGGCGCTCCCGGACATGATGCAGCCAAGGCTGCCGCAGGGGGCAACAAGTTATGAGCCGAATTACCGCCACTTTCAGCAAGCTCAAGGAAGAAGGCCGCAAGGCCCTGATTCCCTATGTGACTGCAGGCTTTCCATTTGCCGCCATCACCCCCTCCCTCATGCACGGCATGGTGGAAGCCGGTGCCGACGTGATCGAGCTGGGCGTGCCCTTCTCGGACCCCATGGCCGACGGCCCCACCATCCAGCGCGCGGGCGACAAAGCCATCGCCAACGGCGTGGGCCTGAGCCAGGTACTGGCCTATGTGGCCGAGTTCCGCAAAAAGGACCAGACCACGCCCGTGGTGCTGATGGGCTATGCCAACCCCGTGGAACGCTACGACCAGATCCATGGCGAGGATGCCTTCGTCAACCATGCGGCGGCTGCCGGCGTCGATGGCGTGCTGATCGTGGACTATCCGCCCGAGGAGTGCGAAGAGTTTGCAGCCAAGCTCAAAGCCCGCGACATGGACCTGATCTTCCTGCTGGCTCCCACCAGCACCGAGGAGCGCATGCAGCAGGTGGCGCGCGTGGCCAGCGGCTATGTCTACTATGTCTCGCTCAAGGGCGTGACCGGTTCGGGCGCACTGGACACTTCGGCCGTGGAGGCCATGCTGCCGCGCATTCGCCAGCATGTCAGCGTGCCCGTGGGCGTGGGTTTCGGCATTCGCGATGCCCAGACCGCACAGACCGTGGGCCAGGTTGCCGACGCCGTCATCATCGGCAGCCGCATCATTGACCTGCTCGACAACCAGCCCCACGAGAAGATCGTTCCTTTGGCAATAGACTTTCTGCGTGGTGTGCGAAAGGCTCTCGACGCATAATGCTGCCCTGAAATCAGCCACCCCCTGAGCGGCTTCGCTGCTTCCCCCTTGAAGGGGGACGACAGCCTCGCAGCGGGGCGGCCCTTGCTCGCTGTCCCTGACCGGGATTGCGCCAGTGCCTGCGCCGCGCCGCCCTCATGGGTTGCGGGTGGCGCGCAGTGCAGTGGAAACTGAAAAGGAAATAACCATGTCCTGGCTTGAAAAACTTCTGCCTGCAAAAATCCAGCAGACCAATCCGACGGAACGCCACCAGCAGATTCCCGAAGGTCTGTGGATCAAGTGCCCCAGCTGCGAAACCGTTCTGTACAAGACCGATCTGGAAAAGAACCAGAACGTCTGCCCGACCTGCGGCCACCACCACCGCATTGGCGCGCGCGCGCGTCTGAACCATTTCCTCGACGCCGAAGGCCGCTATGAAATCGCACAGGAAGTCATTCCTGTCGACCCGCTGAAATTCAAGGACAGCCGCAAGTACCCCGAGCGTCTGAAGGAAGCGCTGGAGAACACCGGCGAGACCGATGCACTGATCGTCATGGGCGGCTCCGTCAAGAGCATCAATGTGGTCGTGGCCTGCTTCGAGTTCGACTTCATGGGCGGCTCCATGGGTTCCGTGGTCGGCGAACGCTTTGTGCGCGGCGTGGAAACCGCCATCGAGCAGAAAGTGCCTTTCATCTGCTTCACCGCCACCGGTGGTGCCCGCATGCAGGAAGGTCTGCTGTCGCTGATGCAAATGGCCAAGACCAATGCCGCGCTGACACGTCTGGCCAAGAAGGGTCTGCCCTATATCTCCGTGCTGACCGACCCGACCATGGGCGGTGTGTCCGCCGGCTTCGCCTTCGTGGGCGATATCGTGATTGCCGAGCCCAAGGCCCTGATCGGCTTTGCCGGCCCCCGCGTGATCGAAACCACCGTGCGTGTGAAACTGCCCGAAGGCTTCCAGCGCGCCGAGTTCCTGCAGGACAAAGGTGCCGTGGACATGATCGTGGACCGCCGCGAGCTGCGTGATCGCGTCTCCAGCTCTCTGGCCATGCTGCAACGCCTGCCAGCGGACGCCGTGGAATAAGCACCGGCCGACCAAAAGCAAAAAGGCTGACGCAGCATTCATCTGCGTCAGCCTTTTTTGTCAGCTTTAGCACCTCGGAACATCCAAAACACACCACACAGCAGGCTTTGGAATTGACGAGGCTCCGGGCAATACGGCTTTCCCGGCCCGGGCAGCCCCCTAGCGCACCCCGGCAATCATGGACAGGCCGCCAGCCTGCACATAGTTGAGCACCATCAGCAGCACCTGCAGGCCAATCAGGGCAATCAACGCCGAAAAGTCCACATTGCCTATCAGGGGCACCACCTTGCGGATAGGTGCCACCAGCGGATCGGCCAGACGCTGCAGCACGCCGTAGATGGGCGAATAGGGCTGCACCCAGGACAGGATGGCGTAGATCAGCAAGATGCCCATCATGCCGGACAGAATGACCTTGATCAGCCCGCACAACGCCAGCCATGGCAGCGCCAGAACCGATCCCTTGCCACCCAGCAGCAGCCAGATCAACAGCACCTGCGCCAGCTGCAGCAGCAAGGCAGCAATCAGGCTGGATTTGTCCCAGCGGCCCTTGGCGGGAACGATCTTGCGCAACGGCATGACGATCCAGTCGCTCAACGCAAAGACCAGTTGTCCTACGGGATTGCCGAACGGCACACGCTGCGCCTGCATGTACATGCGCAGCAGGCAGGCCCCGCTGATCAACCCGACGACGACATCCAGCAGAAACAAAACGATTTCAAACAGCATGTGACCCAATTCAGAAAACAGTGAGCAACTCACCCATTCGTGGGATGATAGCCGGGCACCATGACCGATACGCAAAGTCTGCATTCCCTGCCCCTGTTCCCGCTGAACACGGTGCTGTTTCCTGAAGGCCTGCTGAGCCTGCAGGTCTTCGAGGTGCGTTATCTGGACATGATCCGCAAATGCCAGCATGCCGACGCCCCTTTCGGCGTGGTTGCGCTGCAGTCGGGACAGGAGGTGCGCAAGGCCGGCGCCCAGACCGAGCGCCTGCACTCGGAGGGCGTGCTGGCCCATATCGCCCGGCTCGACTCCCCTCAGCCCGGACTGCTGCACCTGCAATGCAAGGGCGTCCAGCGCTTTCACATCCAGCGCTGCTGGCAACTGCCGCATGGCCTGTGGGTAGCCGATGTCGCCATGCTGCCCGACGACCCCAAGGTCACTGTCCCCAAGCATTTGCTCAGCACCTCCTATGCACTGGCTCAGGCCTTGCTGAACCTGCACAGCCACGACCCCGACCACGCGCAACTGCCCACTCCGACGCAGATGCATGACTGCGCCTGGGTTGCCAATCGCTGGGCCGAGATGCTGCCCCTGCCGGTGCGGGTCAAGCAGCAGCTCATGACACTGGATGCCCCGCTGCTGCGACTGGAGCTGATTGCCGATGTGCTGGAGCAAAGCGGCATTACCGGATCAGGCCCACAGGAGGAAGCCTGAATTTGACTCATCCCTTTAACGGCGGTGTAGAAACACTACTTTTTCGGCAGCATTCAGCTGGCTGGCTCGGCTGCAGTCTGGGCCATGGATGCGACATTCCGCAGTTCCTGCGAGCGCTTTGCCCGGTCGCTTACCGCTGACTCGGCAAAAAACTTAAAATCACCGGTTTCGGGCAGCGGCTATCCTTGCCGCGCCCCCATTCCTGGCCTCCAACCGGCGCTTGTCGCTGGCGCTCTCTTTTCATGACTGAACAAAACATCTCTTCTGCGGCAGAAAACACCGCCCCTCAGGACGAAAACAAACTCATCGCCGAGCGCCGCGAAAAACTCAAAGCCCTGCGCGAGTCTTCCAAGGCCAACGGCGGCGTTGCCTTTCCCAACGACTTCAAGCCCGAGCATCGCGCCGCAGCCCTGATCGCCGAGCACAGCGACAAGGATGCCGAAGCCCTGGACGCTGCAGCCGTTGCCGTCAGCGTGGCTGGTCGCATGATGCTCAAGCGCGTGATGGGCAAGGCCAGCTTTGCCACCGTGCAGGACGCCACGGGTCGTATCCAGGCCTATGTCACCCGCGATGCCGTGGGTGAAGAGGTCTACGCCGACTTCAAGAAATGGGATCTGGGCGACATCATCTCCGTCGAAGGTCAGCTGATGAAGACCAAGACCGGCGAGCTGTCGATCAAGGCCACGAAAATCCGCCTGCTCACCAAGAGCCTGCGCCCCATGCCCGACAAGTTCCACGGCATGGCCGACCTGGAGCAGAAGGTGCGCCAGCGCTATGTGGACCTGATGACCGACGAAGAAGCCCGCAAGCGCTTCGTGGCCCGCAGCAAGGCTGTGGCCGGCATCCGCGACTTCATGGTCGAACACGGCTTCCTGGAAGTCGAGACACCCATGCTGCACCCCATCCCCGGCGGTGCCAATGCCAAGCCCTTCATCACCCACCACAATGCGCTGGACCAGGAGATGTACCTGCGCATCGCGCCCGAGCTCTACCTCAAGCGCCTGATCGTCGGCGGTTTCGAGCGCGTGTTCGAGATCAACCGCAACTTCCGCAACGAAGGTATCTCGGTGCGCCACAACCCCGAGTTCACCATGATGGAGTTCTACGCGGCCTACTGGAACTACCAGGATCTGATGGACTACACCGAAAAGCTGATCCGCGACGCGGCCATGAAGGCCGTTGGCACGCTGGAGCTGAGCTATGGCGGCAAGCCCGTGGACCTGGCCAAGCCCTTTGAACGCCTGACCATCCCCGAAGCCATCGTCAAATACACCGAAGCCGGCGACAACGTGGGCAACCGCGAATGGCTGACCAATGCCCTGAAGAAGCTGGGCATGAAGGAAGACAAGGACAAGTTGTCCACCCGCACCCTGGCCAGCCTGCAGGTGCTGTACTTCGAAGAGGTGGTGGAAGATAAGCTGTGGAACCCCACCTTCATCATGGAGCATCCCACCGAGATCTCGCCGCTGGCGCGTGCCAACGACGAGCGTCCCGAAGTGACCGAGCGCTTCGAGCTCTACATCACGGGCCGCGAATTCGGCAACGGCTTCTCCGAGCTCAATGACGCCGAAGACCAGGCCGCCCGCTTCAATGCCCAGGTGGAAGCCAAGGACAGCGGCGACGACGAAGCCATGTACTTCGACCACGACTTTGTGCGCGCCCTGGAATACGGCATGCCCCCCACCGGCGGCTGCGGCATCGGTATCGACCGCTTCATGATGCTGCTGACCGACAGCGCCAGCATCCGCGACGTGATTCTGTTCCCGGCATTGCGCCGCGAGGTCTGAGAAGCGGCTGTGCGCCCGGCTCGGGCGTTGCGGAACAACATGGCCTGACGAGCCGAGGACGATCCGCGACTGAGACACCAATAGCCACCGACACAGCCAGATTGCGCACCGGCCACTATTCAAAATAGGCTGTCGCAATACTGGCTGGCTATACTGCTTGACATGCAGATTCCCCAATACTGGGCTCAGGCAAGACTACGTCATCAGACCGGCGTACGCCATGGCGTCACCGTTCAACGCTGGGGCTGGTCTGACAACAGCGAGTCCGATGCCCAGGCTCATGCTCAGCAAAGAGCACAGCAGGCACTGGAGGCGGCTCTCGCTGCCGCTGCCAAGCGCAACCTGCCCGAATACTTCGAGCGCATGGAATGGCGCACCGAATACGGGCTGGACGGCGCCACACCCATTCGCGAAGAGGTGCTGGAGCGGCGTGATGAATCCGTCATGACGCGCAACAGCTATGGCGCACACTGCCTGAATACAGAGAACGTGGCCATTGCCGATATCGACTTCCCACATCAGAAAAAGCCTGCCCGCTTCCCTGTCATTTCGTCGCTGCTGCTGGCTCTGGCCCTGCCCTGGCTGTGGATGACCCCGCTGACCTGGAGTCTCGGTGCGGCGATGTTGATGCTGCTGGTGGCCAGCATCGGCCTGATCTTCTGGTCAGGCCTGAAGCAATGGCTGCATGCCCGCCAGACGCAGCGCAGCAATGCCCGCCTGCCACCGCCTGTGGATATTGCACTGGCAAAAGTTCGGGCGTTCTCAGCCAGGCACCCGGACTGGGGCTTGCGCGTCTACGAAACGCCCAAAGGACTGCGCGTCATTGTCACCCACGCCGCACTCGCCCCCTCCTCGCCCGAGGTCCAGGGGCTGTTCCAGCAACTGGAGGTTGATCCGCTCTACGCCATGCTGTGCAACCAGCAGCAGTGCTTTCGCGCCCGAGTCAGCGGCAAACCATGGCGCATGGGCCTGAACGGTCTGTCGGGCCAGGAAAGGCGCTGGCCCCTGTCTGCCGCCTCTCAGACTGCACGCCAGCAGTGGGTGTCGGTTTATGAAACAAGATCGACGCAGTTCGCGGCCTGCCGCTTTATCGATCAACTGGGCGCGACGACGCTGTGTTCAGCGGCACAGACTTTCGTCATCTGGCACGATGAACGCAGCAAAGCGCACTCCTCTCTGGCATTGGCCTGAGCATGTCCGTGACCATTCACAAAGCCTGTTGCTTGAAACCGGCGTATAAAGTAACAATATATTTCCCAGACCATGCCTGAACTACCGATGAGTCTGACCCTGACCTTCCTCTCATGACAGCTCTGCCATCTTCTGCATCAGCTTTGTCTGCCATCGAATCCAGCGGGGCACGGTTCTCGTCACCCGATTCTGCGACGCCGTTCTCCGTACTGGTCGTCGAGGATCAGGCAGTCATGCGAGCTGCTCTGGTGACGGAACTTCGCCAGGCCGGTGTGACACAGGTGCTGGAAGCCGAAAGCGGCCGCACCGCGCTGGCACTATTTCGCAGTGAAAGACCCGATCTGGTGCTGCTGGACATCCGCCTCCCCGGCGAAGACGGCTATTGGGTCGCGCGTCAGCTGCGCGAGGCCGAGCCCGGCGAGTGGACACCCATCATCTTTCTCTCCGGCCTGGACAACGATCTGGACGTCTGGCGCGGTATTGAGGCGGGGGGCGACGACTACCTGGTCAAACCCGTCAAACCCATTGTGCTGGTCGCCAAGCTGCGCGCCATGCGCCGCCTGCTGGACATGCGCCGTCGCCTGGTCACGGTCTCTGCAGAGCTGCATCTGGCGAATCAAAAGCTCAACGAAATGGTGGAGCTCGATGCGCTCACGGGTCTGGTCAATCGTCGAGGCCTCGATCGCATGCTGCATGCCGAAATTGCTGCGGCAAGGCGCGAGAGCAGGCCGCTGACGCTGATGCTTTGCGACCTCGATCACTTCAAGCACTTCAACGATACCTACGGCCATGTCCAGGGTGACGAATGCCTCAAGCAGGTCGGGCGTCTGCTGCGCGAAGTCTGCGTGCGCCCGCGCGACATCGCCGCACGTTATGGCGGTGAAGAGTTTGCCATGATCCTGCCCAATACCCCGCGTTCCGGCTCGATGACGTTCGCACGTGCTCTCGGCCAAATGCTCAAGTTCCTCAAGATTCGCCCGCCAGGAGCCGCCGAGGATATTCCGCTGACCCTCTCCGGCGGGATTACCACCTGCATTCCCGACGAGCACACCAGCGCCGAATCCATGCTGATGCGAGCCGACGAAGCCCTGTATGCCGCCAAATCTCAAGGGCGTAACCGCTTCTTCAGCTTCGAGATGCAGATGGACACCATAGAGCAGAGACAGATCTAGCAGTCCGCCAAGCAGCGTTGCGGCACTGCCTGCCCATTCGACACTTATCAGCTTCGCTCTCAAGAGACGCTAGGATTGGCGCATTGTCCTGTCAGCCCGTCGTGGCTGACCTCTGCCGTTTTTCTAGAGTGACTGGTTATGCGTCGTCTTCAAATGCACCTGCCCGATTGGATGCAGGACTGGCTTGAAATCCTGATTCCCGGGGTTCAGATCTTTCTCATCATCCTGGTGGCCTGGCTGATCAACTGGCTCATCAAGCGCATCATCTCGCGTGCAGGCAAGGCCTATGACCTGCCTCATGAGCTGCTCATGCCGCTGCGCGGGGTGTTTCGCTGGATCATCATCGCCGCCGCCATACTGGCGATTCTGGAGCGCCTGGGCATGTCGGCTACCGTGCTCTGGACGGCTTTCACCGGCTTTGCCACAGTGGGTGCCGTTGCCTTCTTCGCAGCCTGGAGCGTGCTCTCCAATCTGTTTTGCGCGCTGCTGATCGTCACCGTCGGCCCCTTCCGTCTGGGCGACTATATAGAGGTGCTCGACACTGCCGAGAAGCCTGGAGCCAAGGGCCGCGTGATCGACCTCAATATGCTCTACATCACCTTGCAAGATGACAGCGCACCGGCAGGCATGCCCAATCTGCTGCAGATTCCCAACTCCCTGATTTTCCAGCGCGTCATTCGCCGCTGGAAAGGCGGCATGCCGGTGGTGACGGAGAACACGCCAGCCACCAGCCAGGAGGAAGCCTGCGCCGTGGCCATCACGACTCCTGGCGGCAGCGCCGCTGCCTCGGGCTGAGACCGACCGATACCCGGCCTCCATGCAAAAGGGCTTCCTGAGAAGCCCTTTTTTGATTTCGTCAGGGCAGACGCGGCCTGACCTTGCTGGCAGCCAGCTTGGCATTCACACGGGCCTGCTCCACATCGCCAGCGCGCGCCAGGGCCACGCCCATGCGACGCTTGACGAAACTCTCGGGCTTGCCAAAGAGGCGCAAATCGGTGCCGGGCACTGCCAGGGCTTGCTCCACACCATCAAACACCAGGCCTTCGGCATCCTGACCGCCATAAATCACGGCACTGGCACCAGGGTTGCGCAGGCTGGCATCCACGGGCAGACCCAGAATCGCGCGGGCATGCAACTCGAACTCGCTTTGCCATTGCGTGCACAGCGTCACCAGACCTGTGTCATGAGGACGTGGCGAGACTTCGCTGAACCAGACCTGCTCGCCCTTCACAAACAGTTCCACGCCAAACAGGCCCAGACCACCCAGGTCGTCGGTGACGGCCTTGGCAATCTGGCGCGATTTCTCGAGCGCGGCAGGATGCATGGGGTGGGGCTGCCAGCTCTCCACATAGTCTCCGGCCTGCTGGATATGGCCCACGGGGTCGCAGAAATGGGTTTCGATCTGACCATCTGCACCCTTGGCGCGCACGGTCAGCTGGGTGATTTCGTAATCGAAGTCGATAAAGCCTTCGACGATCACGCGGCCCTTGGCGACACGGCCACCGGCCATGGCGTAATCCCAGGCCTTGGCCACATCGGCAGGGCCGTCGATCTTGCTCTGGCCCTTGCCAGAGCTGCTCATCACGGGCTTGACCACGCAGGGGTAGCCGATGGCGGGCTGGCCGTCGCTGCCGTCGATCGCGGCTTGCAGCTCGACCAAGGAGTCGCAGAAACGATAAGGGCTGGTGGGCAGACCCAGGGTTTCAGCGGCCAGACGGCGAATACCTTCACGGTCCATGGTCAGACGCGCGGCGCGGGCCGTGGGAATGCAGGTGATGACGCCTGCGGCTTCCAGCTCTTCCAGCATGGGCGTGGCAATGGCCTCTATCTCGGGCACGACCAGATCGGGCTTGAGCTCTTCGATCAGCGCCTTGAGCTGAGCCGGATCGCTCATGGTGATGGTGCGCGCATGGTGGGCCACCTGCTGGCCAGGCGCGTTTTCATAGCGGTCCACGGCAATGGTTTCCACGCCCAGGCGCTGCAGGGCAATCAGCACTTCCTTGCCCAGCTCGCCGCTGCCCAGCAGCATGACTTTGGTGGCATTGGGGGAGAGAGGGGTTCCTAGGGTGGTCATGGTTGCATCCTGCATATATGGGGCCGAGCCCCCGATCATAGGCGAGCAGGCAAGCCTCTCGTGACTGCAGCTTGGCAATTCGGCCGCTTTCAGCGCCGACCGATGAAGCGCATGGCGCGGCTGACTGAAGATTCAGTGCGGCATTGGCGAGTAATGCTCGATGCGGCAGGCGCCGCGATTCTTGCATTGCCCGTCCAGATAGCGAAAGCGTACCGTCACGGCAGCACCGGGACCGGGCCACTGCCTGCGCGGCAGCTCGCTTTGATAGTCCGCCGTTTCGGGTCTGAAGCTCAGCGCCGTGCCTGGCTGCGGACATTCGGCATCGCCGCTGGCTTTGGCTTCGAGCACGCGGGTCTGCAGCGCGCGGCCACCGCTTTGCTTTTCTCGCACCTGCACCTTGAGATCGCAGATCTGCCAGTCTGCAGCCTGGGCGGCAGCGGCGCAGGCGCTCAAAGCCGTCACAATCAGAATTCGGAAAAGAGTCATCTGTCTACCTGCGAGTGAGTGATGTTCATGGCCCAGCATCTCTACCAAATAGATAGCTTCAATCGCTTCAAGACAAAGGGAGTGAGGCCAATATCATGGATTTTTTCGGTGGGTATCAGTGCGTCAGACCGACAGCCTTGCCGCCACGCTGCGGAATGCTTCCCGCGTCGAATCGCATCTCGGAAGTCCAGACCGCATCGTCCCAGACCCAGGGGCTGCTGGCCTGCTCCAGACCCAGCACATGCACGCCGCTCAGGTCCTTGACGCGTTCCTTGAGCCAGTCGATCTGATCGCTGCGCACAAACACCAGGCAGGCAATCTCCCAGTCGGGCTGCGTGATGCCCAGGCCGTGCAGCTGCGACAGCAGCGGGGCATACCATTTCTCGACCCGCTCGTTGAGTCGGTTGACCAGCGCCAGCGGATAGCCGGAAGCCGATACCTCGACCACATAGACCTGGCGACGAGCCGGGCGCAATGCCACGAAAGCCGGACATTGCCAGCCATCGGCCACCTCGTACTTGGGGGCCACAAAAGTCTCACCGTTGGCCGTGAGCAGCTGCATCACGGCTTCTTCATGTCGGTCCATGCTGAATTTCTCCGGCGCGCCGAAAGTGCGCGCAGGCTCACACCTTAGCGCAGCTCAGGCCTCGCCAAAGCAAATTCCGATATCGCGCGCCATGGTCAGCAGCGGGCTGTCCAACGGCACGGTGCGCTGGGTGTTGGCCACATCGGCAATCGCCACACTGCCGATGCGGCCGTTCTGCAGCGTGACCATATGGCCCAGCTGGCCGCCCAGCACCAGTTGCGCAGCATGGTGGCCGAACTGCGTGGCCAGCACCCGGTCAAACGGCGTCGGATCGCCGCCGCGCTGCACATGCCCCAGCACCGTGGTGCGCACCTCGCTCTGGAGATGGGGTTGCAGGCGCTCGCGCAGCACATGGCCGACACCGCCCAGACGCACGGGGTCGGGACTGTGCGCAATCCGCTCGCGCACCGTCAGGCTCTGGCCGCTTTCCTTGGCCCCCTCGCCGATGCAGATGATGGTGTAGCGCTGACGCCGCTCGCGCTCCTGACAGACCTTGATGATGGACTGCAGGTCGTAATCGATCTCGGGCAGCAAAATAATGTCGGCAGCACCGGCGATGCCGGACTCCAGTGCCAGCCAGCCCGCATGGCGGCCCATGGTCTCCACGATCATCACGCGGTGGTGGCTCATGGCCGTGCTCTCGATGCGGCGCAGGCTTTCGGTCACCGTGGCCACGGCCGTGTCGAAGCCGAAGCTGCGCTCGCAGTTGGCAATGTCGTTATCAATGGTCTTGGGCACGCCCACGCATTGCAGTCCCACCTGCGCCAGGCCATGGGCCAGACTCATGGTGCCGTCGCCGCCGATGGCGACCACCACATCCAGTGCCAGCGCCTTGACGTTGCGCCCCACCTGGGCCAGCGTGGCCGCATCGCGCAGCGGGTTGGCGCTGTTGCTGGTGCCCAGGATCGTGCCGCCGATATGCAGAATGCCGCTGACCTCGTCCCAGCTCAGCGCTCTGACGCGCGGACTGGCATCCATCAGCCCTTCAAAGCCGTCGGCAATGCCCAGTACCTCGCACTGGCCATGGTTGATCAGGGACTTGGTGACCGCACGGATCACCGCATTGAGGCCGGGGCAATCGCCGCCACCGGTCAGCACACCAACGCGCATGGGCTCGCTCTCCAAAGATTCTCGAATGCACATCATCCCACGAGAAAGTCGCTGCCAGAGCCTCCCATGCCTGCACCGTGGTTGAGACTGCTTGTCCCCGAACCTGCCTGCCTCAGCGGCTCCCGGGCAGGTCGGCCTCCCGGATCCCTTGCTGCGGCTGCAGCAGCCAGCGGGCCGTGTGGAACTCCGTCACGCTGTCGCGGTGGGCCACCGAAACCAGTGCCCCGCCCCTGCCCTGCACCAGTTGCACCAGCCGGCTGTAGATCTGCGCTTCGGCAGCATTGTCCAGCGCGCTCGTGGCCTCGTCCGCAAACACCCAGGCCGGACGCTTGAGCAGGACCCGCGCCACGGACAGCCGCTGCTGCTCGCCTCCCGACAGGCTGCTGTTCCAGGCCGCCTGGCTGTCCAGCCGCTCCTGCAGCTGCGGCAACTGCGCCTCGCGCAAGACCTGTTTGAGCTCAGCGTCGCTGTAGCTTGCCGCCGGCTCCGGATAGGCCAGGGCATCGCGCAGGCTGCCGTCGGGAAAATAAGGGCGCTGAGGAATGAACATTGCGTCCAGAGGCCGCTTCACCTGACCTCGCGCATAGGGCCAGATGCCAGCAAACGCCCGCAGCAAGGTGGACTTGCCGCTGCCCGAAGGCCCGCTGATCAACAGCCTCTGGCCCGGGCGTATCCGGAGGCTAGCATCCGTCACGATGCGACCGCCTGCGGGCAGGAAAACATCGAGCGCCTGGGTCTGCAACTGGGTAGACGGCACGAGCTGCACACCGGCCTGGCTGTCCTCCTCCTCACGCAGGCTCTCGTCAAATCCCGCCAGACGCGCAGTCGTGGCCCTCCAGGCAGCGATATCGGAGTAGTTGTTGACGATCCAGCTCAGCGAGTCCTGCACCTGATTGAAGGCCGAGCCTATCTGCATGAGCTGACCCAGCTGGATGGTGCCGCTGAAAAAACGCGGTGCCGCAATGATGAAGGGAAAGACCACGGCTGCCTGGCCGAAGAAATTGGTAAACCAACCCAGACTCTTCTGCTTCTTGATCAGGTCCAGATAGTTGCCCAGGGCGTCGCCGAAACGCAGGCCGATCTGAGCACCCTCCACGCGCTCGCCACCGTCCAGGGCGATCGCCTCGGCATGCTCGCGCACGCGGATCATGTGATGGCGGAAGTTGGCCTCCAGTTGCTGCTGGCGGTTGTTGAGTCGGACCTGGGGCTTGCCGATCCAGAAGGTGATCGCGCTGCCGACCAGACAATACAGCACGGCCATCCAGACCATGAAACCGGAAATCTGCAGCTGCCCGCCGCCGAACATGGCCGGCAAACTGACATCGACGACGGAGCTCAGGCTCCACAGAATGCCGACGAAGCTCACAAAGGTGACGACCGCATTCAGCAGCCCCATGGACAGCGACACGGTATAGGTGGTGAACAGATTCAAGTCCTCCTGAATCCGCTGATCGGGGTTGTCGGGGGCCTTGGCATTGCCGTCCACGCCATAGCGCCCCAGCTCCAGCCGGTAGAACGCCTTGGCCGACAGCCAGCGCTGCAACATGTGCTCGGTCAGCCAGCGCCGCCAGTTGAGCTGCAGCAACTGCGTCAGATAGAACTTGTAGACCGCGATGACGATGTACACCAGGGCCAGCCAGAGAAAGCGCCATAGCTGCTGCCAGAACACCTCGGCCTGCTTGTTCTGCAATGCGTCATAGAACACCCGGTTCCATTCATTGATCTGCACCAGCATGAACACCGCGGCGAGATTGAGGCCCACGATGGCGGCCAGCAGCCCCCAGGCCTTCCATTTCTCCTCGGACTGAAAATAGGGCCGGGTCAGCGAAAAGGCCTGGCGCAGCACGCCCGACCGGTTTTTGCGGGACTCAGGTCCCGGGCTCTTGGAAGTCATGCAGGCTTTCGGTGATTCATGAACCGCTGGCGCCACGGCGATGCCGCTGCCAGGCTTCTGAGCACACCCTAAGCCGGCTAACTGAGGCCAGACTTAAATTCCGGCAGCCGACCTGCCCAGCCTTCGAAAGGCATAAAAAAATCCGCTGCCCTTGCGTCAAAGGCAGCGGATGGCGGGCCGGCTCAGTGCCGCCTAGGGCAGCAGATCCAGCGCCTGCAGATAGGCAGGCTGGCGCATCAGGTCGTCCCAGGCCTGGGGTTCGGTGTCGGGCAGCAGCGAGACACGGCGCGATTCGGAGTCGATATCGGGCACCCAGCGGCCGTCGCGCAGCGCGGCATCCATGCCGTCCAGCAACTCGTCCACATGCTCGCCCAAACCCAGGCTCTGGTTGCACAGCAGCACCATGTCGCAGCCCGCATTCAGGGCCGTCAACGCGGCATCGGTGTAGCTGATGAGTGCGCCGTCGATGCGGCGCGCGCCCTCCATGCTCAGATCGTCGCTGAAGATGGCTCCGTCATAGCGCAGACGGGCGCGCAGAATGTCCTTGAGCCATTTCTCGCTGAAGCCCGCCGGGCTCTTGTCCACCTTGGGGTAGATCACATGGGCGGGCATGACGGCCGTGAGCACGCTGGACAGCCAGGGATAGGGAGCGGCGTCTTCGTCGAGAATGGCCGTCAGGCTGCGCTTGTCGACGGGAATGTCCACATGCGAGTCGGCCTTCACAAAGCCGTGACCGGGAAAATGCTTGCCGCAGTTGCCCATGCCGGCCTGCAGCAGACCCTGCATCAGGCTCCTGGCCAGTGTGGCCACCACGCGCGGGTCGCGGTGAAAGCTGCGGTCACCGATGACCGAGGACTCGCCATAGTCCAGATCCAGCACGGGCGTGAAGCTGAAATCCACACCGCAGGCACGCAGCTCCGTGCCCAGCACATAGCCGGCGGCCGTGGCGGCGTTCATGGCCCGCATGGCGCCGCTGCCTTCGCGGTATTTTCGGCCCTTGCCGCCATCATCCATCCACATCTCGCCAAAGGCGCGCATCGGCGGTAGATGCGTGAAGCCATCGGTGCGAAAGCGCTGCACGCGGCCGCCTTCGTGGTCCACGCTGATCAGCAGGTCGGGCTTGACGGCCTTGATATCGGCGCACAGCTGGACCAGCGCGCTGCGATCCTGCCAGTTGCGCTTGAAGAGAATGATGCCGCCCACCAGAGGATGGGCCAGGCGCGCGCGGTCCACATCAGTCAGCGATGTGCCGGCAATATCAATGATCAGAGGTGCATGCATGCTCATGACTTAAAAATTTCCATAGCTGTCAGCGCCTATGTATCAGGCACCAGAGGCTGATTTCATTCTTTTCTTTCGACGACACAAAAGCTGGCTGCGTAGTCGGATTCATCGGTGACGGACAGGTGCGCCGTCAGATTGTTTTTCTCGAACCACTCCTTGAGTTCGCCATGCAGACGAATCGCAGGCTGGCCGCTGGGCAGCTTGATGACTTCGCAATGACGCCAGGTCATGGGCATGACCATGCCCATGCCCACGGCCTTGCTGAACGCCTCCTTGGCCGAAAAGCGCGTGGCCATGTAGCGGATGCCGCGCTCGGGCCAGCGCTCGCTGCGTGCCTTCCAGGTCGCCAGTTCGCCATCGGCCAGAACCTTGCGGGCAAAACGCTCGCCATGCTTTTCCAGGCTTGCGCGTATGCGGCGCACATCGCAGATATCGGTGCCGATGCCGTAAATCATCCATGGCTCCTTATAGAGAAAAAGGCCTTAAACGCTTACCAACAAAGCGCCGGCAGCTATCTTTTCAGGAATTCTTACCTGCCATGCCGGCGTCGATGCAGGCCTGATAGGCCTTGACGGTCTCGGCATAGCCCAGCTCCAGCGCATCGGCAATCAGGGCGTGGCCGATGGAGACTTCGGCCAGACCCGGCACCCGGGCCACAAAGGCGGCCAGATTGTCGCGATTCAGGTCATGGCCGGCATTGATGCCCAGCCCGGCATCCAGCGCGGCCTGCGCGGCCCTGGCATAGGTCTGCAGTTGTTGCTCCTGCTCGGCCTTGCCCCAGTTGGCGGCAAAAGGCTCGGTGTAGAGCTCCACGCGGTCGGCACCGACGGCCTTGGCCGCCGCCATCTGCTCGGGGATGGGGTCCATGAACAGGCTCACGCGCACGCCCAGCGCCTTGCATTCGGCAATCAGCGGCTTGAGGCGTTCGGCATCCTGGGGAAAGCTCCAGCCATGGTCACTGGTGAACTGGTCTTCGCTGTCGGGCACGAAGGTGGCCTGATGCGGACGCGTCTGGCGAATGAAGTCCATCAGATTCTGCGTGGGATTGCCCTCGATATTGAACTCGGCGCCAGGCCAGCTCTTGAGCAGCTCGTGCAGCTCGAAGACATCCTGAGCGCGGATATGACGCTCATCGGGACGCGGGTGGATGGTGATGCCCTGCGCTCCGGCCTCCAGGCAGATCTGCGCCGCACGCGTCACCGAGGGAATGCCCAGATGGCGGGTATTGCGCAGCAGCGCCACCTTGTTGACATTGACCGAAAGCGCGGTGCGAGGGGAGGCAGGGGTATTCATAGCGATTGCAGATCCATCATCAGCTGGCGGGTGCGCAGCATGGTTGAGCCGCAATGGTATTGCAGAAGATGGCGCAATTGCGGCTTCAGGGCCTGGGCCACCTCCGGCTCGGCCAGCGCGTTCAGGGTTCTCGGAAATGGCTGCTCGGCCTGCAGCGCCAGCTCTATGGCTTGCCACTGCTGGCCTCTCAACGCCGCGCGCTCGTAGCCGGCGGCCTGGCGCAGGCCGCCGTCGGCCACCAGGGTGTAACGCAAAACACTGTTGAGCTGGCTGAGCGTTGCGCTTTCCTGCCTCAGATCGGGCAGATGGCCGAGTTCGCGCAGCAGCACCAGCTCGAAGGCGCGCAGCACGGGTTCGATGGCCTCGGTCGTGCCGCCATGCTGACCCGCCAGCACGCGCACCACACCGGCATAGATATCGAACAGCGCCGTATAAGGGTCATCGCGCGCCAGCAGGCGCAGCAGCAACTCGTTCAGATACATGCCCGACCACAGCGCATCGCCCTGGGGCATGACATGGCCGCCCACCCATTCCGCCCCCTTCAGGCTATGAATCTCGGCATTACCCTCTGCTCCCAGCGTGTAGCTGAGCTTGAGCGGCTGCAGCGGCAGCAGCACGGGGCGAAAGTTGGAGGTATGGCGCTTGACGCCCTTGGCCGCAAGCGCCACGCGCCCGCGATGGCGCGTGAACACCTCCAGGATCAGGCTGGATTCGCTCCAGTCGTACTGGTGCAGGATGTATGCGGGCTCGTCGCCGACGCGTTTGGCGCTAGCCATGACTTGCTCCGTACCACAACAAAAATGTGAAGGGGGCGGTTTTGCCGCCGGGCCGCCCCAAGGCAAAACCCGGCCTAAGCCGGGTCAGAACCCCCTCGGGGGGCAGCGAGCACACGCAGTGAGCGAGCGTGGGGGTCAAAAAATTTTACTCGTAGCCGAAGGATTTGACCCGAGCCTCGTCATCAGCCCAGCCGGACTTGACCTTGACCCAGACTTCCAGGAACACCTTGGCATTGAGCAGCTTTTCGAGCTCCTGACGGGTTTCGGTGGAGATGCGCTTGAGGCGCTCGCCGCCTTGGCCGATCACCATGGCCTTGTGACCGTCGCGCTCGACCACGATGGTGGCTGCAATGCGCATGAAGCGACCGAACTTGGGGCTGGGCTCTTCCTCGAACTTGTCGATGACCACCGTCGAGGTATAGGGCAACTCGTCGCCCGTGAAGCGGAACAGCTTCTCGCGCAGAGTCTCGGAAGCCAGGAATTTCTCGCTGCGGTCGGTCAGTTCGTCCTCACCGTAGAACCAGGGCTGCTGCGGCAGGTATTTGGCGCAGATGCCATACATGCGCTCGATGTCCTTTTTGTTCTTGGCCGACATGGGCACGAACTCGGCAAAAGGATGGCGCTCCTGCATGTCGCGCAGCCAGGGGGCGATCTCGGCGCGGCGACCCACGGTGTCGAGCTTGTTGGCGATCAAGAGCGTGGGAATGCCGGGCTTGAACAGGCTCAGCACCTTGGCATCGGCCAGCGTGAAGCTGCCCGCCTCCACCACGAACAGGATCAGGTCCACATCGCCGATAGCGCCCATCACGGTCTTGTTGAGCGACTTGTTCAGAGCGGTGGAATGCTTGGTCTGGAAACCGGGGGTATCGACAAAGACGAACTGGGTCTCGTCCTTGGTGCGGATGCCGGTGATGCGGTGGCGCGTGGTCTGGGCCTTGCGCGACGTGATGGAGATCTTCTGGCCCACCAGCGCGTTCATCAGCGTGGACTTGCCCACATTGGGCTTGCCGACGATGGCGATCAGGCCGCAGCGCTGCTCTTCGGGCGCGTAGACGCGTGCCGGAGCCTCCTCTTCCTGGTCGCGGATAGCCGTCGGCGTGCTGCCGGGCTTGGCAGCGGCCAGCATGGCGCTGATGTAGTCCAGGCTGGGGTCGCGGATATCGGTAGTCACAGACTTGGGGCCTTTCTGGCCCTTGGCTTTTTCTGCACCTGCGGTGCCCGCTATCTTTTTCTTAGCAGCATCGGTCATGGATTTTTGGCTTTCACTTTTTCCAGCAAGGCAGCGGCGGCTGCCTGCTCGCCCATGCGACGGGATGCTCCCGAGCCCTGGGCGCTGATATTCCATTCGGCAATCGTGCACTCGACCTTGAAGGTCTGCTTGTGCGCCGCGCCACTGATTTCCACCACATGGTATTGCGGCAGCTTCATGCGCTTGCCCTGTAGCAATTCCTGCAGTGCGGTCTTGGGGTCTTTGTCGGCCGCACGCATATGGGGGTTGATGTCCACGCCCTCGAAGAGGTGGTGGACGACTTTCTCGCCTGCGGCAAAGCCGGCATCGAGGTAGACGGCACCGATCAGCGCCTCCACGGCATCAGCCAGGATGGAGGGACGCTGCTTGCCGCCGGACTTGGCCTCACCTTCGCCCAGGCGCAGCAGATCGGGCAGCTGCAGCTTCAGCGCAATCTTGTGCAGCGTGCCTTCCTTGACGAGATTGGCCCGAACACGCGAGAGATCGCCTTCGGGCATAGAGGCCAGCTTGGCGTAAAGCAAGCTGGAGATGGCCAGACTGAGCACCGAGTCGCCCAGAAACTCCAGTCGCTCGTTGTTGTCGGCCGAAAAGCTGCGGTGCGTGATGGCACGCTGCAGCAGCGCCGGGTTGGCAAATTGATGTTGCAGCCTTTGCTGCAGAGCGACTAGAGCAGGTTCCACCTGAAAGGTCTATTTCTTGAAACGGTAAACAAGGTAGGCAGGGCCTGCCAGATGAATCTCACGGGAATACTCGAAGCCCACGACGATCTTGTCGTTGACCTTGGTCACGTTCAGATCGTTGCCGGAGATGGACTTGAAATCATCAATGGAGGCCGAACGATCGAAGCTGGCCTTGACTTCGGCAACGGTACTGCCTTCAGCGGCGGCCTTGTTGGCCGCCTTGGTGATGGCCTGGTACTCCAGGAAGACGGGCACCGATTGTGCGCCAATTGCGGCAACTGCCACGATGATGGCCACGAGAAACACCAGGCCGATAAAGGACAGACCACGCTGCCTGGAGCGCAATGCCAGATTTTTCATGCTTTTCCCCTCTCAAGCCGGGCATGTTTCTGCCCGTGTATCCCAGAAAAATGACGAAACGATTGCCGGTGCTCAGTGGAAACGGCCGATACGGCTCAGGTCACCAAAGTTCATCCAGACAAAAAAGGCCTTGCCCACGATGTTCTGGTCGGGCACAAAACCCCAGTAGCGCGAGTCCAGCGAGTTGTCGCGGTTGTCGCCCATCATGAAGTAATGGCCCTCGGGCACCTTGCAGGTCACGCCTTCCACGCTGTAGCGGCAGTTTTCCTTGAAGTCGAAATTGCTCGCCCCCTGGATGAAGGCCGGCACATCGTTGTTGACGATGGCACGGTGCGGCTGCTCGCCCAGAGTTTCCTCGAACTGCTTGAAGTAACGCATCACGTCACGGTCCAGAAAGTCCGGCAGCTCACGGGTGGGCAGCTCCTTGCCGTTGATGCTCAGGCGCTTGTTGATATAGGCCACCTCATCGCCGGGCACGCCCACCACACGCTTGATGTAGTCCAGCGTGGGCTGGGGCGGGTAGCGGAACACCATCACATCGCCGCGCTGGGGCTTGTTGCCTTCGGTGATCTTCTTGTTGATCACGGGCAGGCGGATGCCGTAGGTGAACTTGTTGACCAGGATCAGGTCGCCCACCATCAGCGTCGGGATCATGGAGCCCGAGGGAATCTTGAACGGCTCGAACAGAAAGGAGCGCAGCACGAAGACGATGGCGATCACCGGGAACAGACCGGCGGTCCAATCCAGCCACCAGGGTTGCATGAGGATGCGACCTTTGGCGTCTTCGGAGACTTCGATGTCGGTCTTGGCAATGCCCATGCGGTCCAGCTCGGCGCGGCGCTCGACCGCGGCCTGCTCCAGCGCAGCCGCAGCCGCGCGGCGTCGAGGCCAGAAGTAAAAGCGCTCGGCCAGCCAGTACACCCCGGTCACCACCGTTGCCAGAAACAGCAGCAGTGCGAAGTTGCCCTCGATGGAGCCGGTGTACCAGGCCGCGATATAGCCTACAAAGGCCGCCAGGATGGCGGCCGTGATCCACTGCATGACTTGCATCAATCCTCCACTTGCAGAATGGCCAGGAAGGCTTCCTGCGGCACTTCCACCGAACCGATCTGCTTCATACGCTTCTTGCCGGCCTTCTGCTTTTCGAGCAGCTTGCGCTTACGCGTGATGTCGCCGCCATAGCACTTGGCCAGCACGTTCTTGCGCATGGCCTTGACGGTCTCGCGCGCAATGATGTTGGCGCCGATCGCGGCCTGAATGGCCACATCGAACATCTGGCGGCTGATGATCTCGCGCATCTTGGCCACCACGGCACGGCCGCGGTAAACGGACTGCGAACGGTGCACGATGATGGACAGGGCGTCGACCTTTTCGCCATTGAGCAGAATGTCGACCTTCACCACGTCGGAAGCGCGATATTCCTTGAACTCATAGTCCATGGAGGCGTAGCCGCGCGAGACGCTCTTGAGCTTGTCGAAGAAGTCCAGCACGATTTCGCCCAAAGGCATCTCGTAGGTCAGCATGACCTGACGGCCGTGGTATTGCATATTCATCTGCACGCCACGCTTCTGGTTGGCCAGCGTCATCACCGGACCCACATAGTCTTGCGGCATATAGAGGTGCACGGTCACGATGGGCTCACGGATCTCCTGGATGCGGCCGATGTCGGGCATCTTGGAAGGATTTTCCACATCGATCAGCTCGCCATCGCCCTTGATCACCTGGTAGACCACGCTGGGTGCCGTGGTGATCAGGTCCTGGTCGAACTCACGCTCCAGGCGCTCCTGCACGATTTCCATGTGCAGCAGGCCCAGAAAGCCGCAGCGGAAGCCAAAGCCCAGAGCCTGCGAGACTTCGGGCTCGAACTGCAGCGCCGCATCGTTGAGCTGCAGCTTTTCCAGCGCATCACGCAACTGGTCGTATTCAGAGGCTTCGGTGGGGTACAGACCCGCGAAAACCTGGGGCTTGACTTCCTTGAAGCCCGGCAGAGGCTTCTCGGCAGGACCCAGGTTGTTGGGCAGCTTTTTTTCCAGCGTGATGGTGTCGCCCACCTTGGCGGCCTTCAGCTCCTTGATGCCGGCAATGATGTAGCCCACCTCGCCGGCCCTGAGCATGTCGCGCGGCTGGTTGGCCGGGGTGAACACGCCGATGTTGTTGGCTTCGTAGGCAGCGCCGCTGGCCATCATCTTGAAGCGCTCGTTCTTCTTGAGCTCGCCATCGACCACGCGCACCAGCATCACGACGCCCACATAGGGGTCGAACCAGCTGTCCACGATCATGGCACGCAGCGGGCCATCGGGATTGCCCTTGGGGGCCGGCACCTTGGCCACGATGGCTTCCAGGATCTCGTCGATGCCCATGCCGGTCTTGGCCGAGCAGGGAATGGCATCGCTGGCATCGATACCGATCACGTCCTCGATCTCGGCCTTGGCGTTCTCGGGATCGGCCTGGGGCAGGTCCATCTTGTTGAGGACGGCGAATACCTCCACGCCCAGGTCCAGCGCGGTGTAGCAGTTGGCCACGGTCTGGGCTTCCACGCCCTGGGAGGCATCGACCACCAACAGGCCGCCTTCGCAGGCCGACAGCGAGCGCGAGACTTCGTAGGAAAAGTCCACGTGGCCAGGGGTGTCGATCAGGTTCAGGTTGTAGACCTTGCCGTCCTTGGCCTTGTACTGCAGGGCAGCGGTCTGGGCCTTGATGGTGATGCCGCGCTCTTTCTCGATGTCCATCGAGTCCAGCACCTGGGCTTCCATATCGCGGTCGGCAAGGCCTCCGCAGCGCTGGATCAGGCGGTCCGCCAGAGTGGACTTGCCATGGTCAATGTGCGCAATGATGGAGAAATTACGGATGTGATTCATCAACGAGAAAGACAGCTTTGGAATTGAAAAAAGTGGCCTGCAGCAGCAAGAAAAAAGGGCGCGTCCCTCAAGCGGCGCGCCCTTAACCAACAATCTCTGGCAACTGCGATAGTTGGGACTTTATTGTAGGCAAAACTGGCCGCAAGCCAAGACCCAGCAAGGCTTGACAAGTTTCGGTTTGTGATTTTCGAATTCATTTATCCACAAATTATCCACAAACCAGAAAACACCGTTTAGCCATCAGCAGCCGGAGATTGCAAAGGCTTTTGCACCGCTTGAAAACCGCCTGTCAGCGTGATTTTTTGCGTCCAACCACCATGCATTTGCGTGGGATTCTACCCAATGGCATAGGGGCACTGACAGGCTGAGGGCTTGTTGTCATTTCAGATCACGAAATGGCAACAAGCCCATGCAGGCTTTTCGCCACATTTATTTGGCAGAGCGAATCAGCACATACTGCGCCCAGTCACCACGGCGCACCAGCACATTGACGGGTTTGGACTTGTCGGCCTTGGCCCAGGCAGCCTCGAAGCTCTTGAGATCGGAGACTTCCGCATTCGCCAATTGCAGAATCACATCGCCTTCACGCAGGCCGGCGCGGGCTGCGGCATCCACCGCAGCCGACACGCGCACGCCGCCCTTGATGGCCAGCTCCTTCTTCTGTGCAGACGTCAGCTCGCTCAGCGTCAGGCCCAGAGCCTTGTTCTCCAGCGTACCGGATGGAGTCTTGCCTGCACCACTGTTGCCTGCCTTGGTCTTGGCAGATTCGTCGGAAGGTACTTCGGCAATCACCATGCTCAGCTCCTTGAGCTTGCCGCGGCGCAGCACGGTAATGGTGCTCTTGGTGCCGGGCTTGGTATTGCCCACGAGACGCGGCAGATCGGAGACCTTCTCGATGGCCTTGCCATCGAACTTGGTGATCACGTCGCCCGCCTCCACACCGGCCTTGGCCGCGGGAGAGTCCGGCTCGACGGCCGACACCAGAGCGCCTTCTGGCTTGCCAAGGCCGATGGACTCTGCCACGTCCTTGGTCACGGGGCCGATCTGCACGCCGATACGACCGCGCGTGACCTTGCCGGTGGCACGCAGCTGATCGCTGACACGGATCGCTTCATCCACGGGAATTGCAAAGCTGATGCCCATGAAGCCGCCCGAGCGCGAGTAGATCTGGCTGTTGATCCCCACCACCTCGCCACGCATATTGATCAGCGGGCCGCCCGAGTTGCCTGGATTGATGGCCACATCGGTCTGAATGAAGGGCAGATAGTCACCGGTATCGCGCTGCTTGGCAGAGACAATGCCGGCTGTGACCGAATTTTCGAGTCCGAAGGGCGAGCCAATCGCCATGACCCACTCGCCCACGCGCAGCTTGCTCACATCGCCGATCTTGACTGCGGGAAGCCCTTTGGCATCGATCTTGACCACGGCCACATCGGTGCGCTTGTCCGCGCCGACTATTTTTGCCTTGAACTCGCGCTTGTCGGTCAGCGTGACAATGACTTCATCGGCACCATCGACCACATGGGCATTGGTCATCACATAGCCGTCAGCCGTGAGGATGAAGCCCGATCCCACGCCACGTGGCTGCTCTTCCTCGGACTGACCGCCCTTGGGCGAGCGCTGACGCGGCACATTGGGCACGGGAAGGCCGAAGCGGCGGAAGAACTCCAGCATGTCTTCATCCATGCCCAGAGCTTCGGCGCTGTTGTTCGAGACCTTCTCCAGCGTACGGATGTTGACCACCGAAGGCCCGACCTGATCGACAAGATCCGTGAAGTCCGGCAGCCCGCGCGCCGTTGCAGCACTTTGGGCATGAGCAGCTGTAACCGGCAGCATACCTCCTGCGGCCAGGGCCGCGATCGCCATCGAACTGGCAATGGCTGTAGCCGAAACACGGGATTTGAGCGTCATCCAGGATGGTGTGCGCATCGTTTTTATTCCTTGTTCGAGTCGTCGGACAGAACGGGTCGCCAAATCAGACCCATGAGAGAAAACAGGTGAGAGCATTGAAGCGCATTCTGGCAAAAGCCGCCATCAACTGAAAGCGCTCCGGCCCGTGAAATCGGGCACAGATCAAACAGTATCTGCACCCAACAGATCCTAAATCAATAGCTTCGCACGCAAGCTGCATAAAGCTTAGACCTGAAAACCATGCGTTTCAGGCCTAAGACTGCTGTGCGCAGAAGCATCAATGGCGGGTAGCCGTGGCAAAGCTTGCATTGCGCAAAAAGCTGGCAGGCATCTGCAGATTGGGCGCGCTGCTTTGCTGAGGGTGAGAAGCCAGCAACTCGTCCAGACGCGGATCACGCAGCATCACGGTCTGGCCGTTGGGGCCAGCAACTGCCACCACGGTGGAAGACTGGGCTTCCGAACCCAGGGGCATGGCCGTCTCTTCACCGCCCGAAACGGGCTGGCTCAATCCTAGCGGTGCGGCAGGCGCGGCGGCCACCACGGCATTCGGGCTGAGAGCAGCGAGCTGCGCCCCACCCTGGCGGCCGTACAGCCCCCCCGAACCTGCGAGCATGACCCCCCAGCCAACGGCGGCCACGGCAGCAACCGAAGCAAAGCCGGCTGCCATTTTCCAGCGAAAGACCGATGCATTGGCCGCCTGACGGGCAGGCAGGCTGACCACGGTTGCGCCATTGCCCAGCGCCTGCCCACGTTCCTCGGCAGCTGTGATCTGCTCCAAACCGCCCAAGCTCAATGAACTGGCCGCATCTGCGGTCACACCGGGCAGATGAATGCCACGGATCGGCTCACGCTCCATATGGGCGCGCACGCCGCTCAAAATATCGTGCTGACTGTGATGGGCCAGCTCCGGAGAACGCAGCACATCGCCAATCAGGTGGTACATGGCCCAGGACTGCTGGCCTTCGTCGCTTTCCGCATAGGAGAGCACGGCCTGCATCTGGACCGAGGAAGCCTCGCCATCCACCAGTGCCGACAACTGTTCCTGCTTGATCAGATCGTCATTCATGAAGTTCACCTGCTCGTCTTGCCTGTACTACCAACGCTTTCCACCCTGGCGCTCCAGCAAGGGCTTGACCCTGGCCGAAATCGCCTCGCGTGCCCGAAAGATGCGCGAGCGCACCGTGCCTATGGGACAGTCCATCGCCTGCGCGATTTCCTCATAGCTGAGCCCCTCGATTTCGCGCAGCGTGACCGCCTGACGCAAATCCTCGGGCAAAGCCTCCATGGCGGCATTGACGGCTTCGGCAATTTCACGCGCCGCCAACACTGTTTCCGGGGTTTCCTGAGTCGTTAGTTCCTGTCTGTGAACAGAAGTTTCATCCTCATCGTCCCCAGTGTGTAACGCGCTCTCGGTCATCACCGGCGAGCGATGCATTTCCATCAAGGCCTTCTTGGCCGTATTGACGGCAATGCGGTACAGCCAGGTGTAGAACTGGGCCTCACCGCGGAACTGGTGCAAGGCCTTGTAGGCGCGGATGAAGGTTTCCTGCGTGATGTCAGGCACCAGATCGACATCGCGCACCATGCGGCCCACCAGACGTTCGATGCGACGCTGGTACTTGATGACCAGAAGCTCAAAAGCCCGTGTGTCGCCAGCATTGGCTCGTTCGACCAAAGCCAGATCGCTGTCGGCAGAGGGAGTGGGAAAATCGGGAGGTGTCATGAAAGGCCAAGCGGCGTGCTGCCATAACCGGCGAGGGCCTAGCCCTGCTCTGCCAGCGGCACGATGGAGGAATATACCGCACGCCGCAAGTCTCCCCATTGCTCGGGGCTGTGTCGTTGAGACAGGAAAATCCATAGCAGCTTGCGCCTGCCGCCCCTGGTCCTGAACACCAGAACATCCGAAACGCTGAGCCAAAGCCAGTGGCCAGCATCAAGCCCCACCGCCAGCCGCACAGGCAGTGACCGAGCGGTTGACAGGTTTTCGGCTTCCAGCAACCAGTGCTCGCCATTCCAGAGCAGACGTCCTTGCGGCCAGTTGCGCCACTGTCCGCAAAGCAGCACTGCGGCCAGGATCAAGGCCGGCAAAGCCAGCAGCACCTGCAACCAGCCCGACTGGACTTGCAGGCACCAGACCAGCAGAGCCATCAGCAAGACCATCCCGGTCAGCAGCAGCAGTCCTCCGGCGCAGCCAGGCCGGACAAAGACATAGGCAACGGCGGGAGCATGGTAGCGAGCACTCATGGGCCGACCATGTGCGAAAACCCGGCTGCAGCAAAGCTAGGGAAAGCACGATCAAGCCGCACATAGAACAAAGCCCGCAAGGCCAGGGCCTGTGCGGGCTGTGCAGAAGCTGCTCGAAGCGACTTAGACGCGCTTGAAGACCAGCGTGCCGTTGGTGCCACCGAAACCGAAGTTGTTCTTCACGGCAACTTCCAGCTTGGCGTCACGCGCCGTATTGGCGCAATAGTCCAGATCGCACTCGGGATCCTGGTTGATCAGATTGATGGTCGGAGGAATCTTCTGGTCGTGCAGCGCCATCACGGTGAAAACGCTCTCGATACCACCAGCACCACCCAGCAGGTGACCCGTCATGGACTTGGTCGAGCTGACCACCAGATTCTTCTTCGCAAACTCGCCCATGGCCGCCTTGATGGCATTGGATTCATTCGCATCGCCCAGAGGCGTGGAAGTGCCGTGCGCATTCAGGTAGTTGACCTGATCCTGGTTCACACCGGCATTGCGCAAAGCGTTGAGCATGGCACGGCGAGGGCCGTCCATATTGGGTGCGGTCATGTGACCGGCGTCGGCACTCATGCCAAAGCCTGCCAGCTCCGCGTAAATCTTGGCGCCGCGGGCCTTGGCGTGTTCGTACTCTTCGAGCACCAGCACACCGGCACCTTCGCCGAGCACAAAGCCGTCACGGTCCTTGTCCCAGGGACGCGATGCAGCCTTGGGGTCGTCGTTGCGCGTTGACAGCGCACGCATGGCAGCAAAGCCGCCCACACCCAGAGGCGAAACAGTGGCTTCCGTGCCACCGGCCACGACGATGTCTGCATCGCCGTATTCGATCATGCGTCCGGCTTCGCCGATGCAGTGCAGGCCTGTGGTGCAGGCTGTCACTATCGACAGATTCGGCCCCTTGAAGCCAAATCGCATGGACACATGCCCTGCCACCATATTGATGATGGAAGCAGGCACGAAGAACGGCGTGATGCGGCGAGGACCGCGGGCAGCCAGTTCTGCGTGAGTGTTCTCGATCAGCGGCAGGCCGCCAATGCCCGAGCCGATCACGCAGGCAATGCGTGTGGCCAGGTCTTCGGACAGGGCTTCACCTGTGGGCAGGCCTGCGTCCAGAACGGCTTGCTCCGCAGCCGCGATGCCGTAATGAATGAAGGTATCCATGGAGCGCGCATCCTTGGCGCTCATGTATTTCTCCACATCAAATCCCTTGACCTCACCTGCAATCTTGCAGGAGAAGTTCGACGCATCGAACTTGGTGATGAGGTCAATACCGGACTGGCCGGCCAAAAGATTGGCCCAGGCTTCGCCCACCGTGTTACCCACGGGGGAGATGCAGCCCAGACCGGTCACGACAACGCGACGACGGCTCATGCGTTCAAACCTTTAACTGATCGCTGAAAAAAGACCTTAGGCCTTTTGGTGGGTATTGGCGTAGTCGATGGCGTTTTGCACCGTCGTGATCTTCTCTGCGTCTTCGTCAGGGATCTCGATGCCGAATTCATCTTCCAGGGCCATCACCAGTTCCACTGTGTCCAGGGAGTCAGCGCCCAGGTCAGCCACGAAGGCCTTTTCGTTGGTCACTTGGGACTCTTCAACGCCGAGTTGTTCGGCAATGATTTTTTTGACACGTGCTTCGATATCGCTCATGGTTTCCCTCAGGGGGTTGTGAATGAACCCGCGATTCTAGCCGTTTCGGGAGAAGCCCCTTGGCGGCTGGCCGTCGCGAGGAAACGGCCACTGAACTTGCAAAAGTGTTCAGCTTCTGGCAGCAAGTGCGGCAAACACCGTGCAAACTGCCGAAATTTCTTACATGTACATGCCGCCGTTGACGTGCAGTTCCTGCCCCGTCACATAGCCGGCACCGGCAGAAGCCAGATAGGCCACGGCATGCGCGATGTCGCTGGGCTGACCCAGATCACCCATGGCGATCTGTGCCTTGAGCGCAGCCTTTTGCGCCTCTGGCAGATCTGCCGTCATGTCCGTGGCGATGAAGCCCGGAGCTACACAGTTCACGGTGATGCCGCGACTGCCCAGCTCCTTGGCCAGAGCACGGGTCATGCCAGCCACGCCTGCCTTGGCGGCAGCGTAATTGGCCTGACCGGCATTGCCCGAGGCACCAACCACGCTGGTGATGCTGATGATGCGGCCGAAACGCTGCTTCATCATGGGACGAATAGCCGCACGGCTGACTCGGAAAACAGCCTTCAGATTGGTGTCGGTGACGGCATCCCAATCGTCATCCTTCATGCGCATCGCCAGGGTATCGCGGGTAATGCCTGCGTTATTGACCAGCACATGCAGGCCGCCGTCGTTCTTGACGATGGAGTCGATCAGGGCATCCACGGCAGCGCCGTCGGTCACGTTCAGCGTGACACCACGGCCGCCGAAGGCGGACAGAGCCTGGCTGATCTTTTCGGCACCAGCATCCGATGTGGCCGTGCCAATCACTTGATAGCCCTTGGAGGCCAGCTCCTGCGCGATGGCGGCACCAATGCCACGGGTGGCACCGGTGACCAGGGCAACCTGGGGCTTGGTCTGGTTATCAGTCATGCGAGCAATTCTTTCACGTCAGCCAGGGTGGCTGTATCAAACAGGGGAACACCCGTCAGGTCGGCGTCAATACGCTTGACCATGCCGGCCAGCACCTTGCCGGGTCCACATTCCACGATATGGGTCACGCCGCGAGCCTTGATGGCCTGCACGCACTCCACCCAGCGCACCGGACCAAAGGCCTGACGATACAGGGCATCGCGAATCGCATCAGCGTCCGCCTGGACGGTGACGTCGATATTGTTGATGACGGGAATCAGGGGAGTAGCCAGCGTCAGCTCGGCCAGCGCGGCCTTGAGCTTTTCTGCAGCAGGCTTCATCAGGCTGGAGTGAAAAGGTGCGGAGACCGGCAGAGGCAGGGCGCGCTTGGCACCGGCCGCCTTGACCGCTTCACAGGCCCTCTCCACGGCCAGCTTGCTACCGGCGATCACTGTCTGACCGGGATCGTTGAAGTTCACGGCTTCCACCACTTCAGCACCGCCCAGCTGAGCCGTCACTTCGGCGCAGACCGCCTTGACCTTTTCGGCATCCAGGGCCAGCACGGCCGCCATGCCACCCGTGCCAACGGGCACGGCATCCTGCATGGCCGCGGCACGCAGACGCACCAGCGGAGCGGCCTGAGCCAGCGTCAGCACGCCGGAAGCGACCAGCGCCGAGTATTCACCCAGGGAGTGACCGGCCACGGCATCCGGCAGTGCACCGCCTTCTGCCTGCCAGACACGCCAGGCCGCAACACCGGCAACCAGCATCACGGGCTGGGTATTGGTGGTCAGCGCCAGAGCTTCCTTCGGGCCTTGCTTGATCAGCAGACCCACATCCTCGCCCAGAGCCTCGGAGGCTTCGGCCACGGTCTGAGCCACGACGGGATGATCCCCCCAGCCATCCAGCATGCCCACGGACTGCGAACCCTGGCCAGGAAATACAAATGCGAATTTCTTCATATTTCTTAGTATAAAAATTGCCTGAAACGCTTATTTATATAGCGTCTACAGCTACATCTTGAGGAGCACCGCACCCCAGGTGAAGCCACCGCCTACCCCTTCGAGCAGCACGGTCTGGCCTTTTTTGACCTGTCCGCTGCGCACGCCATGATCGAGTGCCAGAGGAATCGAAGCCGCCGAGGTGTTGCCATGCTGATCGACGGTCACCACCACCTTGTCCATGGACAGCTTGAGCTTGCGCGCCGTGCTTTGCATGATGCGGATATTGGCCTGGTGCGGGATCAGCCAATCGATGTCGGCATCCGTCAGACCCGCTTTTTCCAGCGCGGAGCGAGCCGCCTTGTCCAGCACGCTCACTGCCAGCTTGAAGACAGCCTGACCGTCCATCTTGAGCAAGGGATCGCCCAGCACATTGCCGCCGGAGACATTGCCCGGTACGCAGAGAATGCCCACATGGCTGCCATCGGCATGCAGCTCGGTAGCCAGAATGCCAGGCTCGTCGGAAGCCTCCAGCACCACGGCGCCTGCGCCATCACCGAACAGCACGCAGGTCGTGCGGTCGTTGAAATCCAGGATACGGCTGAAGACTTCGGAGCCCACCACCAGCACGCGCTTGGCAGCGCCGGTCTGGATCATGGAATCGGCCACCGTCAGGGCATAGACGAAACCGCTGCACACGGCCTGCACATCGAAGGCCGGGCAGCCATTGCTGATGCCCAGCTTGTGCTGCAGGATGGCGGCCGTCGAGGGAAACACCATGTCCGGAGTGGACGTGGCGACAATGATCAGATCGATGTCCGAAGCCTCGATGCCTGCGGCCTCGATGGCCTTGCGGCTGGCCTCAAGAGCCAGGTCGCTGCTGGTCACATCGGGCTCGGCGAAGTGGCGGGCACGAATGCCGGTGCGTTCGACGATCCACTCGTCCGAGGTTTCCAGGCCGCGCTGAGCCAGCTCGGCTGCGAGGTCGTTATTGGTCAGGCGGCGGGGCGGCAGGTAACTGCCGGTGCCAATGATGCGTGCGTAGCGTCTCATGTCTTCTATCAGGGCGCCGAAGTTCCAGATTCCGTCTGCGCTGCCAGCAGCAAAGGTGCGGCAGCAGCAATACGGCTGCGGACACGGTCAAGCAGGTTGTTGCGTGCCGCATCATACGCGCGGTTCAAAGCATGCTCGAATGCCATTGCATCAGCCGAGCCATGGCTTTTGAAGACCAGCCCGCGCAGACCCAGCAAGGCAGCGCCGTTGTAACGACGATGATCAACACGCTTCATAAGCGCAGATAACACCGGATAGGCAATGATGGCGGCAATCTTGGTGAAGATGTTGCGTTTGAACTCTTCCTTGAGAATCCCCGAGATCATCGAGGCAACCCCCTCGGTGGTCTTGAGTGCAACGTTACCAACGAAACCATCACACACGACAATGTCCACCACACCCTTGAAGGTGTCGTTGCCTTCCACATTTCCGTAGAAATTGAGGTTGCCCGCATCGCCTGCAGTGCGCAGCAGCTCGCCGGCACGCTTGATGACTTCGCTGCCCTTGATCAGCTCTTCACCGATATTGAGCAGGCCGACACTGGGCGCCTCCGTATTCTTGAGCGCAGACACCAGGGCCGAGCCCATGACCGCAAACTGCAGCAGATGTTCTGCCGTGCAGTCCACATTGGCCCCCAGATCCAGCATGGTGGTGTCACTACCCTTGGCGTTGGGCAAACCAAAGGCAATGGCCGGACGGTCAATGCCTTCCAGAGTCTTGAGCAGATAGCGCGAGATTGCCATCAGCGCCCCGGTATTGCCCGCCGACACTGCAGCCTGAGCCGCACCATTCTTGACCTGCTGCACGGCCACGCGCATGGACGAGTCCTTTTTCTTGCGCAGAGCTATTTCCACGGGATCATCCATGCTCACCACCTCCGTGGCGGGAACAAGGGTCACGCGCTCATGCTTGAAGCCGGCCAACTCCTCGGCCTTGCCGACCAGCAGCAGATGCGCATCGGGGTGTGAATTCAGAAACTGACGGCACGCGGCCAGCGTGACGCGGGGGCCATGATCGCCCCCCATGCAGTCAACAGCCAAATTAATCATGGGCGACTGACAAATCCAATTAGGCTTGGGATGATGAATTGAAGGATCCGAGGACCACAACAGAAGCTATTTGCAAAACCAGCATTGAGATTTTGCAGCCATACCCGTCATGACAGGCTTTGCAAATATCTCCCATAAAAACAAAAGCCTGTTGCTACAAAAAATGTAGCAACAGGCTTTGCGAATGCAGTCGTCGCTTAGGCTTCGGACTTGTTCTTCAGCACTTGACGGCCACGGTACACGCCGTTGGGGCTGATGTGGTGGCGCAGGTGTGTCTCGCCGGTAGTGGCTTCGACAGCGATGCCAGGCACATTCAGTGCGTTGTGCGAACGGTGCATGCCGCGCTTGGAGGGAGACTTCTTGTTTTGCTGAACAGCCATGATGGCTCCTGTGTATCTTGAAAGGGTTGGTAACACGACTCACACAGCAAGACCGGGCAAAAAACTCTGCCTTTCGACGCCCCCACCGAGAGTGAGAGTGCGCCCTTGTCCGTGCAAGTCCTAAAAAAACGCGATCAGCCCATTAAAGACACGAGGGGGTTTCGCGCGAAGCTCACGATTATAGCGCAAACGCTTTTCGCGGCCCAGGCAAAATCAAATCCCCACCGTGCCATGGGATGGATCAGTCGGCAGACTTGCCTACATTGAGAGATTGCAGCACGGCAAAAGGGTTTTCCTTTTGCTCGTTGGCCTGCTCGAAGGCGTCATCGCTGACCTCCAGCTTGACGGGTACCGGGCAGACCTCATGGCGAGGCACTACAGGCACTTCCATCAGCAACTCGTCCTCGATCAACTCCAGCAGATTGAACTCGCTGCTCAATGCCAGCACATCCTCATCGCTGTCGTCATCTTCCAGTTCTGCCGTCGCTTCGTCCGGAACGAAGCGAAATGACCGATCCACGTAAAGGGGAATATCGGCCTCGGTAAGGCAGCGCTGGCAGGTCAGCGGCAAAGCCACCTCGGCACTCAGGTGCAGCCACACATGGCCGCTGCCACCTTTTTGCTCCACCAGCTCGCCTTCGGCTTCCCAGCGCACCAGAGGCTGCTCGCCGGTAATCGCCAACGCATCGGCCGCCAGACGCTTGAAGTCCGACAATGGTGCCTGACCATGCAAATGACCTTCAGCCTGCGCGAAAGCACGCACATCCAGCCGGGTCGCAGAAAAATCCTTGCTCATGCAGCCAGTGTAAGAGAATCCCGCAATGCCCGACTTATTGATTGCCGGACGACTTGAGCGTCCATTGATTCTTGGCTCCACCTCGCGCTACCGCCGTGAGCTGCTCAGCCGCCTGCAACTGCCGTTCGAGACGGTGTCTCCTGAAGTGGATGAAACCCCGCTCAGCGGCGAAACACCTCACGATCTGAGTCTGCGTCTGGCCATAGCCAAGGCACAGGCCGTGGCCCGGTTGCACCCCGGCGCCATCGTGATCGGCTCCGACCAGGTGCCCGAGCTCGATGGCCAGCCCCTGTCCAAGCCCGGCACCCACGAGCGCGCCACCGAACAGCTGCGCCAGATGAGCGGCCGCCAGATGAATTTCCACACCGGCGTCTGCGTGAGCTGTGCCGAAACCGGCTTCACGGAATCCAGCGTGGTCACGGTGCAAGTGCGCTTTCGTGAACTGAGCGATGTCGAGATCGAGCGCTATCTGCGCGCCGAGCAACCCTATGACTGCGCAGGCTCGGCCAAGAGCGAAGGCCTGGGCATCGCCCTGCTGGATGCCATCATCAGCGACGACCCCACGGCACTGATAGGCCTGCCGCTGATCCGCACCTGCCAGTTGCTGCGTGCCGCAGGAGTGGTTCTGCCATGAGCGAAACACCGAAAAGCAAAGCAGGCACCCTTTATCTGGTACCCGCTCCACTCGATTTCGGCTGCGAAAGCCAGACCGCATTGACCGAGGTGCTGCCCGAGGGCACGCTGCGCCGCGCCGCCTCTCTGACTCACTGGATCAGCGAAAACGCAAAGACCGCACGCGCCTATCTCAAGCGCATCGACGCCTTGTTCCCGCTGGCTGCTCCGCTGCAGGCCCAGAACATTGTCGAGTTGCCCCGCGAAGCCCACAAAAAAGGCGACCATGGCAACAAGGGCGCGGCCGTCTTCGACCCCAAGCCCCTGCTGGCAGCGGCCCTGGCCGGACAGGACATGGGTTTGATCAGCGAGGCGGGCATGCCCGCCGTGGCCGACCCCGGCAGCTCCATCGTGCGTGCCGCCCATGACCTGGGCATTCGCGTCGTGCCGCTGACGGGACCGGTGTCGCTGCTGCTGGGCCTGGCGGCCAGCGGCCTCAACGGCCAGAATTTCGCCTTTGTCGGCTATGTGCCTCAGGATGGCTCCGAACGCACGACCCGCATCAAGGAGCTGGAGAGCCTGGCCCTGCGCCAAGGCCAGACCCAGCAGTTCATCGAGACGCCTTACCGCAATGCCTCCCTCTGGCAGGCATTGCTGCAAACCTTGCAACCCAATACCAGACTGGCCCTGGCCAGCGGATTGACGCTGGAGACAGCACGCATCGAAAGCCATCTGGTGCGCGAATGGCGCCAGCGCAATACCCCGCCCGACAACCGCACGCCGGTGGTGTTCGCCATAGGCCGCTGAGCGCCTGAAATCAAAAAAAGCCTGCTGCATTGGCCGCAGGCTTTTTTGATAGCTACCGGCGCTTATCTGGCAAAGGGTTAGGGGCTTTTTGATGCCTTATCAGCGAATGCTGGGCACCAGGCCACGCATGGCTTTGACCGAGCCCTCGCCGATGGCGGCGCCAAAGCGCTTGGCCAGGCGCTCGGCCACGTTGTCGCGGCGGGTGTAGTCTATGACTTCCTCGGCCTTGACCACCTCACGCGCCACATAGTCGAGGCTGCCCAGCTTGTCGGCCAGACCCAGCTCCACGGCCTGCTGACCAGTCCAGAACAGTCCGCTGAACATTTCGGGGGCCTCATGCAGGCGGTCGCCACGACCGGCCTTGACCACGCCGATGAACTGCTGGTGAATCTGCTCCAGCATCTGCAGCGCAAATTCCTTTTGCTGCGCCGACATGGGGCTGAACGGATCGAGAAAGCCCTTGTTCTCACCGGCCGTCAGCAGGCGGCGCTCCACGCCGACCTTGTCCATCACGCCCGTAAAGCCAAAGCCGTCCATGAGCACGCCGATGCTACCCACGATGCTGGCCTTGTCGACGAAGATCTCATCGGCCGCCGCCGCAATGTAGTAGGCCGCCGAGGCGCAGGATTCCTCGACCACCGCATACAGAGGCTTGTTGTACTTGGCCTTGAGACGCGTCATCTCGTCGTTGATGATGCCTGCCTGCACGGGGCTGCCGCCGGGCGAGTTGATCAGCAGCACCACGGCGCGCGAGCCCGAATCTTCAAAGGCGCTGCGCATGGCAGCCACCACGAATTCGGCACTGGCGTCCGCTCCCGAGGCGATCTCGCCCTTGATCTCCACCACCGCGGTATGGGGCGAGGTGCTGGTCTTGGTGGCCGTATCCTTGAAGAACACCGCCCACAGCACCAGCAGCACCACCACGGACCACAGCAGACGGCTGAAAAAGCGCCAGCGCCTTGCCGCCCGCTGCTCCTTGATGGAGGCGAACACCAGCTTTTCCAGCACATCGCGCTCCCAGCCCCCGTTCCCGGAGGCCTTGGCCGCAGCGGCGGGCGCCTCAGCGGACGCAGCAGACGCCTTGGACCAAAGGTCCGCGCCCGGCGTCACATGCGACTGGGAATCATGGTTGTCAGGAGTACTCATCTCAAAACTTCAGAGGTTTCAGTTGTGGCCCAGTATGCCAGCGCACCAAGCCGCCGCTTTCGCTCAAGGCGATTTTTACCAACCCACCGCGGCAAGGACCGCCTGCACAGGCGCCGCTGTCAGGTTCGTAGGCAGCTCCGTGGGTAGAACACAACAGCCAGCGACCGGAATCGTCAAAAAACTGACCTTCCTGGTAGTCCATTTCCATGGGGACATGGCTGCAGCGATTCAGATAGGCATGAACCTGCCCCTGATAGCGGATGGCAAAAGCGCGGCTGCTCTGACCCGCATAGAGCAGCTCGAAGCCAACGGCCCGGCCGCCATCGACGAGATCGGCACTGGCACACAGCTCCACGGTCTCGGTCATGGCCGCCCTCACGCGTTGGCCAGAAGCCAGGCCCGCAGCTGTGCCGCGGAATCGGCCACGAACAGCGGATCGAACTGGGCAAAGCCGTCGGGCGCATGGGCACCATAGGAAACCCCCACACAGGCACAGCCGGCGTTCTGCGCCATCTGCAAGTCGTGCGTGGTGTCGCCAATCATCAGCGTTCGCTCGGGTTCCACACCGAATTCGGCCATCAGCTCGTGCAACATCAGCGGACTGGGCTTGCCAGCGGTCTCGTCGGCCGTGCGCGAGCCGTCAAACAATCCCTTGAGCTGCGGATCCTGCAGCGCATGGTTGAGCCCCATGCGGCTCTTGCCCGTGGCCACGCTCAGCCAGTGGCCGCGCTCGCGCAGCTCGGCAAGCAGCGGCAGGATGCCGTCAAACACGCAGATATCGTCCTGATGCTTGAAGAAGTGAAAGCGATAGCGATTGGCCAGCTCAGGATATTTTTCGGGCGGTACATCGGGTGCCGCGCGGGCCAGGGCCGGCATCAGCGCCATGCCGATCACATAGGCAGCCTGCTCGTCGCTGGGCACGGTGCCGCCCACATCACGCACCGCCTCCTGGATGCTGCGACTGATGATGGCCGTGGAGTCCGCCACCGTCCCATCCCAGTCGAATGCAATCAGATCGAAGCGGCGTGGTCGCCGGGCGCTATGGTTTTCAGTAGTCATGAAGCCTAGTCAGTTCACAAAATCCGCCAGCTCAGGCGGCAGCTCGGCACGCAGCTCGACACGCTCGCCGCTGGCGGGATGATTGAACTGTAGCCGCCAGGCGTGCAGAAACATGCGTTTGAGCCCCTGCTTTTGCACACGACGGTTGAGATCAAAATCACCATATTTGTCGTCGCCCACGATGGGATGCCCCTGCGAGGACAGATGCACGCGGATCTGGTGGGTACGACCAGTCTTGATGGTCACCTCCAGCAGACTCATCGCAGGCAGCCCCTGCAGGGGACGCGGCTCGATCAGCTTTCTGACCTTGACCAGGGTAATGGAGCGCATTCCATCCGGGTCATCGGCCGTGGTCACGCGCACGCGGCGCTCGCCGTCCGCCTGTAGATACTTGTGCAGCGGCAGATCGATGACCTTCTTGTTGGCCGGCCAGGCACCTTGCACCAGTGCCAGATAGGTCTTGCCGGTCTCGCGCTCGCGAAACTGGTCCTGCAGATTGATGAGTGCGGAACGCTTCTTGGCCACCAGCAAAATGCCCGAGGTTTCGCGATCCAGCCGGTGCACCAGTTCGAGGAACTTGGCATCGGGACGCGCCTGGCGCAGTTGCTCGATGACGCCAAAGCTCACGCCCGAGCCTCCATGCACGGCCACGCCGGCAGGCTTGGACAGAGCAAGCATGTGTTCGTCATCCAACAGGGCGGGAAAGTCCTTAGCCGGTGCCGGGCGCTCCGCTTTTTCAGCCACTTTGTCGGAAATCCGGACCGGGGGAAGGCGCACCACGTCGCCGGGCTGAACCCGGGTCTCGGCGCTCACGCGCCCCTTGTTGATGCGCACCTCACCACTGCGGATGATGCGGTAGACATGGGTCTTGGGCACCCCCTTGAGGTGGCGCATGAGAAAGTTGTCGAGTCGCTGTCCGGCGGAGTCTTCATCGACCTCGATCAGCCGTACCGAGGCCGCGGCCGTATTCTGGGACCGGTCCTGTGCCGGTTTGCCCTCTATAATGTGTTTCACCTGTGCCGAGCTTAGTTGTAAGTGATTGATTCGCATGGAGTTTAGTCCAAACAATCATTTCCCACCGCACAGGCAGGTCGATGCCCGCCAGTTTTGCACACGCAAATTGCAGTCAAGATGAGCTGCAGCAGCCTGTGAGAGCCTGGCAAAGGCTGACGAATTGAAACACTGATACGGAATCTCATACCGTGCAGTTGTCCAGGCAAAAGCAGCCTGCAACTGTCGGTTCTCTCAACGAGCATGTGGATCTTTTGGACATTGCTGATCAACCTCTGGGGCAAGGCACGGCCGGCCCCCGGGACGAGCCATGTCTCGAAGAAACCACCCACCTCCCTAGCACGCGCGTCGGCTTCTTTTGTACCCCGTCTGCATGCGCGTCCTCTCCCGCTCGTCCCCCGGCCTGTACCTCCGCTACTGACTTGAGATCAGGCCAGTAGCGCCGTCCTGTACCGCCCCAGATTCCTCATCCGTTTCAACTCGTTCGTCTGGCATCACGGCTCCTGTTGAGCCTGTCTTTGATTACCAGTCAAAGGTGCGTTGGTCTGTGACCAACGTGCCTCATAAAACGAATAAAGGAAACGCATCATGAAACGGATGCTGATTAACGCGACGCAGTCCGAAGAACGCCGCCTGGCCATTGTGGACGGCCAGAAACTGCTGGACTACGAGATCGAGATCGAAGGTCGCGAACAACGCAAGGGCAATATCTACAAGGCCGTCGTGACCCGCGTCGAGCCATCTCTCGAAGCCTGCTTTGTGGACTACGGCGAAGACCGTCACGGCTTCCTGCCCTTCAAGGAAATCTCCAAGCAATACTTTGCCGAAGGCGTCTCGCCCAGCCAGGCCCGCATCAACGACGTGATCCGCGAAGGTCAGGAGCTGATCGTCCAGGTCGAAAAGGAAGAGCGCGGCAACAAGGGTGCAGCCCTGACCACCTTCATCTCGCTGGCCGGCCGCTATGTCGTGCTGATGCCCAACAACCCCCGTGGCGGTGGCGTTTCGCGCCGCATCGAGGGCGAGGACCGCGCCGAGCTCAAGGAGGCCATGGACCAGCTCGAGTACCCCAAGGGCATGTCCATCATTGCACGCACTGCCGGCATCGGCCGTTCGGCCCCCGAGCTGCAGTGGGACCTGAACTACCTGCTCAAGCTGTGGAGTGCCATCGACGGCGCCGCCAAGGCCTCCAAGGGCGCCTTCCTGATCTATCAGGAATCCAGCCTGGTGATCCGCGCCATCCGCGACTATTTCAACAATGACATCGGCGACATCCTGATCGACACCGATGACATCTACGAACAGGCCCAGCAGTTCATGGCACATGTGATGCCCGAGCACGCTGCCCGCGTCAAGCGCTACCGCGACGACGCCCCCCTGTTCTCGCGCTTCCAGATCGAGCACCAGATCGAGTCCGCCTACTCGCGCACCGTGACCCTGCCCTCGGGCGGCGCCATCGTGATCGACCATACCGAAGCCCTGGTCTCCGTGGACGTGAACTCGGCCCGCGCCATCAAGGGCGGCGATATCGAGGAAACCGCGACCCGCACCAACCTCGAGGCAGCCGACGAAGTGGCGCGCCAGATGCGCCTGCGCGACCTGGGCGGCCTGATCGTGATCGACTTCATCGACATGGAAGAGGCCAAAAACCGCCGCGAAGTGGAAAACCGCCTGCGCGATGCCCTGCGCCAGGACCGCGCCCGCGTGCAGTTCGGCACCATCAGCAAGTTCGGCCTGATGGAAATGAGCCGCCAGCGCCTCAAGCCCGCCTTGTCCGAGGGCGCCCACATCAACTGCCCACGCTGCGGCGGCTCCGGCCACATCCGCGACACGGAAAGCTCGGCGCTGCAGATTCTGCGCATCATCCAGGAAGAGTCCATGAAGGACAACACGGCCGCCGTGCACTGCCAGGTGCCCGTGGAAGTGGCCTCCTTCCTGCTCAACGAGAAGCGCAGCGAAATCACCAAGATCGAGCTCAAGCAGCGCGTCAACGTGATCATGGTGCCCAACAAGTCCATGGACACGCCGCACTACAAGCTCGAGCGCCTCAAGCACGACGACTCGCGCCTGGAATCCATGGAAGCCAGCTACAAGCTGGCCGACGAGCCCGAAGAGGTGACCACGGTCACACGCCGCTCGCAGGAGCCCACCAACAAGCAGACTCCCGTCATCAAGGGAGTGCTGCCCGATGCTCCCGCGCCGATTGCCGAGCCTCGCCCACCGCGCCAGCCTCGCGCTGCCGCTGCGACGCCCGCTCCCGCTGCGGCCCGCCCCGTGGTGCGCGAGCAGGGCTTCTTTGCCTGGCTCAAGAATCTGTTCGGCTTTGGCGCACCGGCTCCCGTGGCAGCGCCCGCTCCCGTGGCCGAGGCTCCTGCTCCCGCCGCCCGTGAAGGCAGCCGCGACGGCCGCCGAAGCGAAGGCCGTGGCGGCGACCGCAACCGCCGTGGCGGTGACCGCAATGAGCGCAGCGACCGCAACAGCGCGGAGCGCAATGGCAGCGAACGCGGCGACCGCAACAACCGCCGCAATGCCCAGGGTCGTGACGAGCAGCAACGCAACGAGCGTCCCGAACAGCAACAGCGTCAGGACCGTCCCGAGCGCGGCAACCGCCGCGGTGGCGAACGCAACGAGCGTCGCGACGAGCGCCAGCCCCAGGTGGCAGAAGCTGCTCTGAACGGCGAAGAGTTCAACGCAGCTCCCAAGCCCGAGCGCAACCGCCAGGAACGCGGTGAGCGTACGGAACGCAATGAGCGCGGTGAACGCGGTGAAGGCCGCCGCGAGCGCCAGAATCGCAACGCCGATGCCCAGCCCGCCATGCAGGCCGTGGCCGACGAAACGGTGCTGAACACCGCCCAGGTTGACGCTGCGGATGCGCAGGCACAGGATGGAGCGCAAGGCGATCCCGCACGCGAGCCCCGTCAGCGCCGTTCGCGTGACCGCTACGGCCGTGACCGCCGCGACCGTGCACCGCGCGATGCCCAGGCAGAAGGCCAGGCTGCAGAGCAGGCTGCCGAAGCCCAGGCCCCGGTCGAAGTGCCTGCCGCAGACGCTGGCGAGCAGCCGGCACGCCGCAGCTACTTTGATGCTGTTGCGCCTCAGGCTCAGGCAGAGCAAGCGCCTGTTGCTGCAGAAGTGCAGGCACCCGTGGTTGCAGAAGCCGTGGTGGCAGCGGTCGTCCCTGTGGCAGAACTCTCTCAGCCCGTGCAAGCAGAACCTGCTGCTACCGCAGAGCCTCAGGCTGCCGCCGTGGAGCCTGTGGCTGAAACCGAGGCTCCTGCTCCGGCAGTCGCAACGAAGGCACAGAGCTATGCGCTGCCGATTGCCGAGCTGCAGGCCCTGGCAGCCGCATCGGGTCTGGAATGGATCAACTCCGATGCCGAAAAGATCGCCGCCGTCCAGGCTGCGATTGCCGCCGAGCCCAAGCCCGTGCGCATTCCGCGCGAGCGCCCACCCGTGGTGGTGCTCGACGAAGGCCCGCTGATTCTGGTCGAGACCCGCAAGGATCTGAGCCTGATGCAGCTGCCGTTCGAGAAGGAAGAACAGGCTGCAGGCGTCAACGCCTAAGCAGACTGCCTTCCGGCATCACAGGGCCAAGGGGACTGTCCACTTCGGTGGATGGGGCCTTGGCCCTTTTTCATGCGCCCTTTCTTTGATTGAGTGAACGTCAAGCCATGTTGTTTCTGATCTCTCCGGCCAAATCGCTGGACTATGAAAGTCCTGTTTCCGCCAAGTTACCGCACACGCTGCCGGTTTTCAAAAAGCAGCCCCTGGAACTGATCGAAGTGCTGCGCGAGAAATCGCCCCAGCAGATTTCCGAGCTCATGAGCATCAGCGACAAGCTGGCCGTACTCAATGTGGGCCGCTACGAAGCGTTCAGTGCCAGGTTCACCACCAGGAACTCGCGCCAGGCCGTGCTGGCCTTCAATGGCGATGTCTATGAAGGCCTGAATGCCGCCAGCCTCAAGCCCAGGGAGCTGGACTGGGCCCAGGAGCATGTCGTGATCCTTAGCGGCCTCTACGGCGTGCTGCGCCCGCTGGATCTGCTGCAGCCCTACCGCCTGGAGATGGGCACCCGGCTGGAAAACGCCAAGGGCAGCAACCTCTATCAGTTCTGGGGAACCCAGATTGCCGACTACCTGAACGAACGCAGTGCTGCGCAAGCCGAGCACGGTGACGCCCAGGCCGAGCGCATTGTCGTCAACCTGGCGTCTCAGGAATACTTCAAGGCCGTGGATCTCAAGGCGCTCAAGGCCCCCGTGGTCGAATGCGTTTTCGAGGACTTCAAGGGCGGCAAGTACAAGATCATCAGCTTCCATGCCAAGCGCGCACGCGGACTGATGGTGCGCTGGGCCGTACAGCACAAGGCCAGGAAGGTGGCCGACCTGCGCAAGTTCGACCTGGAAGGCTATGCGCTGGCCGAGCAGGCCAGCACGCCCGGCAAGCTTGTGTTCCGCCGCAAGCTGCAAGACTGACGCTGCGCATTGAAATCGGCATCAGTGCACACTAGCATTGTCGACATGAGCACCTCCACCCAAGACGAGTTCGTCACACCTCCCGGCCTGACACCCGAGCTGATGCAATGGGTGCGCGCGCAAAGCGCCTCCGGCGTGCCGCTGCCATCGCTGCTGCAGTCCATGCGCAAGGCGGGCTGGGCCGAGCATCTGGCGCGCCGCGCGCTGGCCCTGCCCGAAGAGGGTGAACTGCCCCTGCCTTTCACAGCAGCCAGGACCGAAGCCGAAGTGGCAGTGCAGGTCCATGAGTCGGGCGTTCCCGAGCCCGATCTGCTGACCGATCCCTGCTGCGTCCATGCCGGCGATCGCGATGTCCATGTGCTGATGAGCGTGCGCCACCCGCGCGTGGTGGTGTTCGGCAATCTGCTCTCCGACGAGGAGTGCGATGCCATCATCGCAGCTGCCCGCCCGCGCATGCGGCGCTCCCTGACCGTGGACAACCAGAGCGGCGGCGAGGCTGTCAACGACGACCGCACCAGCAATGGCATGTTCTTCCAGCGCGGCGAGAACGAGCTCATCAGCCTTGTCGAGCAGCGCATCGCACGCCTGCTGAATTGGCCGCTGGAAAACGGCGAGGGCATGCAGGTGCTGCACTACAGGCCTGGCGCCGAATACAAGCCGCATTACGATTACTTCGCCCCCAACGAGCCCGGCACGCCGACCATACTCAAGCGTGGCGGCCAGCGTGTGGGAACCCTGGTCATGTATCTCAACGAGCCCGCGCGCGGCGGCTCAACCACCTTTCCCGATGTAGGGCTGCAGGTCGTGCCGCGCCGTGGCAATGCCGTATTCTTCAGCTATAACCGCCCCGACCCGGCCACCAAGACCCTGCACGGCGGCGCTCCCGTGCTGGAGGGCGAAAAATGGATTGCCACCAAGTGGCTGCGCGAACGAGAGTTCAAGTAAAAACAGGCTCTAGCCCTTACCCATAAAGCGCCAGCAGCTATCTTTTTTACTGCTGGCCATTTTGTTTTTGAATCATGCACACCCCTGAACAATCGCAGCTGGGCAAAAGCTCGGCCTATGTGGACCAGTACGACGCGTCCCTGCTCTTTCCCCTGCCACGCCTGACCAAGCGCGAGGAAATCGGCGCCGCCATCAACCCACCGTTCTTTGGTGCCGATCTGTGGACTTCATTCGAAGTTTCCTGGCTCAATCTGCGCGGCAAGCCCCAGGTCGCGCTGGCGCATTTCACCATCCCCTGCGAAACGCCCAATCTGATCGAGAGCAAGTCCTTCAAGCTGTATCTGAACAGCTTCAACAACACCCGCTTTGCCGATGCCAGCGAGGTGCTGGCGCGCCTGCGCACCGATCTGTCCGAAGCGACCTGGCGCGGCAGCGAGGCCCAGGGCAGCGTGGGCGTGCGGCTGCTGGAAGCGGAGCAATTCGATGCCCAGCAAGTGCATGAGCTGGACGGCCTGCTGCTGGACCGCCTCGATGTGGAGTGCACCCGGTACACCCCGGCTCCCGAGCTGCTGCGCGCCAACCACGACGAAGCCCCCGTCAACGAAACCCTGGTCAGCAATCTGCTCAAGAGCAACTGCCTGGTCACCGGCCAGCCCGACTGGGGCAGCGTGCAGATTCAATACAGCGGTGCGCAGATCGAGCAGGAAGGTCTGCTGCAGTACCTGGTGAGCTTTCGCAACCACAACGAATTCCACGAGCAGTGCGTGGAGCGCATCTTCATGGACATCTGGACCCGCTGCAAACCCATCAAGCTGGCCGTCTACGCCCGCTACACACGCCGCGGCGGCCTGGACATCAACCCTTTCCGAACCAGCCACCCGGGTGCACTGCCCGCCAATGTGCGCACCGCCCGCCAGTAACAGCAGCACCGACTCAATCAGGGGCAGCAAACAAGGGCCGCCCCGCAGCAAAGCTGCCGTCCCCCCCGGAGGGAAGCCGCAGAGTGGCTCAAGGGAATCAACTCTTCCATGGGCAGTCATCCTGTCCCAGCAAAGCCTCGGCATAGCGCAGATCCTGAATGCGCAGCCACAGCCCGTTCATGCCCTGGCGCAGAGGCTCAACGGCAGCACGCTGCCAGGTCTGCGCCACCACGAGCTGACGCGCCGCTGCGGGCTCCGACTGGGGCTTGTGAACCGCGCTGGCCTCGCCCTGCAGCGCCGCTTCGTCAGGCAAGGGCACATCCTGCCAATGCAGGCCCTGGGCATCCCAGCCCTGCAGCACCGGCATGCGCGCCTTGAGTGTCAGCGTGCGTACTTCCTTTTCCACGGGGTTGAGCCAGTGCAGCTGCCATTGACCCAGTTCGCCGTAGCGTGTCTCCACCGGCTCCAGCAAGGCCCAGCCTTCGCCTGAAGGATGGGGACAGGCGCAGGGCCCGACACCGCAGAACGCCAGACCGCTGCGCGTCATGATCACACCGTCCTTGCGAGGTTCATCATGCTGCCAATAGTGGTTGACGCGCTCGTTCACGCCGCCCCACCACCAGACGGTGTCGCCGCGTACATCGTCGCGCCAGACATAGTCGCCGTCGGAGCAGGGATGCTGGATCTGTCTCACCTCGCGCCAGCGCGGCAGCAGCTGCCAGCGCCCTTGCGCATCGGGTGTCAGTTCGCGCTCGGAGTAGAGCGGGCGCCAGTCGGGTCGGGCCAGATGGCTGGCCGATACGGACTGCAAAGGCCAGCGCCAGGATGCGGTCGAGGGGTCCCAGTCCTTGTCCGCCAGACTGGCCGTCAGCGCCAGCACACGCATGCGGGCAGCCATGCCGCCCTTGACCGAAGGCACAGCGGCCAGCCGCACCACGGGCCAGGGCAGGTCCACGCTTTGCAGGCGCTCCCCGTCCCAGACCTGCAGGCTGCCGCTGCCACCGCGAATCGGTGCACGCCCATGCGGCATGAGAATCGCCCAGCGTCCCTGCACGATCACATGTTCCAGCGCCCAGGTGCCGGGCAGATGGCGTTCGCCCCACTGCAGGTTGTAAGCCGCCGTTTCGCCCAGCTCCTCCCGGGCGGGCTTGGACAGGGTCCAGATCAGGCGCTGCCCCTTGAGCGGCTCGCTCTGCGCGCGCCACAGCGCGGGCTGCGCCGGATCACGCAGCCAGTCGAAACACAAGGGAAGCGAGGGTTTGAGGATGGGCAGACCATCGCGCTGATGGGCAGCGCAGACATCCACCTCGCTCATGGCGCAACTGATGCTGGTGCCATCGTGCAGGCGCTCGGTCTCGGGCGTATCTAGTTGCACTTTCTGCAGCAGCAGTTCATTGAGCCAGCTCAGCGGCAAAACCGCTGGCGCTTGCGGCTCGCTCGGCGGCTCAAGATCCGGCAGACCCAGAGCCCAGGGCTTGCGATCCTCGGGCATCAACTCCGGCCATTGCTGCCAGCCTCTCTCCATGGTCCAGACGGCCAGCCGCAGGCTGGCCTGACTGGCATCGCCCTGGGTGGGGTAGGCATAGAGCGCAAAGGCCCGGGCATCGGCACGCCAGACCATGCTGTGGCTCTCGTCCAGCACCCAGGGTTGGGTGGCCTCACCCAGCATCAGCTGCCAGTGCGGATTCTGCAGCGGAGCCATGGGGTAGCGCAGCTTGCGCAGCGAAGCCGGCCAGTGGCGCTGCAGCGCCACCGGCGGCACCGGGGTGGGCTGAGCCGGTTGCGGCAGAGTCGGCATGGGCCGGGCGACTTCGGCAGGCAGGCAGTCGGCCGGCACCCAGAGATCCACCACCTGCAGCAGGGGCTGCGGCTGCGCAGCCATATGCTCGCCCAGCCAGGCCTCGAAGCTGGCATCGGACATGATCACATGGGCATCGTCGGCAATGCCGCTTTCGTTGATGCTCTCGCCACTCCAGCGCGGCATGCGCCAGTGGATGGCATCCAGCAGCTCGCCTTCCGGCTTGCTGATCACCCAGCTGCGACGTGATTTGCGGTCGACCAGATGGGCGGCCTCGCTGTCATAAAAGCCCGTGCGCAGCCAGCGCCCGTCATAGGAGGTGTGCATGTCCATCTCCCAGACATGGGGCAGATAAACGCCGTCCGCACACAGCACATCGCCATAGATGGGACCGCCCATGCCGCGCTCGCCCTGGGGGCGAAAATTCACATCCCTGCTGGCCTCTGACGCCGTATCCGCCTGCGCCGCAAGCTCTTGATCGGAGAGTGTCTGCGCCGCAACCTCCGACGCCGTTCCGGCCTGGGCCACGGACGGCTCGGCCTCCTGCTGGGCAGTTGCAGACGACGCGGGTCTGGCGTCAGCGCGCAAACGCGATATCAGCCAGATCAGCAAACACAGGGCCAGCGCCGCAATGGCGATCAGGGTCAGCACAACACTCATGGCGCAATCCTACCGAAAGCCGATGTGAAAAAGGCAGCTCCACGGCTGCCTTTTCAGAGCAAGACCACAAAAGCCTAGAGATGGAACACGTCCACCGAACGCTCCAGTGTCCTGGCACTCAGGCGCAGCGATTGCGCAGCACTGGTCGACTGCTCCACCAGAGCCGCATTCTGCTGGGTCACGGAGTCGAGCTGGGCCACGGCCTCGTTGACCTGGGAGATGCCTATCGATTGTTCGCGCGTGGCAATGCTGATCTGGTGCACCAGGGAGCCGACCTTGTCCACGGCCTGCACCATGCCGTCTATGGTCTGACCAGCGGCACGCATGCGCGCATTTCCGTCATTGATGCCATCGACCGTGCGGTTGATGAGCACGCTGATCTCCTTGGCCGCTTCGGCGCTGCGCTGGGCCAGTGCCCGCACCTCGCCAGCCACCACGGCAAAGCCGCGACCCTGCTCGCCGGCCCGCGCCGCTTCCACGGCCGCGTTCAGCGCCAGCAGATTGGTCTGGAAGGCAATGCTCTCGATCACGCCAATGATCTCGCTCATGCGGGTGGAGGAGCCGCGGATATGCTCCATGGCCAGTCCCACTTCGCTGATGGCCGCGCCGCTGCGGCTGGCCACCTTGCTGCTCTCGTCGCTGGCACCGGCCATGAACTGTGCCGTATCGGCCGTCTGCGACACGGTGCCCGAAATTTCCTCCATCGAGGCCGCAGTCTGCTGCAGGCTGGTGGCCTGCGACTCGGTACGCCCTGCCAGATCGAAACTGCTCTGGGCGATTTCATGGGCGGTCTGAGCAAAGCCTTGCACCTCGGTACGCACATCGCCCACCACGGCGCGCAGATTGATCTGAATCTGCTGCAACCTCAGCATCAGCGCCCCCACGGCACCGCTGTAGCTCTGGTTGCATTCGGTGCTCAGATTGCAGGCTGCCACATCGGCCGCAAAGCGGCTGGCTTCCTCCAGTCCCGCCACGCAGCGCCGTTGAAAGCGCCACAGCACGAATGCGCCGCCTGCCACCAGGCTTGCAGCACGCCAGCCCCAGGCCGCCGCACCCTGCCAACCCAGCATATCGGGCAGCATGGCGATCAAGGCCATGATGGCCAGCAGCCAGGCCATGCGCGCCACCAGGCCCACATCCTTGCGACCGTCCCACCAGCCCATCAGCCCCAGACGGCGCACCGCGCCCGCACGCAGGCGGAAGCTGGCCTGGGCCTGCTTTTCCTCGTTGCGCATGCGCGCGTACAGCGCTTCGGCTTCGGCCACTTCCCTGGCCGAAGGCTTGGTACGCACCGACAGATAGCCGCTTGGCTTGCCGCCCTCCATGATGGGCGTGACATTGGCGCGCACCCAGTAGTGGTCGCCGTTCTTGCGGCGGTTCTTGACCAGTGCCGTCCAGGGATAGCCATGGGCAATGGTGCGCCACATATCCTTGAAGGCAGCGGCCGGCATGTCGGGGTGGCGAATCAGATTGTGCGGCTGGCCGATCAGCTCTTCGTAGGCATAGCCGCTGACGCGCACAAAGGCCGGGTTGCAATGCGTGATCTCGCCCTTGGTGTTGGTGCTGGAGACCAGCAGCTCGTCACCTGGAAAGTCGTAGTTTTGTTGAGATACCGGCAGGTTCAGGCGCATGCTTTGCACTCCTCCAATAAGCCTGTTTAGTTTTTGTTCGAGAGTGAGCGATCAGGCATCCCGTCGACAGCTGGTTAACCAGATACACAAATTCACACTTGGATCATCGCACAGTGATGATTCCCGAGCCCCCAGGCTCAGAACAGAGATGCGGTATAGGGATCCGAATGCTTGACCGAGGTCAAACCATGAGGTCTGAGCAGCAGTTCGCGAGCCGCAGGATCGCCGGCACTTGCCTGCCAGAGCTGCTCGGCAATCAGGCCCGAGACCTTGACCCCCAGCAGCCTGATGCGCTTGCCAAGCGGCACGCGCTTGAGGCATTGGCCTGCGGCCAGGCGGATGGCTGCCGCATCCTGTATCGGCAGGTTCAAAGTCTGGTCCCGCGTGGCGATCCTGAAATCGTCATAGCGCAGCTTGATGCCCACGGTGCGCCCCACATAGCCCTTGCGCTGCAGATCCTCGGCCAGACGCTCGCACAGGTCCGTGAAGATCGCGCCCAGTTCGGCCTTGTCGCGCACGGCATGCAGATCGCGCTCGAAGGTGGTCTCGCGACTCATGGAAACCGGCTCGCTCTCGGTCACCACGGCGCGTTCGTCCCGCCCCCAGGCCGACTCGTGCAGCCAATGGCCATAGCTTTTGCCAAACCAGTGCAGCAGCTGCGGCAGGCTTTGCGCGGCCAGGTGACCAATGGTTTCTATGCCCAGGCTCTTGAGCTTGGCATCGGCCTTGGGCCCTATGCCGTTGACCTTGCGGCAGGCCAGCGGCCAGATCCGGCTTTGCAGATCTTCGGGCTGGACGATGGAGATGCCGTTGGGCTTGTTGAACTCGCTGGCCATCTTGGCCAGCAGCTTGTTGGGCGCCACACCGACCGAGCAGGTCAGGCCCGTGGCGTCGAAGATGGATTTCTGGATCAGCCGGGCCAGCACGCGCCCGCCTTCGCGCTGGCCGCCGGGCACGTCGGTGAAGTCGATGTAGACCTCGTCCACGCCGCGGTTCTCCATCAGCGGAGCAATCGACACGATGATCTCTTTGAAGGCCCGGGAAAAGCGTCTGTACTCGGCAAAGTCCACGGGCAGAAGAATCGCCTGCGGGCACAGCCTGGCGGCCTTCATCATGCCCATGGCCGAGCCCACACCGAACTGCCGTGCCGGATAGGTAGCCGTGGTGATCACGCCGCGCCCCGTGTAATCGCGCAGCAGCGGAAAGTCCGCCACCGGGATCTCGGACAGCGGCCGCCCCGCATGGCGCGCCAGCAGCTCTTCGTCAAAGCTGCGCCGCCCGCCACCGATTACCACCGGCAGCCCCTTGAGCTGCGGGTAGCGCAGCAGCTCCACGGAGGCGTAGAACGCATCCATGTCCAGATGCGCGATGCGCCTGGGCCTGGAATCGGGGCTGGTGGGAAGATCGCTCACAGCACCGATTTTGCCTGGGCTGGCAAGAGACGGCAGCCATGCGCCAAACAGGCACACAGACACAGGGAAACGGCAAGCAGCGCCAGCCCCCGGACCTGCTGCCATCCCCTTCCGAACAGAGAAGGGGAAGGCTCAAACAGCCTCAGGACGAAACCTTGCCCTGCTTGATGTCTTCGAGCTCGTCAAAACGCATATCGGCATAGCTGACCCAGGTCTTGCGCTTGACCAGCCAGTAACCCAGCCAGAACAGCAGGAACAGCGGAATGCCCAGATAGGTCGACACCACGCCGCCCCAATCGATGCGATCTTCCAGGAAGGCCTGATAGTTCTGGCCCAGCGTCACTACCAGACACAGCACAAAGGCAAAGATGGGACCGAAGGGGAAGGCGCCGGCCTTGTAGGGCAGCAGGCCCACATCATGACCATGCATGACATAGCCGCGACGGAAGCGGTAGTGGCTGACGGCAATGCCCAGCCAGACGATGAACTCCGTCATGCCGGCCAGGTTCAGCAGCCAGATATAGACGGCCTGCGGGCTGTAGAGCGAGGAAAACAGGCACAGGCTGGCGACCAGCGTGCTGCCGATCAAGGCCACCAGCGGCACGCCGTTCTGGGTCAGCCGGGAGAAGATGCGCGGCGCATTGCCCTCGGTTGCCATGTTGTAGAGCATGCGCGTGGCCGCATACATGCCCGAGTTGCCGGCCGACAGCACTGAGGTCAGGATCACCGCATTCATCACCGTGGCCGCCGACAGCAGGCCCGCGTGCTGGAACACCAGCGTGAACGGGCTCACGGCGATATCGGCCACATCGGTGCGCAGCAGCTGCGGATCGGTATAGGGAATCAGAAAGCCGATGACGACAATGGCCAGCACATAGAACAGCAGAATGCGCCAGAACACTTGGCGAATCGCGCGCGGCACGTTCTCGCGCGGATTCTCGGATTCGCCCGCCGCCACGCCCACCAGCTCCGTGCCCTGGAAGGAATAGGCCACGATCATGGCCACGCCCACAAAGGTCGCGAAATTGCCGACGAATGGCGCATCGCCCGTGGTCCAGTTCTCGAAGCCGGGTACATGGCCGTTGCTGATGATGCCGAACAGAATCAGCACGCCGGTGATCAGAAAGGCCACCACGGCCAGCACCTTGATCAGCGCGAACCAGTACTCGGCCTCGGCAAAGCCGCGCGCGGAAAACGCGTTCAGCCCCACCATCAGCAGCAGGAACAGGCCGCTCCAGACGATGCCGGGCACATCGGGAAACCAGTAGGCCATGACCAGTTGCGAGGCCACCAGGTCCACCGCCACCACCACGGCCCAGCTGAACCAGAAGTTCCAGCCCAGCGCAAAGCCGAAGCCTCGATCCACATAGCGCGAGGCATAGGTAGAGAAAGAGCCGGCCACAGGCATGAAGGCAGCCAGCTCGCCCAGGCTGGTCATGATGTAGTACACCATGATGCCGATGAGCAGATAGGTGAGCACGGCACCACCAGGGCCGATTTGGACGATGGCCGAGCCGGAGGCCACGAACAGGCCCGTTCCGATGGCGCCGCCAATGGCAATCATGCTCAGGTGGCGCTGCTTGAGCACCCGGTGCAAGCGGGGCTGGTTATCGTCACCATCACCAGTCGGCGCGAGCTGCTGGCTTGAGTTGGGTTGGGACATAAATGTCTTGTTGTAATGGTTTGCGCCCATCCGGACAAAACACCCAACCATCCCGCAGGCGCTGCGACAGGCAACGCAAAAAGGCGACCATGACGGTCGCGGGCAACAAGGACAAAGGAACGAAGCCATGACAGCAGAACGCCATGGCGGATAGGCCAGTTGCATCCTGAATCGGCAGCCACCCCAGTCGGGTGCTTCAATGGCAAAGCGGTGATATCGCCGGGCCCATTGACAGGCAAAGACGATATTTTGCCCAAATCCACCGCCGACCATGACCCGCCATGCCAATGCAGGGGCTGACTCTGGGGCTGCTCGGCGGCACTTGACAGCGTCTATCGCTATGAATTTAGAAGCGCACTGCGCTTTAATAAATTCATTTTCATAGATAAATAATCAATATTCCCTTGAGGGATAAGCGGCAGGCGCTATCAAATAGCATGGACCCGACATGAGCAGCCATGGCTGGGCCCTGGCGCAGAAGTCTAGAAAACCCGTATATCCAGGCGCCGCCGTTCTTCCTACATTTGCCCACAGGCTCTCAGCCCGGTGATGCCGAGAGAGACTGCAGCGCAAACTTGGCGCATGCAGCGCCGAAGGAGCAACCGCCCCGGAAACTCTCAGGCCAAAGGATCGGCATCGCTTTCACACACTCTGAAGAATGTCCGGACGTCATCGTCCGCCGGGCATACCGAAGGAGCAAGCGAGCAGCGCCGCAAGGCCCTGCCTCGTGAATCTCTCAGGTCCAGAACAGAGGGGGCGTTCGCTGCGCATGTTGCGCACGGGCTCCACCCTTGACGTTTCTGGAATCTGAATCATGAAGACAATCGCCGTCATCGGCGGTGGCATCACGGGCGTGACCACCGCCTACGCCCTCGCACGCCGCGGATTTTCCGTCACCCTGTTCGAGAAGCAGCGCTATGCCGCCATGGAAACCTCGTTCGCCAATGGCGGCCAGCTCTCGGCCTCGAACGCCGAGGTCTGGACCCATTGGTCCACCATCGTCAAGGGCCTCAAGTGGATGCTCAAGAGCGATGCTCCGCTGCTGCTCAACCCCAGGCCCAGCTGGCACAAGATTTCCTGGTTCTGCCAGTTTCTCGCTGCCATCCCCCATTACGAGAAAAACACCGTGGAGACCGCCTGGCTGGCGATTGCGGCACGCGAGCACCTGTTTGACTGGGCGGCCAGCGAAGGCATTGACTTCGATCTGAAGCAAAAAGGCATCTTGCATATCTACCGCGACCGAGCAGGCTTTGAGCATGCGGGCAAGGTTTCCCGGTTGCTGGCCAAAGGCGGTCTGGAGCGCCGCGCCGTGACACCGCAGGAGATGCGCTCCATAGAGCCGACCCTGTCCGGAACCTTCTATGGCGGCTACTTCACCGAGAGCGACTCCACGGGCGACATCCACAAGTTCACCAGCGGCCTTGCCGCCGCCTGCGAGCGACTGGGCGTGCAATGCCGCTACGGCCAGGAAATCGTGTCGGTGAACAGCAATGGCAAGCAGGCCAGCGTGACCGTGCGCCAGGGCCTGGAAACCGAGACCTCGACTTTCGACGCCATGGTGGTCTGCGCAGGCACGGCCAGCCGCGCCCTGGCCGCCCAGCTCGGCGACAGCGTCAACATCTACCCGGTCAAGGGCTATTCCATCACGGTCAATCTGCCGGACGAAGCCAGCCGCGCCGCAGCCCCCGTGGTGAGTCTGCTGGACGACGAGACCAAGCTGGTCACCAGCCGCCTCGGCGACGATCGCTTCCGAGTTGCCGGTACGGCGGAGTTCAACGGCTTCAACAAGGACATCCGCGCCGACCGCATCCGCCCGCTCATCGAATGGGTTCAGCAGTGCTTCCCCGGTGTCAGCACGCGCAGCGTCGTTCCCTGGGCGGGCCTGCGCCCCATGATGCCGGACATGCTGCCGCGCGTGGGCCCTGGCAACAAGCCCTGCGTGTTCTACAACACCGGCCACGGCCATCTGGGCTGGACCTTGTCGGCCGTCACCGCCGACATGGTCGGCGACCTCGTGCTGCAGTCCATGGGCAGCGCCAGCAGACAGCCCCGACCGGCCACGCTAAGCACCGCCAGCGCCTGACCACGACCTGAAAACCTCATCAACAAGCCAGACACGGCAGCCGCAGCGCCCCGTGAGGGGCAGCTGTTGCCGTGTGAATGGCAAAACGGAGACATACAACATGAGTCGAAATCATCCAAGCGCAGCCGGGGAGTCGCTGCAGCAGACAGGGGAGCTGGAGCGCGGCCTCAAGGACCGGCACATCCAGCTGATCGCCCTGGGCGGTGCCATTGGCGTGGGCCTGTTCCTGGGCTCGGCCAAGGCAATCCACAAGGCCGGGCCGCTGCTGCTGGTCAGCTACGCCATCGCGGGGCTGGCCATCTTCTTCATCATGCGGGCACTGGGCGAGTTGCTGGTGCACCGCCCGGTGGCCGGCTCTTTTGCTACCTATGCCGAAACCTATGTCAGCCCCTGGGCCGGATTCGTCACCGGCTGGACCTACTGGTTCACCTGGGTGGTGACGGGCATGGCCGAGCTCACGGCCATAGGCATCTACACCCACTACTGGTTTCCGGCCATTCCGCAATGGGTTCCGGCGCTCGCCACCCTGGCCGTGCTGCTGGGCGTGAATCTGATTGCGGTCAAGGTCTTCGGCGAGCTGGAATTCTGGTTCGCGCTGATCAAGGTCGTGACCATTGTTGCCACGCTGGTGCTGGGTGTGGCCATCATCACCACGGGCTGGGGACCGCTGGGCCAGACGGCAAGCTTCGCCAATCTCTGGTCGCACGGCGGCTTTGCGCCCGTGGGCATGGTGGGCGTGGTCTTCACCTTGCAGATCGCCTGCTTTGCCTATACCGGCGTGGAGCTGATCGGCGTGACGGCCGGCGAGGCCGAGTCGCCCGAGAAAGTGCTGCCTCGCGCCACCAACAGCATCGTCTACCGCATTCTGATCTTCTATATCGGCGCCCTGATCGTCATCATGTCGCTGGTGCCCTGGAACGAACTCAGCCCCGACATGAGCCCCTTCGTCCATGTCTTCGACAAGCTGGGCATTCCCGCCGCTGCCGGCATCATCAACTTCGTGGTCATCACCGCCGCAGCCTCTTCGTGCAACAGCGGCATCTTCAGCACGGGCCGCATGCTCTATACGCTGGCGCAATTCAAACAGGCGCCCGCCAGGCTGGGCAAGGTCAATTCACGCCATGTGCCGGCCGCCGGCATTTTGATCTCTGCAGCCTTCATGCTGGTCGGCGTGGTGCTGAACTATCTGGTGCCCGAGGAAGCCTTCATCTACGTGACCAGCATTGCCACCATAGGCGCCGTCTGGACCTGGGGCATCATCGTCTTCTCCCATCTGCGCTATCGCCGCGCCGTCAGCCTGGGTCATGCCGCAGCCGTGGCCTACCGCATGCCCGGCGCGCCGTTCACCAACTGGTTTGTGCTGGCCTTTCTGGCCGTGGTGCTGGTCTGCCTGTCGCTGGATGCCAGCACCCGCGTGGCGCTCTATATCGCGCCCCTGTGGTTTGCGCTGCTGACGATCGGCTACCGGCTCTATGCGGTCAAGCCCGAGCAGCGCCAACGCCTGGCGCAAGCGCAACAGCAAGCCGCCTGAGGCGCAGCACAGCCGCGCTGTCGATGCCCTGGCTGCAGCTGAGACAGCGACAGCCGCGGCAGCACGCTATTGATTCAGAAGCTTCTTGCGCTTTTTCATAGTTCATTTCAAGGGCTTTTAGCTTTGAAAATGAGACGAAACAAGCGCAGGAAGCTCTTGAAATCAGAGCTGCAGACAGATCAGCACCAGGCCCAGCATCATCAGCGCCATGCCCAGCTTTTCGGTCAGCGACAGCTTCTCGCTGAACACCTTGCGCGAGACGATATAGCTGAACACCACCTCCACCATGCCCAGGGTGCGCACGGCGGCCGCCCCCTGCATGGCATAGGCGGTGAACCAGGCCAGCGAGGCCGCAGCGCCCATGCTGCCGGCCAGCAGCGAGATGCGCCAGGCCTTGAAGATGGGGCGTAGGCCCTGTTCATGGGTTCTGGCAATCCAGGCGCTCATGACGACGGACTGCATGGTCTGCGCGATCAGCACGCCCCAGGCCCCCGACAACCAGGGCGAGCTCACGCCCAGTGTTGCGATCTCGACCGCGCCACCGCGAAAGCCCACGGTGGCCAGCGCAAAACAGGCGCCGCAGATCAGCCCGTAGACCGAAGATTTGCTGGTCCAGGCCGAGAGCGTGAACAGCTGCCCGCGCGGCGGCAGCGACAGCATCAGCACGCCGACGGTGGCAAGCACCATGGCCAGCAGCGCCAGCCGGCTCGGCAGCTCATGCAGGAACATGGCGGCAAACAGGGCCACCTGCAGAACCTCGGTCTTGGACAGCGTGACCGCCACGGCAAAATTGCGCTCCTTCATGGCCATGAGCAAGGCAGCCGTGGCCGCAACCTGAAAGAAGGCACCAAGCGCGATCCAGCCCAGATACGCGGCACTGAACTTCGGCAGCACCTGGGACGGATCGCCCAGACTGTACAGCGCCAGCAGATAGATCGCAGCAAACGGCAGGCCATAGAGAAAGCGCACCAGCGTGGCGGGCAAGGTGCCGACCTGCGCCGTCAGCGAGCGCTGGGCCGTGTTGCGCACCGTCTGCGCAGCCGCCGCAAACAGCACCACCCCCACCCACAAATATTCCATTCCTATGCCCGGCATGAGACGCTTTCTTTTCTGTTAGCGCGCCAGCATAGCGCCGGCTGCCGGACGGTGCTGACGCGATTCGTGCAGTCCACCCGCTCAAGCCAAGGCGACGTGAAGCGCGAACGGCTTCCGTTCTGATGACGAAGCCTCCACCCCGGCAAAATAACCTCAAATCCAGACCATTGCTGCGTCTTTAGCTACAATTTCAGCTGGGTGCCCGCCGCACGAGGTGGCGATGGCAGGTGAATGTTCATGCGCAGGTCGGGCCGCCAGCGCACCAGTCGTTTGCAGTGCAGACGGCACCAGCAGGCATTGCCTCAGGTACCGCACGCCTTCAGCGTACGACTTCAGACACCTACCGACACATGGACCCACAAACACTTGTGCAGGCCCCTGCGCCTTTTGCATCCCAAAATTCACCCCGTGTTCCCGCGCTGCAATCCGCGACCGAGCGCGTGCAGGCACAAATCTCGCACCTGCTGCATATCGAATCCTTTGCCGGCATGGTGCTCATGCTGGCCGCTGCGGCAGCCCTGATCTGGGCCAACTCCGCTGCGGCGCCAAGCTACTTTGCACTGTGGCATGCCCCCGCCGCGCTGACGCTTGGCCCATGGAGCTTCAGCACCGATCTGCATTTCATCGTCAACGATGTGCTGATGACGGTGTTCTTTCTGGTCGTGGGCATGGAGATCCGGCGCGAGCTGCACAACGGCGCGCTGGCCAGCCTGCGCCAGGCCAGTCTGCCGCTGATCGCTGCCATCGGCGGCGTGGCCGTGCCCGCACTCATCTACGTGGCCCTAGCGGGCAACGACAGGACGCTGCTCAACGGCTGGGCAATTCCGACGGCGACCGACATCGCGTTTGCCGTGGGCGTGCTGGCCTTGCTGGGCCGCAATATCCCGGGTGCACTGCGTATCTTCCTGCTGGCCCTGGCCATCATCGACGACATCGTGGCCGTGCTCATCATCGCCTTCTTCTACTCCGGCGGCCTGCAGGCCATGGGCTTTGTGGTGGCCGCAGCCGGCGTGCTGCTGGTGCTACTGTTCAACCGCATGGGCATTGCCGCCGCGCCCCTGTATGTGCTGCCCGGAGCCATTCTCTGGTTCGGTCTGCTCAAGACCGGCGCTCATCCCACTCTGGCAGGTGTGGTGCTGGGTCTGATGACGCCTGTGTTTGTACGTCCCGCCTCCATGCCACTGCTGATCACGGCACAGACGGCCATGCGCAAGGCCGGTGAGCAGATGCTGAGCGGCCGCCCCGATCCGCAGCACCTGCTGCAGGAGTTGCGCATTGCCCAGCTCGCACAGCGCGACCTGCTGCCGCCTGCTCTGCGCCTGCCCATGATTCTTCATCCATGGGTGGCTTTTTGCATCATGCCCATTTTTGCGCTGGCCAATGCCGGCGTGCAGTTCTCGGGCATAGACCTGAGCGCTGCCGCACCGCAGACCACGGCCATGGCCGTGCTGGTGGCCCTGGTGCTGGGCAAGCCCCTGGGGGTCTTCATCTGCACCTGGCTGGCCGTCAAGAGCGGGCTGTGCAGCCTGCCCGAGGGCCTGAACTGGCGCGGCGTGCTGCTGGTGGGCCTGCTGGCCGGCATAGGCTTTACCATGTCCATCTTTGTCGGCGGCCTGGCCTTTACGGATGCTTCCCTGCTGGGCGCGGCCAAGCTGGGCATTCTGGCCGGCTCGGCCATGGCAGCCTTGCTGGGGCTGGGCTATGGCTTTGCCATGCGCAAGCGTTTCGAGCAGCCCTGAACGCCACGACACACCGCCGGAAAATCAAAAAGGTCAGCCCTGCAAAGGACTGACCTTTTTTCATGCCGCAGAACGATCAGCTCTGATCGAAAGGTTTCGGGTAAGTGCCGGGCAACAGAATTTCTTTGCCGACCTGGTTGATATTGGTGTGCCCGCAGAAGGCCATGGTGGTGTCCAGCTCCTTGTGGATGATCTGCAGCGCCTTGCTCACGCCGGCCTGACCATAAGCGCCCAGACCGTAGAGGAAGCTGCGACCTATCATCGTGCCTTGCGCACCCAGTGCGCGGGCCTTGAGCACGTCCTGACCGCTGCGAATGCCGCCATCCATCCAGACCTCGATATCCTTGCCCGCAGCCTCTGCAATCGATGGCAAGGCTGCAATCGAAGAAGGCGCACCATCGAGCTGACGGCCGCCATGGTTGCTGACCACCAGCGCGTCAGCACCGCTTTGCGCGGCCAGACGCGCATCTTCGGCATCCATCACGCCCTTGAGAATGATCTTGCCGCCCCAGAGCTTCTTGATCCATTCCACATCGCTCCAGTTCAGTGACGGATCGAACTGATCTGCCGTCCAGGACGACAGCGAGGACACATCGCCCACACCATCCACATGGCCGACGATATTGCCGAAGCTGCGGCGCTTGGTACCCAGCATTCCAAGGCACCAGTGCGGCTTGGTCGCGAGATTGATGAGGTTTGCCAGCGTGGGCTTGGGCGGGGTGGACAGGCCGTTCTTGATGTCCTTGTGGCGCTGACCCAGGATCTGCAGGTCCAGCGTCACCACCAGCGCCGAGCAGTTGGCTGCCTTGGCGCGATTGATCAGGCGCTCCATGAAGGCCTTGTCGCGCATCACATAGAGCTGGAACCAGAACGGATGGCGATCGGTGTGCTCGGCTATGTCCTCCAGCGAGCAGATGCTCATGGTGGACAGCGTGAACGGCACGCCAAAGGCCTTGGCGGCCTTGGCTCCAAGAATCTCGCCATCGGCATGCTGCATGCCGGTCAGGCCCGTGGGTGCAATCGCTACCGGCATGGCGACTTCCTCGCCGATCATGGTGGTGCGCGTGCTGCGCCCTTCCATGTTCACGGCCACACGCTGACGCAGCTTGATTGACTGGAACTCGTCTTCGTTGGCCCGATACGTGCCCTGGGTGTAAGAGCCCGAATCGGCGTAGTCATAGAACATACGCGGCACACGACGCTTGGCCACCACACGCAGGTCTTCGATACAGGTGATTTTGGAAAGATCGCTCACGACTTCTAGCCTTGTAATTGGAGTTGAACTCGATGGTAGCCCTCATCGCCGTCATCGGCAGTTCACTATGGTTTGAAGTGATTTATGCCGGTTTTGAAATTTTCTTCAGCGAGGGAAAATCAAGGGCTAATGCTAGGTATGCAAGCCTATTCGCACAGCCACCATCCTTGTCACCACAACAAACAGGAGACAACAGAGATGGTTTGGCAACAGGTCTATGACCCTCTATCGAATATGTGGCTATCCACATTGCTGGCGGCCATTCCGGTCGTGGTGATGCTGGTGGGCCTTGGTTTTCTGCACATGAAGGCCCACCTGGCCGCAGGAGCGGGGCTGATTGCAGCGCTGCTGATTGCAGTCTTTGTCTACAACATGCCCGGCGAAATGGCGGGGCGCGCAGCCTTGTTCGGCGGCTTCACCGGCCTGCTGCCCATTGGCTGGATTGTGCTGAACATCATCTTCCTGCACCAGCTGACCGAGCAGAACGGCAGCTTCAAGGTGCTGCAGGACTCGCTTTCGGGCATCACCGAAGACCGCCGCATCCAGCTGCTGCTGATTGCCTTCTCCTTCGGCGCCTTTTTCGAAGGCGCTGCCGGCTTCGGCACGCCCGTGGCCGTGACCGCCGCCATCCTGATCGGCCTGGGCTTTTCGCCGCTGGCGGCATCCGGTCTGTCGCTGATCGCCAATACCGCTCCCGTGGCCTTTGGCGCCCTGGGCACTCCCGTCATCACGCTGGCCAAGGTCCATGGCTACGACCTGATGGAAGTGACCGCCATGATCGGCCGCCAACTGCCCTTCTTCTCGGTGCTGGTGCCGTTCTGGCTGATCTGGGCCTTCGCCGGTCGCAAGGGAATGATGGAGATCTGGCCCGCGATTCTGGTCACCGGCCTGTCGTTTGCGATTCCTCAGTATCTGGTCTCCAATTTCATCGGACCCGAGCTGGTGGACATCATCGCGGCCATTGTTTCCATGGCCAGCCTGATCCTTTTCCTGCGCGTCTGGCAGCCCAAGAAGATCTGGACCTCGGCCTCGCTGCGCGGCAAGGATGTCAGCGCCTCCGAAGTCAAGCCGCCCCAGCCCGTGGCCAAGCACAGCAAGAGCGAGCTGATCGCCGCCTGGACGCCCTGGATCATTCTCTCTGTGTTTGTCTTCATCTGGGGTCTGCCGCCGGTCAAGGCCTGGCTCAACAGCCTGTTTGCCCCCGCCTTCCCCATGACGGGCCTGCACAATCTGATCGAGAAAATGCCGCCCGTGGTGCCCCAGCCGACCAAGGAAGGCGCGGTCTACACGCTGAACCTGCTGTCGGCCACGGGAACCGCCATTCTGCTGTCGGCCATCGTCAGCGCCTTCGTCATGAAGTACAACCCGGTCACCATCGTGCGCACCTTCTTCAAGACCACCTGGCTGGTGCGCTACTCGCTGCTGACCATCGTGCTGATGCTGGCTCTGGGCACGCTGACACGCTACTCCGGCACCGATACCACCCTGGGCCTGGCCTTTGCCAATACCGGCGTGTTCTACCCCTTCTTCGGCACGCTGATGGGCTGGCTGGGCGTGGCGCTCACGGGCTCGGACACGGCGTCCAACGTGCTGTTTGGCGGCATGCAGAAGGTCGCCGCCGACCAGCTGGGCCTGTCGCCCAACCTCATGGGTGCCGCCAACAGCTCGGGCGGCGTGATGGGCAAGATGATCGATGCGCAATCCATTGTCGTGGCTTCGACCGCCACACGCTGGTTCAACCGCGAGGGCGACATCCTGCGCTATGTGTTCTTCCACTCGATCGCCCTGGCCTGCCTGATGGGCCTGTTCGTCACCATGCAGGCCTATGTCTGGCCGTTCAAGCTGATGGTGAACTGAGTCCCCGAGCCGCTTCGCGGCTCGCCTCGACGGAGCATCCCGGGGGAATCCGAGCAGGCCATCCAGGCCGCTCGGTATCTCCGGCAGGGGCTGAGGCGATTTCCCGCCTCCCCCCTTTTTCAGCCCATCAAGTGGGCACTCCAGCAGCCGCAGCGCCTTCGGGCCTGCGGCTTTTTTGCGCTCTCTGAGAAGGATCGGTGGAATACCAATCTTCATATTGGTATTACCAATTAATTCCAGAAATCAAGGGAAAACCACTAATTTAAGAATAAAACCCCATTTCTATAATCCATCCGACCCGAAACCGTTGCATATTGGTAATACCAATTTAGTAGACGGAGCCGAACCAGATTGCATGTCAGCATCCGGCGCAGGGTGACACGGTTGTTCAAAGAATTGACGGGGAAGCTTCTGGACGCACAGGAGGGTTGCCCTCCCCGCGCATATCCAGGAGATCAAGGCAATGCAAGAAATCTGGTCGCAGAACTACGACCCCGCAGGCAATGTGTGGGTGTCGGCGCTGGTGGCGCTGATACCCATCATCTTTTTCTTTCTCGCGCTGACCAAGCTGCGCCTCAAGGGCTATGTGGCAGGCACCATCACGGTGGCGCTGTCTCTGGCCGTGGCGCTGCTGTTCTATCGCATGCCGGTGGCCAATGCGCTGGCCGCAGGCGTCTATGGCTTCTTCTACGGCCTGTGGCCGATTGCCTGGATCATTGTCGCGGCGGTCTTTCTCTACAAGGTCTCGGTCAAGACCGGACAGTTCGACATCATCCGCTCGTCCATTCTCTCGGTCACCGAAGACCAGCGCCTGCAGCTGATCCTGGTGGGCTTTTGCTTCGGTGCCTTCCTCGAGGGAGCCGCCGGTTTCGGCGCCCCTGTCGCCATCACGGCAGCACTGCTGGTGGGCCTGGGTTTCAGGCCTCTGTATGCAGCGGGCCTGTGCCTGATCGGCAATACCGCCCCCGTGGCATTCGGTGCCATGGGCATTCCCGTCATCGTGGCCGGTCAGGTCTCGGGCGTCGATGTCATGGCCATCAGCCAGATGGCCGGCCGCCAGCTGCCGTTCATGACCATCATCGTGCTGTTCTGGCTCATGGCCATCATGGACGGCTGGCGCGGCGTGAAGGAAACCTGGCCTGCGGTGCTGGTGGGCGGCGGCAGCTTTGCACTCGGACAGTTTCTGACGGCCAACTACATCGGCCCCGAACTGCCGGACATCACTTCGGCCATCTTCGCCCTGGTGACACTGACCACCTTTCTCAAGTTCTGGCAGCCCAAGCGCATCTTCCGCTTCGACACCGAGCCGGGCGCAGCCAAGATCCAGACGACGGCCCCCGTCAAGCTGACGACCGGCATGGTGATCAAGGCCTGGTCGCCCTTCATCATCCTCACCGCCATGGTGACCATCTGGAGCCTCAAGCCCTTCAAGGCGCTGTTCGCCTCGGGTGGCGCGCTCTCCGGCACGGTCTTCAGCATTCCCGTGCCCATGCTGCACAATCTGGTGCAGAAAATGGCGCCCGTCGTTGCCACACCCACGCCTTATGGCGCGGTCTACTCCTTCAACTGGCTGTCGGCCACGGGGACTGCGATCCTGATCGCCGCCGTGCTCGCCATTCTTTTGCTGCGCCTCAAGCCAGCCGTGGCAGTCCGGACCCTGGGCGAGACCTTCAGGGAACTGGCCCTGCCCATCTACTCCATCGGCATGGTGCTGGCCTTCGCCTTCATCGCCAACTATTCCGGCCTGTCCACCACGCTGGCCATGGCGCTGGCCCATACAGGCAAGGCCTTTGCGTTCTTCTCGCCCTTCCTGGGCTGGGTCGGCGTATTCCTCACGGGCTCCGACACCTCGGCCAATGCGCTGTTCGGCGCCCTGCAGGCCACGACGGCAGCACAGCTGGGACTGCCCGAGGTGCTTGCCGTGACGGCCAACACCACCGGCGGCGTGACCGGCAAGATGATCTCGCCCCAGTCCATCGCCATTGCTTGCGCGGCCGTAGGCCTGGCCGGCAAGGAATCGGACCTGTTCCGCTTTACCGTCAAGCACAGTCTGGCCTTCCTGGTGCTGATCGGCATCATCTGCACGCTGCAGGCTTATGTGTTTCCGTGGATGATTCCCACCACCTGAAACTCCTGCCAGACCCCATGCCCGCCATCCGCCTGTCCGACCGCGTTGCCCAGCAGTTGCTGGAGCTGATCCAGAGCACCCAGCTCCAGAGCGGCGCCAAGCTGCCGACCGAGCGGGCGCTGGCCGAGCAGCTGGGGGTCTCGCGCACGGCGCTGCGCGAGGCCATACAGAAGCTTGCCAGCCGCGGCGTGCTCGAAAGCCGCGTGGGGGCCGGCACCTTTGTCGGCTCGCGCGTGCCGCTGTGGCACGAGCAGGCCGTCGCACCGCTGGAGTCCTTGCTGCGCGACGACCCCCAATACCGCTACGACGTGCTGGAAGCCAGGCAGGCACTGGAGCTCAGCACCGCCTGGTATGCGGCCCAGCGTGCCACCGACAAGGACCGGGACCGCATTCGCCACTGCTTCGACGACATGCTTCACCACCAGCAGGCGCGCGATGCCGCCAGCGCGGCCCGCTCCGACGCCCAGTTCCATCTGGCGATTGCCGAAGCCTCGCACAATGCCGTGCTGGTACAGCTCATGGGCAGCCTGTTCGAGCTGGTGCTGGGTACCGTGGCCCAGAATCGGCGCCTGATGTTCGTGCATGATGATCCCTCGACGCTGGAGCATCTGACTGCGCAGCACCGCAATCTCATGCAGGCCATTGTCGACGGCGAGCCAGAGCAGGCCAGAAGCGCTATCGGCCAGCACCTGGCCTATGTTCACGAAAAGCTGTCCGAGTCGGATGCCGAGGCGGCCCGACGCAAGCGGCTGGATCGTTTCTCCTCTTCCTCCGCCATTTTTTCATGATCATCTCCTCCACCACCGACTACCGCGCGGCTGCGCAAAAGCGCCTGCCGCCCTTTCTGTTCCACTACCTTGACGGCGGCGCCTATGCCGAGAAGACGCTGGCCCGCAATGTCGACGACCTGGCCGACGTGGCCCTGCGCCAGCGCGTGCTCAAGGACATGAGCCAGCTGGACACCAGCATCGAGCTGTTCGGCGAGAAGTTCTCGATTCCCGTGGCGCTGGCTCCCGTGGGGCTGACCGGCATGTTCGCCCGCCGCGGCGAAGTGCAGGCCGCCACGGCTGCCGACAAGAAGGGGATTCCCTTCACCATGTCCAGCGTCTCGGTCTGCCCCATCGAGGAAGTCGCGCCCAGGCTGGGCCGCCCGATGTGGTTCCAGCTCTATGTGCTCAAGGACCGGGGCTTCATGAAGAACGCGCTGGAGCGTGCCCAGGCTGCTGGCGTCTCCACCCTGGTCTTCACCGTGGACATGCCCGTACCCGGCGCCCGCTACCGCGATGCGCACTCGGGCATGAGCGGCCCCAACGCCGCCATGCGCCGCTACCTGCAGGCCGTGACCCATCCGCACTGGGCCCTGGACGTGGGCCTGATGGGCCGCCCGCACACGCTGGGCAATATCTCCACCTACAAGGGTCAGAACGTCTCGCTCGAAGACTATATGGGCTATCTCGGCGCGAACTTCGATCCCTCGATCTCGTGGTCGGACCTGGAGTGGATCCGTGACTTCTGGAAGGGTCCCATGCTGATCAAGGGCATTCTCGATCCCGAGGACGCCAGGGATGCCGTGCGTTTCGGGGCCGACGGCATCATCGTCTCCAACCACGGCGGGCGCCAGCTCGACGGTGTGCTCTCGTCGGCACGCGCCCTGCCTGCCATTGCCGATGCAGTCAAGGGTCAGATCAAGATCCTGGCCGACTCGGGCGTGCGCAACGGCCTGGACATCGTGCGCCTGCTGGCCCTGGGCGCAGACTGCACCATGATAGGCCGCGCCTTCGTCTACGCGCTGGCTGCAGAAGGCGAAGCCGGCGTGACCAACCTGCTGAACCTGCTCGAAAAGGAAATGCGCGTGGCCATGACGCTGACCAGCGTCAAGAACGTCTCGGAGATCACTGGCGATCTGCTGGTACGGGACTGATCCCGCACAGGCTCCGGCCCTGGGCCGGGCCTTGCGGGGATCAGCGCGCCGCGCCCCGCTGCCCCAGCCAGATCCCGCCCATGACCAGGGCCACGCCAGCCATCTGCACGGCCGTCAGCGTCTGGTCCAGGAATGCCCAGCCCAGCAAAATAGCCGTCAGCGGACTCAGAAAACCCAGCGGCGCCACCATGTTCGGCTCCAGCCGGGCAATGCCGCGAAACCACAGCACATAGGTCAACGCCGCGCCTACCAGACCCAGCCAGGCCAGTCCGATCAGATGGCCCGGTGTGGGCGCCGGAAAATCCGGTCCGGCCCACAGCGCCACCGGCAGCAGCAATAGTCCACCGGCCGTGAGCTGCCAGGCGGTGAAGGTCAGCAGCGGTACGGGAGGACGCCACTTGCGCGTGAGCACCGTACCGCAGGCCATGGAAACCGCTCCGGCCAGGCCCGCCGCAATCCCCGTCGCATCCAGCCTCACACCGGGCGTGAGCACCAGCAAGGCCACACCCACCAGACCGGCCAGGGCACCCAGCACCGAGGCCGGCCGCAGCGCGCTGCCCAGCACCCAGGACGCAAGAAACACCACCACCAGCGGCTGCACGGCCCCGACGGTGGCGGCGGCCCCTCCCGGCAGGCGGTAGGCCGAGACGAACAGCATGCTCCAGAACACCGAGAAATTGAGCGCTCCCAGAATGAACACCCGCAGCCACCACACGCCCTGCGGCAGGCGCCGTGCAAATGCCAGCAACAACAGGCCTGCGGGCAGCGCGCGCAGCAAGGCCACAGTCATCGCGGGCGCCTGCGGCAGCAGCTGCGTGGTGACGATGTAGCTGCTGCCCCAGACGGCGGGTGCCAGCGCCGTCAGCAGCAAATCTCGTGCCTGTGTCCGCCTGAACGCAAGCGCAGATTGGCCGGCGCTCATGCGAACTCCAGCACCTGATCCAGCGGCCGGCGTGGCTTCTGCGGCCAGTTACCGGGCGCAGCACGGCCCACGGTGACGAGCATGACCGGCACCTCCTCACTCGCCAGACCGAAGTTGGCTGCCACGCCTTCGGCGTCGAAGCCGGTCATCGCACAGGATGCCAGGCCCAGCGCCTGCGCCGCGTGCATCAGCGTCATGGCACCGAAGCTGGCCGAGCGCAGGGCCTCGTCGCGCACCGCCTGCGCGCTGGCGTACTGCTGCTGCGCGGCCTGCAGCCATCCCTGCGCCATGGCGGCAGGCATGAAGCCAGCGTCCACAGAGGGCTGCAGCCGTTCGGCAAGCGCCTCGGGGTCGGCCAGCACGCCGCAGACGATGAAGCAGACGGCCGCCTCCTGCACCTTGGCCTGGTCCTGCGCCACGGCGCGCAGCCTGGCCTTGGCCCCAGGCGTGCGCACGGCGATGAAGCGCCAGTTCTGAAGGTTGTAGGCCGTGGGTGCGCGCGTAGCCAGCTGCACCAGCCTTGATATGTCGGCATCCGCCAGATGGTGGGAGGTATCGAAGCGGTTGGCCGAGATGCGCTGCTCGATGAGGGTGAGCGTGGAATGAAGTGTCGTCATGGCACGACTGTAGATAATTCACCCCAAATTGATAATTGGCGATTATCAAAATAAACCATTCACCAGCAGAGAAGAATCACATGGACCGACTGACCGCCTTGCAAGTCTTTCATCGCATTGCGCAGTGCGGCAGCTTTGCCGAGGCGGGCCGCAGCCTGGGCCTGTCGCCGGCCGCGATCAGCAAGAACATCGCCGAGCTGGAGGCCCATGTGGGCACACGCCTCATTCAGCGCACCACGCGGCGCATGGCGCTGACGGAAGAAGGCCGCCTGTATCTCGAGCATGTCACGCGGGCGCTCGATGCGCTGGCCGATGCAGACTCGGCACTATGCCCGTTCAAGGCTGCGCCCAGCGGCCTGCTCAAGGTCAGCGCGCCCATGACATTCACACTGACGCAGATTTCTTGCGCCCTACCCGCCTTCCTGGAGCGCCACCCCGGGCTGCAGCTGGACCTGCACCTGGACGACAGACGCGTCGATATCGTGCGCGAAGGCTTCGATCTGGCCATACGCGGCAGTGACCGGCTTGAGGATTCCTCGCTGATTGCGCGACCGCTGACCTCGATGTCGCATGTGCTGTGCGCCGCGCCCGGCTATTTCGAGAAGCGCGGTCGCCCGCACACGCCTGCCGACCTCAACGGCCTCGAGCACATACGCTTCAGCCTCTCGGGCCATGCAGATGTCTGGGAATTTGAGCAAGGCGGGCGCATGGAGCGCGTGGCGGTCAATGCGCGCTACTCGGTGTCCTCTAGCCTTGCAGTGCGCGATGCATTGCGCGCGGGCTTTGGCGTCAGCCTGATCCCGCTGCCCTATGTCGAGGAAGACCTGCGCACGGGCCGGCTGCAGGCCGCCCTGGAAGACTGGAGCACGGTGAAGACCGCGCTCTATGCCATTTATCCGTCGCGCCAGCATATGACGCCCAAGCTGCGGGCGCTACTGGACTTTCTGGTAGCGCAGTTCGATTCTGGCAACTGAGCGCCTGGCCGGTTGACCGGCCGGCATTCAGCGCCGGCGCTGGCCCGGGATCTGCTCCGGCCCGGCCACCAGGGCACCGGCGCCGCGCACTTCCAGCGCGATGCTGTCCAGCACCTTGCCGGAGGCATCGAGCAGCTCCAGCTTGTGGCGCCCCGGCCAGGGCAGCCAGCCCAGCTGACTGCCACGCCCCAGCTCGCGCTGCACTTCCCGCATCACGGGTTGGGCGTTCTTGTCTGCTGTGGCGGGCGCTCCATATTGCCGGGTCACCAGCCGCCAGCGCAAGCTGCTGTCGCGCCAGTCCTGCTCGGCCGCCATGCCGGCCTGGCGCGCCACCAGCTGCACGCGCTGGCTATCGGGTGGAATATCGGGGTCCAGCGCCAAAATGGTGCCATTGGCCGGACGCGAGATACGCACAGCGGCCGCAGCCGCAGCGCTGCCGGACTTGCTGCCTTTTTGCCTGGCTAGGCTTTTCTGCTCTGCACTGCCCGCCACGTGATCCATGGCAAACAGCGACTGCTGCGTGCCTTCCACAAACCATTCGCCACGGGCGCTTTCGATGGGCGTTCCGCCACTGGCCAGCGCGCCAAACTGCACTTGCTGCTGCAGCACGCCGATCGGAGCCCTGGGCGCGCGGCTGGACAGGTTGCGATGCAAAAAGCCCATGATATCGGCCCAGATGGGCGCTGCGCCGCTGGTGCCGCTGACCGAATGCATGGCCTCGCCACCCGCATTGCCCACCCAGACGCCCACGGTGTAGCGCTCGGACCAGCCCACGGCCCAGTTGTCGCGCATATCCTTGCTGGTGCCGGTTTTCACGGCCGTCCAGAAGCGCGTGGCCAGCACGCTGTCCGTGCCGAACGTCGGGGCCCGCGCCATATTGTCGGAGAGAATGTCGCCCACGATAAAAGCTGCCCGCGCATCCAGTGCCTGCACCGCGTCGTCGCCGGTTTTGCCGCCGGCCTTGCGGCTTTCAGTCTGAGGCAAGGCCCAGCTCACGGGACGATATTGACCGCTATTGCCCAGTGCCCGATAGGCATTGGTCAGATTGAGCAGCGCGACCTCGCTGCTGCCCAGCGCCAGGCTGAAGCCGTAATAGCCTCCGCTTTCACGCAGCGGCAGGCCCAGCTTCTTGAGTTGTTCGAAAAACGCATCGGGCGTGACCATGACCAGCGTGCGCACTGCCGGCACATTGAGCGAGGATGCCAGCGCAGTGCGCGCCGACACCCAGCCCTTGAAGCGCCGGTCGTAGTTCTGCGGAATGTAGAGACCGTTCTGCGTGGGGATATGGGCCGACGAATCCTCGATCAGCGAGGCGGCGGTGATGCGTTTTTCGGCCATCGCCTGGGCATAGAGAAAGGGCTTGAGCGTGGAGCCGGGCTGGCGCAAAGCGGTGACGCCATCGACCTCGGATGCCTGGCTCAGCGTGCCCGAGGAGCCCACCCAGGCCAGAATCTCGCCGCTGCGGTTGTCCAGCACCACGGCCGCACCATCTTCCACATTGCGGCCCTGCAGCTCGCGCAGATGCTGCTGCAGGCTGGCCACGGCAAAGCGCTGCAAGGCTGCGTTCAAGGTCGAGCGCACCTGCTCGTGCCCCCGGTTCTGCGGCAGCGCCAGCCAGCGCCGCGCAAAATGCGGAGCCACACCCTCGCTGGCCAGCCATTGGCGCCGCTGCAGCACGCTGGAGGTATAGAGCTGCATGGCCGAGCAATCCTTGGCCGCCACATCGTCGGGCACCATCACCTGCAGCACGCCGCAGGCACGCTGTGCGACGCGCTCCACCGACGCATTGGGCGCACGCACCAGGGCTGCGGCAATGGCGGCCTCGCGCGCATCCAGCCCGTGTGCGGCCTTGCCGTACAGGCTTTGCGACAGCGCAGCGATACCCACGATCTCGCCGCGGAACGGCACCAAGTTCAGATAGGCCTCGAGAATCTGGTCCTTGCGCCAGCGCCTGTCCAGCACCTGGGCCGCCACGGCCTGCCCCACCTTCTGCACCACGCTGCGCCCACCCGGTCCCTGACGCCAGTCTCCATCCAGCAGACCGGCGAGCTGCATGGTGATGGTGCTCGCGCCGCGCGTGCGTGTGTTCCAGAGGTTGCCCCATGCAGCTGCGGTGACGGCAGCCCAGTCCACGCCGCTGTGCTCGTAGAAACGCTTGTCCTCGCTGAGCACCAGGGCCGTGCGCAATGCCGGCGAAACATCGGCCAATGCCACCCAGGGACCGCGGCGCACCGTGCTGTCGGTGCGCAAGCGCTGCAGCACCTCGCCTTCGCGCGAAAGCAGAAGGGTCTCCGACGAGCGATGGTCGCTGCGCACCTCGTCATAGCTGGGCACGGCTTGGCTGCTGGCGGCAAGACCCAGCCACAAGGCGGCCGTCATGCCAACGGCTCGCCAGAACGGCTTCATTCTCTGGTGCTGGAAATACCGCTGCATGCCTTGTTTCATGTCTTTGTGCGCTGTTGGAAGTCAGCAGGCATTGTCCCAAAGATGGCATGGCAAACTGCCCGCTCAGGCAAGCGGCAATAAAAAAGCGGCTCCAGCGAGCCGCTTTTTTTTCCGGAACCACCGCCTTTTCCTCAGGCCGTGAACTTCTTGATCTTGAATGCCAGTATCACCATCAGCACGCCAAAGATGACGGCATAGGTCGCCAGCACCCACAGCATGGCCATCATGCCCGCGCCGGGTTGCATCAGCACGAAGATGCCGAACAGCACCGAGAGCAGCCCCCCGAGCACCAGCACCCATTCGCCTTGAATTTCCTTGCGCAGACGCAGCGCCGCGACGATCTGCAGCACACCGGTCATCAAGGCCCAGACGCCGATATAGATGGTCAGAACCAGCGCAGTAATCGCAGGGTTGATGACCGTGAGCACCCCCACCACCACACCCGTCAGCCCCCACAGCAAAACCACCCACCAGTGGCGCGACTGCTGACGGCTCTTGATGGCGGTGTAGATGCCTAGCAGGCCGTCGACAAACACATAGGCGCCAAACACCAGCACCAGCGCGGCGGCGGACGCCGCAGGCTGCATCCAGGTCAGCACGCCGAAGATGATGGCTGCGGCGCCGCGCAGCAACAGCACCCACCAGCTACGGTGCAACATGATGGACATGGAAGGAATTTCTACAGGCATGAAGACTCCTCTCTTTTAGAACGTGTTTACGTTCTCAGGGTTTCACAACAGTGCGACTTGTGCAGCCACTCGTCTCTCGAATCCAGCTCCGAACCTAGCAACAAGCTCAGCCCAGCGTCAACATCACAGGCTGGTGGTCAGACGCCTGTGTGGCGCTGTCAACGCTCCAAGTGTGCACTCTCTGACACAAGCTATCGCTGACCCATATCAAGTCGCATGCCCCGGGCTCTGCCCCCCAGGTTCGATCCACCAGTCTGAAGGTCGGAGGCTGCGGTTGCCCGGGATACAGCACATCCCAGCTATTGCGCCACTGCCCGGCCTGCAGACAGCCTTCCTCGCCGGCAACCCAAGGTGCGGACAGAACGGCATATTCGGGCTCGTGCGGCTCGAAGTTGAAATCCCCGCAAAGCACGGCATGGCGGGTATGCGGCTTGGTTTGATAGGGCGAGCCATCGCTGGCCGGCTGGGGCGGGGCATCGGCCAGCGCACAGGCCTGCATCTGCAGGGCACGCAGTGCGCCGGCCTGCGCCATGCGCTGACGCGCCGAGAAATATTCGAGATGCGTGGTCATGATGCGTACCGGTCCCAGCGCCGCGTCATCGACCGTGACCACGGAACACATGCGCTGCATGCAGCGCATATCGGCTTCTGCCGGCATGGGCAGCAGATAGTGCTGAACCAGCAGCACCGGCAGCCGCGTGGCAATCAGATTGCCAAAACGCTGATGGCCCCGGGGCGTGAACTCATCGACCGATGCGCCAAAGAAAATCTGCCAGCCCGGCAACAGCGCCTTCAGCTCGGCCAGCTGGTCGCCGGGCCTTCCTTGCAGATCGGGGTAGTTGACGGCGATTTCCTGCATGCACAGCACATCCAGACCGCCGGACTGCTCGCCCATTTGCAGCGCGTGACGCACGATGCGTTCCACACTGACCAGTCCATCCATGCCGCAGCACCATTGCACATTCCAGGTCAGGATATTCATCTTGTCGCGTCTTTCCAGATTGAAAGTGGCTGAAGCCCCGGCAGCCACTATTTTTACAGCAGCTGATCAGGCCAAGTTCTCGCGCAACTGGAACACATTGCCTTCCTTGTCCATGGCATTGCAGGCCGCAAAGCCAGGACCTTGCCAACGCTCGTCAAACACTTGTCCGCCCAGCGCCTGTGCTGCGCTTTCGGCGTCGGCAATCGCCGGCACGGTGACAAAGAACTTGAGTGCCACATCGGCGCGGCGCTGCGGTGGCGTGCCGATCTTGACCCGCGCCGCAATCTCGGCCGGCAGGGCGTGAATCACCAGTTGCAACACGGCGGACTCCAGCACGATGACGTGCGCATCTTCATGCAGTCGCCGCATGCCCAGAACCTGCTCATAGAAGCCTGCCAGACTCTGGAAATCCTTGGCATAAATCAGCACACCAGCAGCAGCGGGACCGGGCATCGTCAACTCCTCAAATGGTTTGACTGTATCCCAGTCACTTGATGCCCGCACGCATGAAGCTTTGCACGAACTGGCGCTGGAACAGCAGGAATGCAATAAGCAGCGGCCCTGAAGTCATCAGTGTGGCGGCGCAGATGGTCGACCATTCCACGCCCGATTCCATGCTGGAGAAAACCTGCAGGCCCACGGTGAGCGGACGCGACTGCACGCTGTTGGTGATGATCAGAGGCCAGAGAAAATTATTCCAGTGAAAGCTCACCGAAACCAGCGCAAACGCCGTGTAGACCGGCCTGGCCAGCGGTACGTAGACACGCCAGAGAATCTGCAGCGTGCTGGCACCTTCCACGCGCGCGGCTTCGTCCAGCTCGCGGGGTATGCCCATAAAGGTCTGGCGCAGCAAAAAGATGGCAAAGGCCGAGGCGAAATACGGCAGACCTATGCCCGCCAGAGTATCGATCGCCCCCAGCCCGGACATGGTCTGATAGTTCGCCACCAGCAGAATGTCCGGCATGATCATCAGCTGTATCAGCACCAGCGCAAACGCTACATTGCTGCCGCGAAAGCGCAAGCGTGCAAAGGCAAATGCAGCCAGCGTGGACAGCAGCAGCTGCACCGCCAAAATCATGGCCACCAGCAAGATGGTGTTGAGAAAATAGCGCGCAAACGGCGCAGCTTCCCAGGCATGGCGGAAGTTCCGCAGCGTCCAGGGCGCGGACAGATCCAGGCGCGTGGACGCATCGGAGGGGTGAAACGCCGTCCAGACAGCATAGGCCAGCGGCAGCAGCCACAGCAGCGCCAGCGTCCAGGCGGCCAGGGTGTCCAGCCATGAAGCGCCATAAAAGCTCACGCCCTGGCTCTCCCGGGCACTCCTGCGCCCTGACAGAAATGAAGCATCTGTCATTGATAGTGCACCTTTTTGTCCAGCACAAAGAACTGGAACAGTGCCACGGCAGCCAGCACCAAAACCAGCACCACGGTGATGGCCGCGGCATAGCCGGTGTCCCAGAATTTGAAGCCCACTTCGTAGAGGTGATAGAGCAGCAGCGTGGAGGCATTGTCCGGCCCGCCACGTGTGAGGATGAACACATGGTCCACGAGCCGGAAGGCATTGATCACGGCGTTGACCAGGATGAACAGCGTGGTCGGCATGAGCAGCGGCCACTGCACGCGGCGCAGGAAATACCAGCGCGATGCGCCTTCGATGACCGCTGCCTCCTTGAGGCTGGGGTTGAGCGTCTGCAGCGCGGCCAGATAGAAGATCATGAAAAAGCCGGCCTCCTTCCACACAGCCACCAGCGTGATGCAGGCCAGGGCCGTGGACGGATCGCCCAGCCAGTTGTGCGCGTCCAGGCCCAGTGCGCCGCGCAGCTGCTCCAGCAGTCCGTACTGGGGCGTGTAGAAGAACAGCCAGATATTGGCCACTGCAATCATGGGCAGCACCGTGGGCGTGAAATACGCCATGCGCAGCAAGGCCCGCCCCGCGAGCTTCTCGTTGACCCACAGCGCCATCAGCAAGGCCAGCCCCATGGACAGCGGAATGGTGGCAGCGGCAAACCAGAGGTTGTTTCGCACGGCCTGCCAGAACACGGGATCATCGACCATGAGCGCATAGTTTTCCAGCCCCACCCATTCGCCGGGCTGGCCGCCACGACCCGTGGCATGCAGGCTGTCGATCAACGTGGACAAGGCCGGCCAATGTGTAAAGCCCAACAGCAGCAGCAGCGCCGGCATGAGCAGCAGCCAGGCATGCACGGCCTGCTTTCGCGCTGCGGCCTGCGCCAGCCTGTGGGCGGCCCTGGATGGCAAGGGCGCAGACATGACGCCCTTGCCGGTTTCAAGCGCCGGACTGCTCATTACTTGTAGCGACGCAGAATGCGCTCGGATTCCTTCTGCGCCTCTTCCATGGCCTGGGCTGCGGTCTTGGTGCCGTTCAGGGCCGCCTGAATCGCATCGTTGAGCACCTTGGTCACACGCTGGTTCTCATGGGTGGAATACTCGGCCACCGACACGGGCAGTTGATCGCGCGCCACCAGTGCCTGGGGAAACTCCTGGCCGTACTTCTTGAGTGCGGGAGTCTCGTAGGCTGCAGGCGAGACAGCCACATAGCCGCTGTCCATGCTCCACTGCGCGGCACGCTCTGGCTGGGTCACCCATTTGGCAAACTCGAACGCAGCCTGCTGCTGCTCCCTGGGCGCATTCTTGAAGATGTAGAAATTGCCCCCGCCCGTGGGCGAGCCCTTGCGGACATTGCCGGCGATCTGGCCCACGCCGAAGTCGAACTTGGCATTGGCGCGGATATTGGTGAGATTGCCCGTGGTCGTCACGATGATGGCGGCCTTCTTTTCCATGAAGTCCCTGGGCGTCGTGCCCCACTCCACCACACCTGCCGGGTGCACGCCGTCCTTGACCAGGCTGACCCAGAAGTTCAGCGCTTCCACCACCTTGGGGTGGTTGAGCATGACGCGGGTGCCGGACTCGTTGGCCAGCAGCACATCATTGGGCGTGGTCAGGGTCTGCAGCATCCAGTAGCCAAAGCCTGTGGACGGAATCTGGATGCCGTATTGCACGACCTTGCCGCTGGCGTCCTTCTTGGTCAGCTTGTGGGCTGCCTCCTTGAGTTCCTTCCAGTTCTGGGGCGCCTTGTCGGGGTTCAGGCCGGCCTCCTTGAAAGCTTCCTTGTTGTAGTACATCACCACGGTGGAGCGCTGAAAGGGCACGCCCCATGTCTTGCCACCGGTCTGGCTGTTGGCCATGAAGGCCGGATAAAAGCCCTTGAGCCAGGCCTTGTCGGCATCGGTCTTCACGAAGTCGTCAATGGGCGCAATCGCGCCCTCGTCCATCAGCGTGAACATATCGGTGGACAGCAGCACCGAAGTCGCAGGCGCCTTGCCGGCCTTGTGCGCCGTCAGCGCCTTGACGATGGTTTCCTGATAGGTGCCCGCATAGATGGGCGTGATCTTGTATTGCGGATGCGCCTTGTTGAAGTCCGCCGCATAACCGTCTATCACCTTGGTGATGGGGCCGCCCACGGCCACGGGGTAATAGAAAGGCACTTCCAGCGGGGACTGCGCAAGAGCAGTGCCCGCCAGGCCAAGGCCGGCGGCAGCGGCGAGCAGGCCGTGAACAAAGGTTTGACGACGCATGGGAATCTCTCCTCGGGATTTGCAGACAATGGAAAACGCCGGCGGCTCAGGCTGCGGCCAGCAAGGAGCGGGCGGATTCCACCGCCTGCCCACAAAAATGAATGCGCCCGCCCTGCGCATCGAACCAGTGCGAAGCCTGCTGCGGCCAGCACAGGAACACGGCCTGGCCGGGCCGCAGATCGGCATGGGCATGGCCGGGCACGCGCACCGTCAGCAGCTCGCTGCCCACCCGGCAGCGCAGCACCAGATCGGCACCCAGATATTCAAAGCCCTGCACGGTGGCCGGAATGCCGTTGCCCAGACCTTCGTTGCCGCCGTCGGCATCACCTGCCACGGCAATCACCTCGGGCCGCACGCCCAGCGCTTGCGGATAGGCGCTGCCAGCCACCAGATCCGGGGCCACGACCACATCGCTGCCTGCAATCCGGTTGCCCTGCAGGGCCACGATGTTCATGGCGGGCGTGCCGATAAAGCGCGCGGCAAACGTGGTTGCGGGCTTGGCATAGATCTCGCGCGGCCCGGCCGCCTGTTCCACCCGGCCCTTGTTGAGCAGCACCACCTGATCGGCCATGCTCATGGCCTCGGCCTGATCGTGGGTCACATAGACCACCGTGAGGCCCAGACGCTGCTGCAGCTCGCGCAGCTCGGCGCGCATTTCCTGGCGCAGCTGGGCATCGAGATTGGATAGCGGCTCGTCCATCAGACAGACCCTGGCCTGCGCCACCAGCGCACGGCCCAGCGCCACGCGTTGCTGCTGGCCGCCCGAGAGCTGGACTGGCCGACGGTCCAGCAGCGCCGTCAGCCCCAGCAGCTCGGCCGTTTGCTCAAGACGCTGCTCGCGCTCGGCCTTGCCAAGCTTGCGTACCCGCAGACCGAACTGGATGTTGTCGGCCACGCTCAGATGCGGGAACAGCGCATAGTTCTGAAACACCATGGCAATGCCGCGCTCTGCGGGCGGCAGATGGGTGACGTCGTGACCATCGATGCGCACCGACCCCGAGGTGGGAATGTCCAGCCCGGCAATCATGCGCAAGGTGGTGGATTTGCCGCAGCCCGAAGGGCCGAGCAGGACGCAAAACGAGCCTGGTTCAATGCGCAGATTCACGGCATGCAGGGCCGTGGCGCCACCCCAGGATTTGGCGACGTTCTCCAGCTCGATCAAAGACATCGCGCCAGTCTAGGAAGACTGGATGACAGCCGCGTGTCAACCCGGATACTGTAAAAAAACAGGAGCTGCCTTCGCTTTCTATTCATTGATTTTAGATAGAAATTCCCTTGAATCATCCTTTTCAAAAGCGCAAGCAGCTTCAATATCCATAGCATCAGTGCATGAAAAAAGCCCCGGCTGCTTGCGCAGACCGGGGCTTGTCGTACGGCCGGGAAACCGCTGAAGGCTTACTTGGGCATCACCACCTTGAGCTTGGCGTTGGGAATCTCGCCAAACATCTCGGGCGCATACAGCGCTTCGGCACGCGTGGGCGGCAGGGCAAATTCACCGGCGTTGTTCAGGCGCACGGTGTATTCGACCTTGGTCGTCCCTGCGGGCAGGTACTGGTAGTAGGCACGGTAGGACTCGAAGCTGCGCTCTTCGTAGGCCAGCCAGCCTGCCCCCTCCTGCTTCTCGCCCTTGGACGCGATCTCCGAATCACGGCCCAGGCCGCCGCCCAGAATGGTCGCCCCCGTGGGAACGGGATCGGTGATGGCCACCCAGGTCATATCGGTCTTGGCCTGCACCTCCAGCGTCACGCGCAGCACATCGCCGCGCGTGTACTGGCCGCCACCGAACAGACCCTTGTCGGCCTGCTCCACGGGCGTGACGGTCTTCTTGATGGTGTAGCCGGCGCTGAACGGTGCCTTCAGGGCCACGGCCGCCACGGACTGCACGGTCAGCCAGGGCTTGCCCGTGCCTTGCTGCGTCACGCTCAGCTGGCCCTTGCCGGCCTTGGCCCAGGGCATGAACATGGTGTTGTTCATCAGGCCGCCGGCACGCACGGGCTCACCGAAGACGCTGTTGGAATGGGCCGTGCCCTGCGCATCCTCGGACGTGGCGCGCCTGACCTCGGCCCAGTTCACCTTGGCCTCGTTGCCGTTCATGCTGGCCACGGTGCTGCCGGCCACGGGCTCGGACTCGAACTTCTGCGAGAAGCGGCGCAGCGCCAGAGCGCCCCAGAGGTTGGCCGTGGTCGTGTTCCAGGCACCGCCCTGCTGGCGAGCGATAAAGCCGCTGACCAGGCGCGGCATGTCTTCGGCCCATGCAGGGTCGTTGATGGTCGCGAGGATCAGGCGCGCCAGATTCACGTCAGGGCCCTGCATCAGCCACCACCAGCCATCGTCCTGATCGGTCGAGAAGCCGGCACGCGTGCCGTTGTAGGTCAGGCGGGCACGCAGAATCTGCATGGCCTGGGCCAGGCGTTCGTCGCGCTGGGGCGCATCGCTCATGCGCTGCAGCAGCATCACCCAGTCGATGACCGTGTGCGTGGGCCACTGGTTGGGCGTGGCATTGATGCTGTCGAGCATGCGCGGCGTGGCCTTGCCAGTCAGCGCCAGCGCGGCAATCGCCGCCAGCTTGCGCATTTCCAGATCCTTGCGCGGGCTCCAGAAGTTGCGCTGGATGCGGCCCTCCACAAACGCGATCAGGCCGTCCTCCATGCGCGCACGCTCGGCCGCCGGAATCACGAAGCGCTTGTCAACGCCCTGCGCCATGGCCGACAGGTTCAGCAGATGCGCGGTCAGCGTATCGCTGCCGCGGCTGACCGATCCGTCCTGGGGCGGGAAGTAGTTGGCCAGGCCGTCACCGTCCAGATAGTTGGGCAGTTGGGCCATGGTGCTGCCCCAGAGCTCGGCATTGTTCATGCCGACGGCCTTGCTGGTGGTCTGCTCCAGGCAGGAGTAGGGATAGCGGGCCCACCAGTCGCGCACGCCGGGCAGACCTTCGGTCAGCTTGGGCACCAGCGACATCTGCAGACCGCCGCGACCGGGCAGGGCATCGGCGGGCGGATTCACGGGCACGCTGTAGCTGCCGTTGACCTGCACCAGCGTGGCCTGCTGCACCGACAGCGGCACGGCGGGCACGATGCGCTGGCTGACCTTGAGCGCATCCTGCGCCGCGTCGGCACCGCCAGCGGTGTCGCGCGCGGAAATCTCCCAGATCAGCGCCTCGGCACGCGTGCCGGAGAGCTGGGCCGGAGCCTTCACATCCCAGGCCACTTCACGCGCCTCGCCGGCGGGAATCTCCACGGTCTGGGCCTTGAGTTCCAGCAGCGTGGCGCGCGGCGTGACCTCCACCTTCATGGCCTTGGCCGAGGTGTTGCGCAGCGTGACCTGGGCGCGGAACTGATCGTCCTCGCGCACCAGGGGCGGCAGGCCGCTGATGATCTGCAGATCCTGCGTGGTACGGATCGCCGCCTGGCCGGTGCCGAACAGGCTCACGCCCGCATCGGCCACGGCCACCACCTGGAAGGTGGTCAGGGCGTCGTTGAGCGGCACCTCGATCAGCGCCATGCCGTTGCCGTCCAGCACCACATCGGGCTTCCACAGCAGCAGGGTATCGAGCAGTTCGCGTGTGGGGCTGCGGCCACCGCCACCGCCCGCAGGCACGGCCTTCTTGCCGTAGTGGCGACGGCCGATCACCTCCATCTGGGCCGTTGCCGTCTGCACGCCCCATTCGCGGCGCGTCAGCATGGCATCGAGCAGATTCCAGCTGCTGTTGGGCATCAGTTCCAGCAGAGCCTGGTCCACGGCCGCCAGCGCCACATGGGCACCTGCAGCGGGCTTGCCATCGGGCAGCGTGGCCTTGATGGTGACCTTGGCCGTGCCGCGCACCTTGTAGCTGGACTTGTCCGAGGAAACCTTGACGTCCAGGGTATTGCTCTTCAGGCCCACGCGAATTTCGGACATGCCGAAACGGAAGGCAGGCTTGGAGAGGTCCACCATGGAAGTCGGCGCGATGAATTCCTTGCCGTCATTCCAGAAGGCACGCCACCACTCCAGCGGCGACTTGAAGCCCCAGGTGAAGAAGCTGTACCAGGGCACTTCCATCAGGCGGCCGCGCAGCGCCAGCACGCTGACATAGGCATTGGGGCCCCAGTTGTCTTCGATCTTGACGTCCACCGTGGGGTTGTCACCCGCCAGCTCCACCACCTGGGTGCTGACGATGCCTTCGCGCTCCACGGCCACCAGCGCCGTGGCGCGGCGGAAAGGCATGCGCACCTGGAAGCGCGCCGTCTCGCCGGGCTCATAGCTCTTGCGCTCGGACAGCACGTCCATGCGGTCATGGTCTTCGCCACCGAACCAGAGTTCGCCCTGGCCCGTGACCCACACCGAGGTCGCGGCCTGGCTGCTGCGGCCGTCCTTGTCAGCGGCCTTGACGATCAGCTCCACCTCGCCGGGCTGGGACAGCTGGGCCTCGCATTGCACAAGGCCATGGCTGTCGCTGGTGCCCGAGCACACGGTGCCCAGATTCTTGAGCGTGGTCTGGTTGTCGTAGCTGTAGAAGCCGCCCACCAGCCGCTTGCGGCTGGAGGTGGTGATGCGCGCCACGGCCTCGACCTTGACGGGCACGCCGGCCTGGGCCTTGCCTGCCGTATCCAGCGTCAGCGCCTGAAAGCGCAGCTTGCGGTCCACCGAGATCCAGTTCTCGGAGCGCACGCCTGCCACCACGGCAGCCGGCCAGATGGTGCGCGTGCTGCGCAGGGTCTGCACCTCGCCGTTCGGGTCGGCGTAGGTCGCTTCCATCAGCAGCTCGCGCGGCTCGCCGGACTTGGGCAGCTTGTCGATGCTGACCTTGCCCAGACCGTTCTTGTCCAGCGTCACGGGCAGCTTGTCGGCCACGACCTTGGTGTCGTCGGCCGCCGTGCTTTCCTCGTCGTCGCTGCTGCCCACGTCCTGGGCACTGCGCGGCGGGTTGAAGCTGAAGCCATCCCAGCCCGCGAAATCCAGCGATTTGGAGCGCAGCAGAGCCGACACCTTGACCGGCAGATTGGCGGCGGCACCACCCGAGACATAGTTGATCTGCACTTCGGCAGGCACGCTGCTGACAGCGTAGAGCTGCTCCTTGCCGGCCGGGCCCACACGCCCCTCCATCACCGGAAGGCGGAACTCCTCGACACGGAAGATGCCGGTGCTGAAACTGGAGCGACGGCCGCTGCCATTGGTGTAGCCCAGCTCCACCGCATATTCGCCGAGCTTGGCGGCCTTGGAGATGGGGAACTCGCTGCTCGCGCTGCCATTGGCATTCCAGCTCAGGGCCTGGGTAAAGCGCTGGCCACTGCCCAGATGGGTGATGGTCAGGCGGTCAGGCTTGTCCTGGGTCTGTTCAAAGCCCGTGGAGTTCTTGCCGGGGCCTGTCAGGGCACGCAGAAAGTGCTTCATGGACACGGTTTCGCCGGCACGGAACAGCATGCGGTCAAACACCGTATGCGCGACTTCGTCGCGCTTGCTGCTGGAGCTGGTCGGCACATTGAAGCGCCAGGACTCTATGCCCTTGTTCCAGTTGCTCCAGACAAAAGCCAGTTCCTCGCCAGCCTCGGTCTTGGCACGCGCACTCACGAAATAGGAGTTGCTGCGGTAGTAGCCGTCCTCGTTGCTGCAGGAAGGCGGATTGGGATTGAGGCCGTTGAAGGTCACCAGACCCTGGGCATCACTGACGGCCGAAGCAATCGCCTGACCGTTGCAGTCCGAGACCTGCACCGTGGCGCCCGGCACCACCTTGCCCTTGTCCAGCGTCGTCACCCAGGCCACGGAGTTCTCGCGCCCCAGCTTGAAGTGCACGGCCAGATTGGTCACCAGCACCGAGGTGCGCACATACATGGTGCGGCCCGCTCCATAGCCTTCGTCGAGCAGAGACTGGCCCAGCATGGGCGAGGCAATCTCCACTACCTGGAAGCCCGGGTTCAGCGGAATGCCGACGACCTCGAAGGGGCGCGGGTCGCTCTTGGCCGCCTTGGGCAGCTCCAGCGTCTGGGTCTGGCTCTGGCCGTCCAGCAGCGACAGCATGCGGGTCTGCACCCAGTGCTTGTCGTCGTTGATGACAGGAGGCAAGACCTTGACATCACGCGCAGCGCGCTTGCGCTCCACGCTGTAGCTGTCATAGCGCTCGACCTTCTTGAGCCAGGCGATGATGTCGGCATCCGAGCCACCCTTCTTGGTGCGCACCACGCTGGCGTCCAGCGACTTGCCCAGAAGCTGCGGCTCCACATTGCGCAGCGTCACGGGCAGCAGCGCCGGGCCCTTGGGGCCTTCGGCAAAGCGCTCGACGATGCCGAAGGGCGCGGCGGCAAACTTCACCAGCGGCGGCATATTGCCCGTGGCCGTGGCCAGCGGGAACAGATTGGCATTGCTCAGCGTGCGGCCCGCTGCATCCTTGAACTGCGGCGGCAGCTCCACCACATATTTGGTGTTTGGCTGCATGGTGGCGGGAAAGCTCACGCTGTCCACCAGCGAATCCTCGGCCAGCTTGTCGCCGTTCTGCTCGATGATGGGTGCCACGGCCGAGGCACCGCTCTTGAGGCGTATGCCTTCGATCAGCTTGCGCGGCACCGGCGCGCTGAATGACAGCCGCATGGGGCGGATCGGCAGGCAGGCGGCGTTGGCGTTCTCGCGCTCGCAGCTGAAGTCGGCGCTGAAGGGCTGGCGCACCTGGTACTCGTAGCGCTGCTCGTCCTTGCTGACCAGGCCGTTGGCCATGGCCACGCCCTTGCCATAGACCAGGGTCATCTTGCTGCCCGAGGTCAGACGGCGGTTACAGGCCAGCACCGCATAGTTCTGCGGGTTCTTGGCAGCGTCCTTGTCCCAGTGGCGCTGCTCGAGCACGGCCTCGCGGTCCTTGCCCTCGATCAGTTGCACGGGAATGCGCTCGCCCACACCTTCGGAGGTACACCAGACGCGCTGCTTGAGGCTGTCGACGGATGCCGCGCCCGTCAGGCGCAGAGCAAAGTACTGCTGCTCGTCCACCTCTTCATAGGTGTCGGGCGCAATGCTGGCCACCTGCGGTCCGCCGGTCTGGAACTGATAGCTGGCTGCGCCCGTCAGGGCCGTACCCGCGACGCTCTTGAACTGCGGGTTGAGCTGGGCCGTGCAACGCACGCCGGCGGGCAGGTTCTGGGCAAAATCGAAGACCCATTCCTTTTCGCTGTTCCAGCGCCCCGTGCCCTTGGCGGCCTGCGCATTGCTGCACTGCAGATTGACCGGAGCCGCGGCCTTGGGGTCGCCAAAGCGCACGGCTGCCCCATCGAACTGCACCACTACCTGGCCCACCTTGCTTACATCGCCCTGCGGGCTGAACTGGCGCACCCCCACGGCATGGGCCGCCGTGGCCGCCAGGCCCCATAACAGGCCTGCCTTGAGCAGCACGCGCCAGTGCGGCGCGATCTGCTCCCTCTTCCTTCCCTCTGCATAAGGCACAGTCATACAGTCACTTCCTTTTGGGGCCGGCGTGGCCGGCCCTGGCTGTTTGAATCTGAAGTCTGGAGTCAGCGACGCAGCAGTGCGGGACGGCAGAATGCAAAAAGCCCTGCCTCGCAAGTGAAGCAGGGCCTTGAGCAGGTGCCGCACGCGCGAAACTACTGCGGCTGGAAACCGCTGCGCTGAATGATACCGGCCCAAACCTTGGAATAGGCGGCCTCACGCTCCCCCAACTGGCGGGGATTCATGTATCCAACTGTAAGCCCCAACGCCGTCAGCTGCGCGTAGACGTCACGCTGCTTGAGCACATTGCCCACGGCTGCAGAAAAGCGCTCGACAAAGGCCTGGGGCACGCCCTTGGGCGCAAAGATGCCGTAGTAAGGCATGTCCTCGAAGCCCTTGATGCCCTGCTCCAGCAAGGTCGGCACTTCGGGCATGGAGGCCTGGCGCTTGGCGCCCAGCACGCCGATCACGCGCAGCTTGCCAGCCTTCTGGTTCTCCATGAAGTCGGGCACCGAGGCAATGCCGGCAGGAATCTGATTGCCCAGCATATCGGCCAGCAAGGGAGCGCTGCCGCGATACGGTGCCGCCACCAGATCGAGCTTGTAGTGGTCGGCCAGGATCTTGACCAGAAATTCGGGCGTCGATGCCGGAGCCGGAATGCCGATGGTTCCGTTCTTGGCACTGCCCCTGGCCCAGGCCGCGTACTCGGCCAGATTCCTCACCGGCGTGTTGCTGGACACGGCCAGCGCATTCACGAAAGTGGCGACCCCGGCCACGGGAATGAAGTCCTGTTGCGGATCGAAGCCCGGCTTTTTCACGACCTTGGGCAGGATGGAGATGGTGTGGTCATGCGTGAGAAACAGCGTATGCCCATCGGCAGGCGAGGCCTTGAGCAGTTGCGCGGCAATCTGGCCGCCGGCGCCGGGACGATTCTCCACCAGCACCGTCGCACCGCCCAGTTCGTCCTTGAGCTTGTCGGCCAGCAGGCGCGCAATCGCATCCGAGCCACCGCCGGGCGGAAAGCCCACCAGAATGCGGATGGGCTGGCCCGACGAGGCCCAGGCCAGCGGGCCCAGGGCCGATGCTGCCACCGCTCCCGCACCGGCTCTCAGCAATTGACGACGAGATTGCGTCATGTGTTTTCTCCTTATGCTTTTTCCAGACTAACCAAAACAAAAGCGCCCGGCAAAGGGCGCTTTCAAGGCGTGAACGTTACGCCACAGTGCTTGAGTCCATCAGGCCAGACGAGCGTGGTGCTTGGCCAGTTGCGCACGCACCTGCGCCGGAGCCGTACCGCCCAGCGTGTTGCGGGCATTGAGCGAGCCTTCCAGACTCAGGGCCTCGAACACATCGGCCTCGATATTGGGGTTGAAGGCCTGCAGCTCGGCCAGCGGCAGCTCGGTCAGGTCCACGCCCTTCATGGTGGCCAGCTTCACGGCGTGAGCCACGGTTTCGTGGGCGTCACGGAAGGGCAGACCCTTCTTGACCAGATAGTCGGCCAGGTCGGTGGCCGTGGCATAGCCCTTCAGAGCTGCAGCGCGCATGTTCTCGGCATTCACGGTGATGCCGCCTTCCTTGACGCCGCTGGCGGGGTTGAGCTGGCCGCCGATCATCTCGGCGAAGATGCGCAGCGTGTCCTTGAGGGTGTCCACCGTGTCGAACAGCGGCTCCTTGTCTTCCTGGTTGTCCTTGTTGTAGGCCAGGGGCTGGCCCTTCATCAGCGTGATCAGGCCCATCAGATGACCGACCACGCGGCCGGTCTTGCCGCGTGCCAGCTCGGGCACGTCGGGGTTCTTCTTCTGGGGCATGATGGACGAGCCGGTGGTGAAGCGGTCGGCGATCTTGATGAAACCGAAGTTCTGGCTCATCCAGATGATCAGCTCTTCCGACAGGCGGCTCACGTGCACCATGCACAGCGAGGCAGCAGCGGTGAACTCGATGGCGAAGTCGCGGTCGGACACGCCGTCCAGCGAGTTCTGGCTCACGCCTTCCATGCCCAGGGTCTTGGCCACGCGCTCGCGGTCCAGCGGGTAGGTGGTGCCGGCCAGGGCGGCAGAGCCCAGGGGCAGCACGTTGACGCGCTTGCGCACGTCCAGCATGCGCTCGGCGTCGCGCTTGAACATTTCCACATAGGCCAGCATATGGTGGCCGAAGCTCACGGGCTGGGCCACTTGCAGATGGGTGAAACCGGGCAGGATCACGTCCACGTTCTTGGCAGCCACGTCGACCAGCGAGCGTTGCAGCTCCTTGAGCAGGCCTTCGATCAGGTCGATCTCGCTGCGCAGCCACAGGCGCACGTCGGTGGCCACCTGGTCGTTGCGGCTGCGGCCGGTGTGCAGACGCTTGCCGGCATCGCCGACCAGCTGGGTCAGGCGCGCCTCGATGTTCAGGTGCACGTCCTCCAGATCCAGCTTCCACTCGAAAGTGCCGGCCTCGATCTCGGCCGTGATCTGCGCCATGCCCTTCTGGATGGAGGCGAAATCTTCGGCTGCAATGATCTTCTGGGCCGACAGCATTTCGGCGTGTGCCAGAGAGCCCTGGATGTCGGCCTGCCACATGCGCTTGTCAAAGAACACGCTGGAGGTGTAGCGCTTGACCAGGTCGCTCATGGGTTCGGAGAACAGGGCAGACCAGGCTTCGGCCTTGGAATCGAGCTGGTTGTGCGAAGGAGCAGATGTAGACATGTGAGGGCAACAATCCCGTAAAACCACAGGCCGCCCAATGCAGAAGTTTGGCGTGACGGCTGTGCAAAGCAGAAACAGGGATTTTATCGGCCTGACCCGGCGCCGGCGCCAGAGCACCCCAGAGCCATTGCCGGCCACTGCGACAAAGCGGCATTCGCGCCCAAAAAACTCACTAATCAATAGCACCATGTACTTGATGGATAAGGCCTGCAAGTCTTATTTCCCCGAGCCGACAAATCCGGCTGCAGCCACCCGGTTTCTGGCTTGCGCGGACAATCACATCGTCCCCGCTCACTTCCCTCCCAGGCCGCTGCCCAAGCGGCTGACGCGCCTCCTGGCATGCATTCCCGCTCTTCCCTGATTTCCGGCCTCGGTTTTGCGCTGGCCGCCTGCGCGCTCTGGGGCGCGATTTTTCTCGTGCCGGCCATGCTGCCGGAGTTCTCGCCGCTGCAGATCACCTTTGGCCGCTTCGTGCTCTATGGCGTGGTGGCCTTATGCGTTTTTCTGCCTCGGGCCACCAGGCTGCTGCCCAGGCTGCAAGCGGCCGATATCCGGCATCTGGTCTGGCTGGCCCTGACGGGCAATGTGGTGTACTTTGCCCTGGTTGCCACGGCCGTGCAATGGATAGGCATGGCCGTGACCTCGCTGATCGTGGGCCTGGTTCCCGTCACCGTGCCGCTGCTGGGCCGCAACACCCATGGCGCGCTTCCGCTGCGCCGCATGCTGGCGCCGATGGCACTGATCCTGACCGGCATCGTGCTCGTCAACGCCCATGCGCTGACCACAGGGCCCGAAGGCAGCCAGGGGCGCTATCTGCTGGGCGTGCTGATGGCCGTGCTGGCCATGCTCTGCTGGAGCCGCTACGCGCTGGACAACACCCGCTATCTGGCGCAGAGCCGCTTCAACGGCACGGAATGGTCCACGCTCTGGGGTCTGGTCGTAGGGCTGATCAGCGCCTTGCTCTGGGCGCTGCTCTGGCTGGTCTCGCCGGAGGCCAGCGGCGCCAACAACCCCGACATTCCAGCCCAGCGCTGGCAGCTGTTCTGGCTGTTGAACCTGGCCGTGGCCGTACTCTCGTCCTGGCTGGGCAACTGGATGTGGAATGCCGCCAGCCAGCGCCTGCCCATCACCTTCGTGGGCCAGTTGCTGGTATTCGAGACCTTGTTCGCCCTGGCCTACCACTTCCTCTATGAACAGCGCCTGCCCCTGCTCGCGGAACTGGCCCCCATGCTGCTGATTCTTGCGGGCGTGGTCTGGTCGCTCAGACGCTATCAGGCCGCCAGCCGGGCGGCGGCCTCGGGTTGAGTCAGCACAAAGCTGATGCATCGAACCGACAGATGCCGCGCGAATTGCAGTTGCACAGCGGCTGCTGGCCAATAATCGCAGGACTCGCGCCAATTCGGACCGGGCATGCAGCCCTGTCGGCAGGAATGCCCTTGGTGCATTTTCAGCCCGCTCCAGTCTGCATCCCAAACACCGTCCTGCTCCAGACCGCCAGTGCCCATCTCACCGCTCATCGCCGCCACTCCCGCATCGGCCCGCACGGTCCTGGTGTTTGACGCCTGCAATGCCGGTGTGGTCCTGCGTGCCGTGCTGTTTGTACAGGTGGTGGTGAGCACGGCCGCCATCTATGGCGCGGACTCGCTCTGGGAGTGGTTTTCCAGCGCCGCCCTGCTCACCGGGGCTTGCCTGCCCGGCACCCTGGTCTGGCTGATAGCAGCCTGCAGCCTCAAGCACCAGTTGCAGCGCCTGGGCACGCGCGGCCAGTATCTGGCCGGCGTGCTGCTGGGTGCCCTGGCGGGGCTTTACGCCTGCGGCATGCTGCTCTTCATAGGCATAGCCAAAGTCCCCTGGCTGGCCAGTGCCGTCACGGGAGGCCTGCTGGCCGCGCTGCTGGTGACGGCGCTGGTGCTGCGCGCGCGCGGCAACACGCCGGCGCAGACCCAGGCCCGTCTCACCGAGCTGCAGTCACGCATCAGACCGCATTTTCTGTTCAACACCCTCAACAGCGCGATTGCGCTGGTGCGTGCCGAACCCGCCAAGGCCGAGGCCTTGCTCGAGGACCTCAGCGACCTGTTTCGCTATGCGCTGGCCGAACCCCATCTGACCACCACGCTGGCCCAGGAGATAGAGCTGGCCCAGCGCTATCTGTCCATAGAGCAGGTTCGCTTTGGCGAGCGGCTGCAGATGCAGTGGCAGCTCGATGAAAGCGTGCATGGCGCGCTGCTGCCGCCGCTGCTGCTGCAGCCGCTGGTGGAGAACGCCATCCGTCACGGCGTGGAGCCCAATGCGCGCGGCGGCAAGCTGCAGGTCCGCACCGAAAGGCGCGGCAACGAGGCGCTGATCCAGATCATCAACACCTTGCCGCCGGCCAGCGCCGAGCATCAAAGCACGGGCCATGGCATGGCCCTGGACAATGTCAAGGCCAGGCTGTCGCTGCTGCACGATCTGCAAGGCAGTTTCAGCGCCAAGGTGCGCGACGGGCTGTATGTAGTGCGCCTGAGCGTGCCTTTGCAGCAGAGCGCGCCAAAACCGGGACAATCCCGCCATGCACATTCTGATCGTTGATGACGAAGCTCTGGCTCGCGCCAGACTGCGCACTCTGCTCGGCGACTGCGCACATGGCCCCCACCATATCCAGGAAGCCGCCGACGGCGAACAAGCCCTGCAGATGCTGCAGGCCGCACAGCCGGCCCCGGTGCAACTGGTGCTGCTGGACATCCACATGCCGGGCCACAACGGGCTGCGACTGGCAGCGGCTCTGGCCGAGCTGCCCAACCCGCCCGCCATCGTGTTCGTGACAGCGCATGCCAGCCATGCGCTACAGGCTTTCGAGCTCGATGCCGTGGACTATCTGACCAAGCCCGTACGCCTGGAACGCCTGCAGCAATCGCTGCAGAAGGCCGAACGTGCGCTGAGCGCGCGCAGCGTCGTGGACAGCGGCCCCGTGCTGCTGATCCAGGAGCGCGGCGGCACGCTGCGGCTGCCGCTGTCCGAAGTACGTTTTCTCAAGGCCGAGCAGAAATACATCACCGTGCGCACCGTGCAGCGCAACTACATCCTCGACGGAGCGCTGGCCGATCTCGAAACCCGCCATGGCGAGCACCTGCTGCGCATACACCGCAACGCCCTGGTGCTGCGTGCGGCCCTGCGCGGCCTCGAGAAATATGACGACCCGCAGGAAGGCGAAGGCTGGGGTCTGCGCCTGCAGGGCGTCAGCGAGCTGCTGCCGGTATCGCGCCGCCAGCTGGCGGCGGTCAAGACCGAACTCAAAGATATTTCCTGAATGAAAAAACCGGCTGGAAGCCGGTTTTTTTATCGACTGCAGTTGCAATCAATGTTCGTGCTTGTGCGCCGCTTCATGGGCAGCCGCGGGCGCGGGGGCGGGCTCGTGCGAATGCCCGACCTCGGCGCCATGATCGTGCTCATGCTCGTGTCCATGGTTGTGCGCCGCACCGCTCATCACCGTCACGATGACGATGCCCAGCAGCAGCCAGAAGACCTGGGCTGCGGTTTCCTTGGCGCTCAGGCGCTTTTGCAGCTGGGGAATCAGGTCGGCCAGCGCCACATAGATAAAGCTGCTCGACGCAATGACCAGGAAATATGGCAGCAGCTCATGCAGCTGTCCGATGAGGAAATAGCCGGCCACCCCGCCCAGCGTGGTCACGGCTCCTGCCATGGACACCTTGATCAGCGCCACGCGGCGATTGCTGCTGGACTGGCGCAGCACCACGATATCGCCCATGTGGTGAGGCACCTCGTGCGCCAGCACCGACAGGGCGGCGATCAGGCCCAGACGGATGTCGGCCACGAAAGCCGATGCAATCAGCACCCCATCGCCAAAGCAATGCACGCTGTCGCCCGTCAGAATGGCCCAGCCGCCCTTGCCATGGCTGTGGGCGTGCGTATGCTCGCCATGCTCATGGCGGGCGTGACCATGCTGGTAATCGTGGCCATGACCGTGAGCATGGTGCACGGGAACATGCTGGTGGGCGTCGCCATGCGAATGCTCATGGCCGTGGTGCCAGAGCTCGGCCTTGGACAACAGAAAGAAAAACACCAGCCCGATCAGCAGCACCACGAACAGATCATGGGACTTGCCGTGGCTCTCGAACGCCTCGGGCAGCAAATGCATAAAGGCCGTGGCGAGCAAGGCTCCCGCCGCCAGGCTCAGCAGACGCTGGGGCATCAGCCCTGGCGTGCGCCCCCCTCCCAGACTCATCAACAAGGCGGCCACCCAGACGCTGCCGATACCAGCAGCCAGGGTGGCCAGAATAATTGCTACCAATGTCATAGCTTTATATGGCTTAACCGCAACCTTTTACAGGCGAATCTTGAGGATTTTCGCAGAATGCGCGGCCCAAGGCTGCCCGCTTGCGACTATCCCCATACCGTCAGCCCCGGATGCGCATGATGTGCATGGCATGCCGGGACTTCTTTCACCTTAGCAAAGCTGTCAAGCCCCCCGTGCCGAAAATTTCGGCGCATGGGGCATCAGGCCACGCCATGCTGGTTGAACCAGGTCAGCATGCGCGTCCAGCCGTCCTGCGCAGCCTGCTCGCGGTAGCTGGGGCGGTAGTCGGCATGGAAGGCATGGGGTGCATCGGGGAAGATCACGAACTCCGAGGCTCTGGCTGCGGCAGAGCCGGTCTTGAGCGCAGCCTTCATGGCTTCGACCGACTCAAGCGGAATGCCGGTGTCCTTGCCGCCGTACAGGCCCAGCACCGGCGCCTTGAGCTGTCCCACCAGTTCCAGCGGATAGCTGGGCTGCAAATCGTTCTTGTTGCCCTGCAGCCGCCCGTACCAGGCCACGCCGGCCTTGAGCGGGGCATGCGCCGCATAGAGCCAGGTGATGCGACCGCCCCAGCAAAAGCCGGTGATGGCCAGCTTCTTCACATCGCCGCCCTGCGTACCCGCCCATTGCACGGCCGCGTCCAGATCGCCCATGACCTGGGCATCGGGTACCTTGGAGATCACCTCGCTCATGAGCTTGGCCATCTCGGCATAGGCCATGGGGTCGCCCTGGCGCACAAACAGGTCGGGCGCTATCGCCAGATAGCCGGCACGAGCCAGGCGGCGGCAGGTGTCGGCAATGTATTCGTGCACGCCGAAGATTTCGGAGATCACCAGCACCACGGGCAGATTCTGCCTGCCCGCAGGCATGGCCCTGTAGACCGGCAGCTTGAAGCCTTTGACATCGATGCTGACCTCACCTGCCGTCAGGCCGTCGACCGGAGTCTTGATGGCCGTCTGTGCCATGACCGGTCCGGCAGCGCAGGCATAGCCCACGCCCAGGCCGGCCCCCAGGGCTGTGCGCAAGGCCGCGCGGCGGCTGGGCCGGGCATCGGCGCGACCGCCAAGCAGCCCTTGCATATCCTGAGCGATGTCTTCGTACTTCATGGATCCTCCTTGGGTTGATGGAATCTCAAGCCAGCCCGGCTTGCGCAGCAAGCCGGGCTGGCCATGCAGTCTAAAGCCAGTGCCTTGCTGTCAGCTCAGACCAGCCAGCGCAGCAGCGCCGCAGCGGCCGCACCCAGAATCACCACCAGCAAGAACGGTGCCCGCAGCCACAGGGCAAGCGCCGCCACCAGCAAGGCGCCCAGGCGCGCATCCAGGCTGATGCGCGTGCCGCTGGCCAGTGTGTTCATCACCGTCAGCGATGCCAGCAGCGCCACCGTCAGACAGGCCGCGATCTGGGCCATGCGCGGGCTGCGCATCCAGCGCTCGGGCAGGCTGTAGCCCAGCAGCTTGGTCACAAAGGCCAGCGCACAGGCCAGCAAGATCCATTGCCACAAAGACAGCGTCATTGCTCGGCCTCCGAAGGGCGCACCCAGCCCCAGAAGGCGCCCAGGGCCGCGGCCAGCAGAATCGGCACGCCTGCGGGCACCCAGGGTATGGCCAGGGCCGTGACCAGCCCGCAGCCCAGTGCCAGCGCCACCGGCTCGCGCGCATTGAGGCGCGGCCAGAGCAGACCGAGAAAGGCCGCCACGGCGGCTCCGTCGAGACCGAAGCGGCGCGTGTCGCCCAGTGCATTGCCCATCAGCGCGCCCAGCAAGGTGAACAGATTCCAGAGCAGGAACACGCCCGCCCCGGCAACCCAGAAGCCGCGCCGCTGCTCGGCCAGATCTTCCTGCCCCGATGCCGTGGCCGCAGATTCGTCGATGGTCCAGTGCGCGGCCAGCCAGCGCTGCAGCCCTTTGACACCCAGCAGACGGCTCATCTGCATGCCGTAGATGGCATTGCGCACGCCCAGAAGCGAGGCAGCGCTCACGGCCGCCATGCCGCTGCCGCCACCGGCAACCACGCCGATGAAGGCGAACTGCGAACCGCCCGTGAACATCAACGCGCTCAGCGCCATGGTCTGCCAGAGATTGAGGCCGGCCGCCACGGAAAGTGCACCGAAGGAGATGCCGTACAGCCCCGTCGCCACCGAAATCGACAACCCCATGCGCACGGCGGGCGTCATTGCAAAGCCTTTGAACAAGATATTTCCCGCAACAAGCCAGAACAATTCAGGAGCTGACAGCGCATGTGAACAAAGCACTTCAGGTCAAAAACAAGCTGAAGTTCTTTATTAGAAAGCGCAAGCAGCTCTCTTTTTTAAGGATTCGTCTCGGCAAGACCTAGTCGCCCCGGAACGAACGCGTATCAGTGCGCGTTTGGGTGAAAAGCTCAATGCGCCTTTTCCCAGCTGCTGCCAAAGCCGATCTCGGCCAGCAGCGGCACGGACAGGTCGGCCACGCCGGCCATGATGGCCGGGATCTCGGCCTGCACCCAGTCCCTGGCGGACTCGGGCAGCTCGAACACCAGTTCGTCATGCACCTGCATGATGACCAGCACCTCGGGCTTTTCGGTATCCAGCCTGGCCTGCACGGCCACCATGGCCTTCTTGATCAGATCGGCCGCCGTGCCCTGCATGGGGGCGTTGATGGCGGCGCGCTCGGCCGCTTTCTTGCGCGGGCCGTTGCCGCCATTGATCTCGGGCAGCACCAGGCGGCGGCCAAACACGGTCTCCACATAGCCCTGGGCGTGGGCCAGCTCCACGGTCTGGTCCATATAGCGCTTCACGCCGGGATAGCGCTGGAAGTACTTGTCGATATAGGCGGCCGCCGCCTTGGTTTCAATGCCCAGGTTCTTGGCCAGGCCGAAGCTGCTCATGCCGTAGATCAGGCCGAAGTTGATGACCTTGGCATAGCGGCGCTGCTCGCTGCTGACCTCGTCCACACTCACGCCGAAGACTTCGGCCGCCGTCGCCCGGTGCACGTCCAGGCCGTTCTTGAAGGCGCTCAGCAGGGCCTCGTCGCCCGACAGATGGGCCATGATGCGCAGCTCGATCTGTGAATAATCGGCGCTGGCAATCAGCTTGCCCTCGGGTGCCACAAAGGCTTCGCGCACGCGGCGGCCTTCGGGCGTGCGCACCGGAATGTTCTGCAGATTGGGGTCATTGCTGGACAGGCGCCCCGTCACCGCCACGGCCTGGGCGTAGTGGGTGTGCACGCGGCCATCGCTGGGCAGGGCCATCTGCGCCAGCTTGTCGGTGTAGGTGCCCTTGAGCTTGGACAGCGAGCGGTGCTCAAGCAGCTTGGCGGGCAGCGGATAGTCCTCGGCCAGCTTTTCCAGCACTTCCTCGTCCGTGCTGCGCGCGCCGGTGGCGGTCTTCTTCACGACAGGCATGCCCAGCTTGTCGAAGAAGATCTCGCCCAGTTGCTTGGGCGAGGACAGATTGAAGGGCTGGCCCGCAATCTCGTAAGCCTCTTCCTCGAGCTTGAGGATGCGCGCGCCCAGATCGTTGCTCTGGCGTGCCAGCTCGCCAGCGTCGATGCTCACGCCATTGCGCTCGATGCGAAACAGCGCTTCGCTGGTCTGCATTTCCAGCTCGTAGATATGCAGCAGACCGGCATGGGCCTGGATGCGCGGCCACAAGGTGTTGTGCACATCCAGGGTCTGGTCGGAGTCCTCGCAGCTGTACGCCGCGGCCTTGTCCACGCTCACCTGGGCAAACGGAATCTGGTTCTTGCCCTTGCCGCACAGGTCCTCGTAGCTGATGCCGCTGCGACTCACATGGCGCAGCGCCAGGCTGGTCAGATTGTGCGGACGGTCGGCTTCGAGCACATAGGACTGCAGCATGGTGTCGTGCGCATAGCCGCGCACGGTGATGCCGTGGTTGGCAAACACATGCTGGTCGTATTTGACATGCTGACCCAGCTTCTTCTTGCCGGCATCTTCCAGCCAGGGCTTGAGCCTGGCCAGCACCATGTCCATATCGAGCTGCTCGGGCACGTCCATGCCTTCGTGGCGCAGCGGAATATAGGCGGCCTCCCCCACGGCCACGCTGAAGGAGATGCCGACGATGCGGGCCACCATCTCGTCCAGCGAATCGGTCTCTGTATCCAGCGCGGTCAGCTCGGCGGCGCTGATCTTGGCCAGCCATTCATCGAGCTGAGCCTCGCTCAGGATGGTGGTGTAGAGCACATCGCGCTGCTGGGCAGTCACGGCGACCTCGGTCGCCGCCGCGTCATCGGCATCGAACAGGCCGCCCTGGGCACTGTCGACCTTGGCAGCCTTGCCTGGCTTGGCCGCCTTGGCTTCGGCTGCGGCGGCGCCCAGCGTGCGCACCAGCCCCTTGAAGCCGTATTTCTCGTAGAAGGGCGCAAGCGCTGCGCTATCGGGCTCGGCCAGCGTGATGGCATCGAGCTGCGGCAGGCCGCTGATATAGGAGGACAGATCGCAATCGGTCTTCATGGTCACCAACTGGCGGCTCAGCGCCAGCTGGCCGCTGGCAATCGCATCGCGCAGGTTCTGACCGGCAACGCCCTTGATATCTGCGGCGCGGGCGATCAGATTGTCCAGCGAACCATGCTCCTCCAGCCACTTGGCGGCGGTCTTGGGTCCGACCTTGGTCACGCCGGGCACGTTGTCCACGGTGTCGCCCACCAGGGCCTGGTAGTCGATCATCAGCGCCGGCGGCACGCCGAACTCGGCCGTCACTCCCGCCACGTCGCGCTTCTTGCCGTTCATGGTGTCGATGATGGTCACATGCTCGCCCACCAGCTGACTCAAGTCCTTGTCGCCGCTGGAGACGATGACCTTTATGCCCTGGGCCGCCGCGGTCTGCGCCAGCGTGGCGATCACGTCATCGGCTTCCACGCCGGGCACGGCCACCACCTTCCAGCCCAGCAGCTGAACCACCTCGTGGATGGGCTCGATCTGGCTGCGCAAGTCATCGGGCATGGGCGAGCGCGTGGCCTTGTACTCGGTGTACATCTCGTCGCGGAAGGTCGGGCCCGAGGCGTCGAACACGCAGACGGCGTAATCGGCCTGCACATCCTTCCTCAGCGCCTGCATCATGTTCACCATGCCGCGGATGGCGCCCGTGGCCGGGCTGGCCGGGTCGCCGGGAATCGCCCGCAGGTCGGGCATGGCATGGTAGGCGCGGTAGAGGTAGCTGGAGCCGTCCACCAGCACCAGGGTCTTGGAATTGCTCATACCCCGGATTGTGCACGCGTGCCCGGCTCCTCCGAGCTGCAGCCCAAAGACAGGCTGCGCCTGGTGGGACAATTCGAAGTCGCCCTACAATCTATGCATCATGCGCGCTGCACCACTTTTCATCATCCTGAGCCTGGCTGCCGGATCCGTTCTGGCCCAGTCCCCCACTCCTGCTCCGGCCAATGCCGTGGTCGCTCCTGCGCCCCAGGGCCAGCAGGACAACGCGGCGGCGACCGGCAGGCACAACCAGCGGATCGAACATATCCGCGTGGAAGATGCTGGCAGCCGTGTGGATGAAACCCGTGTGGGCGGTCAGACCCAGAGCATCACCGTGCAACCCAAGGTCGGCTCCATGCCCGAGTACGAGGTACAGTCCAACGACGGCGCCCGCGCAGCCCGCAACCGCGACAACAACAGCGGCGACACCACGGGCACCCGCGTCTGGAATTTCATCAAATTCTGAAGCGCGGCGCGCTTTTCCCCATTCATGACAGGGCAGTGCTTCACTGCCCTGTTGCATATAGACACCTTCTCCCCGCTAGTTCGGTCGGTCGCCCCAGACCGGCGTATTCACCATGGCTGTTTTCACCGAAGTTTCCGATAAAGATGCGCGCGAGCTGCTGCGCCGCATGTCCCTAGGCGCGTTCAAGGAATTGCGCGGCATTCAAGGCGGCATTGAAAACACCAACTATTTTCTGACGACCGACCAGGGAGAGTGGGTGCTGACACTGTTCGAGCGCCTGAGTGCCGAGCAGCTGCCTTTTTACCTCTACCTGATGAAGCACCTGGCACAAGCCGGGATTCCCGTGCCGGACCCGCAGGGCGAGACACGCAGCGGTGACATTCTGCTCAAGGTCTGCGGCAAGCCCGCATCCATCGTCAACCGACTGGCCGGCAAGAGCCAGCTGACCCCGGCTGCCGTGCACTGCGCTGCCGTGGGCGAGATGCTGGCGCGCATGCATCTGGCCGGTCAGGACTACAACCGCCAGCAGCCCAATCTGCGCGGCCTACCCTGGTGGAATGAAACCGTGCCCGTGGTCCTGCCCCATCTGGGCGAGGAAACCGCCGCCATGCTGCGCGCCGAGTTGGCCTATCAGAACCATATCGCCGCCTCGGCCAGCTATGCAGCCCTGCCGCGCGGCCCCATCCATGCCGACCTGTTCCGCGACAACGTGATGTTCGACGGCGACCGGCTGACCGGCTTTTTCGACTTCTATTTCGCGGGCGTGGACACCTGGCTCTTCGATCTGGCGGTCTGCCTCAACGATTGGTGTATCGATCACGCAACAGGTGCACATGATGCCGAGCGCGCCAAAGCCATGCTTGCGGCCTACCAGTCCGTGCGTCCTCTGACCGGGCCCGAGCGCGAGTTGCTCAACGCCCAGTTGCGTGCCGGCGCCCTGCGTTTCTGGATCTCCCGCCTCTGGGACTTCCATCTGCCGCGTGAAGCCGCACTGCTGCAGCCTCACGACCCCACCCACTTCGAGCGCGTGCTGAGCCAGCGCATCGCACATCCGCTGACGCTGGACTGAGTACCAGGCAAGCTGATTGCTCCGGGGCTTTTGATGGCCCCGCTCAGCCGTCTCGGGTACAGTGCAAGAAGCGACTTTTGCACGCTCTCGCAAAAGTATTTCAGCCTCTTCCATGAAACTTCAAATCGTTCCACCCGGCACCGGTCTGCAATGGGTGCTGCAGGGTCTGCGCACCTTCAAAAGCCAGCCCCTGGCCCTGGCCGCCCTGTTCTTTCTGGGCATGGCCAGCATGTCTCTGATCTCGGCCCTGCCGCTGATCGGCCCTGTCATTGCACTGGCACTGCTGCCATGCATCTCGCTGACCATGATGGTCGCGGCATCCGAAGCCGCCCACGGCCGCAAGCCCACACCGGCGCTGCTGCTGGTGGCTTTCCGCTCCGGCAGCCAGCATCTGCACTCCATGCTGATGCTGGGCGGCCTCTATGCCGCAGGCTTTTTGCTTATCATCGGTGCCTCCAGCCTTGTGGACGGCGGCACGTTTGCCAGCGTCTACCTGGGTCAGACTCCCATGACCCGAGAACTGGCCGAAGAGCCCGAGTTCCAGTCCGCCATGTGGCTGAGCATGTTTCTCTACCTGCCGCTGTCGCTGGCCTTCTGGCATGCTCCGGCGCTCATCCACTGGCATGGCATCAGCCCCGTCAAATCGCTGTTCTTCAGCTTTGTCGGCTGCATTCGCAATATCGGTGCCTATCTGGTGTTCGGTGTCTGCTGGATCGGCGTGTTCATCGTCTCAGGCATGGCCCTGGCCATCGTGACCGGCATCCTTGCCATGCTCATCGGCAGCATTGCCGGTGGCCTGATGGTGGCAACGGCACTGATGCTGGCAGCCATCTTTTTTACCTCGATCGTGTTTACCTTCCGTGACAGCTTCAGCCCGCCCGATGACGACCAGACTCTGATCGACTCCTCGTCGGGCACAGCGCCGCCATCATCGGATTCCTAAGCTCGAGCACTCCCCGCATCAGCCCCGCCCCCAGGTCGGGGCTTTTTTATGGGCTGAACACAGGCCCACGCCAGCAGATCATTCATCCCGGCGTCATCAAGCCGCCACGGCACTGTCATATTCGTTTCCTAGGATTCGCAGGACTGACCAAGGCATGCATCTCATGTCCTGGCATTCATCCAATTCAGCGCGGCCCCAAGTCTGCGCTTCACCCCACACTGCGAAACTCTCATGGCACAAAATCTGCTCAGCCGTCGTAAGGCCCTGCAACTCTTTTCCGGCGCTCCTCTGCTCCCACTGGGTTCGGTCGTGTCCGCATCCAGCCTGCTGGCCGCATGTGGTGGTGGTGACGATGACAACACAACGCCGACAACGCCTCCTGTCACCAAGAATTATGTTTCCGCCACCTTCACCAGCATGGCGGCGCCCACGCTGACCACGCCCGCCAATATGGCCACCATGTATGTGGCTTCGCAGCTCAAGGTGGCGTTCGACGACAAGAGCGAGCAGGTCTACGACCTGGGCTATCAGCCTTTCTTCGTGACCGGCGACATGGTCTCCAACGGCAAGGGCGACCAGGTGCTGGCCGGTGGTTACTACGACATCTACAACAACAAGATCATCGACAAGACGGTCGCAGGCAAAGAGCGCCACTTCTTCTCCGATTCGCCCGACGGCACCTCGCTGCTGACCGTGCCCAATGCCAAGGTGGACGGCGTCAAGGGCAAGCCCGTCTTTGCCGTGGTGCAGTTCGAGTACACCACCTGGGCTCAGGACGGCACGACCGATATGTACGGCAAGCTGCCCTCGCCCATCGCCGTGCTGACGCTGGACCAGGATCAGAGCACCGGCAAGCTGAGCCTGGTGAAATACCACAATGTGGACACCTCCAAGGTCCACGGTCTGTGGATCACCTGCGGTGCCAGTCTGTCGCCCTGGGGCACCCATCTGTCGTCGGAAGAGTACGAGCCCGACGCATTTGCTTCTTCCAACGCTCAGTTGCAGGCCTTCAGCCAGAACCTCTACGGCGATAGCAGCAAGGCTAACCCCTACCACTACGGCCACATGCCCGAAGTGATCGTCAATGTCGACGGCACGGCCACCATCAAGAAGCACTTCTGCATGGGCCGCATCTCGCACGAGCTGGTGCAGGTCATGCCCGACCAGCGCACCGCCCTCATGGGTGACGATGCCACCAACAGCGGCTATTTCGTCTTCGTGGCAGACAAGGAAAAAGACCTGTCCTCGGGCACGCTGTATGCCGCCAAGGTCGGCGCGGGCTTCTCCATCGACCCTGCAGCCAAGAGCGCTGCACCCCTGACCTGGATCAAGCTGGGTTCTGCCACCAGCGCCGAGATCGAAAACCTGGCCAACACGCTCAAGCCTGCGGACATCATGACCGTGCTCAAGGCCGACCCCAGCGACTCCAGCTACACCAAGATCACGGCCAACGGCAAGGTCGAGTGGATCAAGATCAACCCCGGCATGGACAAGGCTGCCGCCTTCCTCGAAACCCACCGCTACGCCGCCTTCAAGGGCGCCAGCATGGGCTTTACCAAGATGGAAGGCACGACCGTCAACGCCAAGGACAAGATCGCCTACTCCGCCCTGCAGAACGTGCAGTCCTCCATGGTGGCCGGCAATGCCGCCAACGTGCCTAGCAACGGCGTCTCCGTGCCCAAGCAGCTGGTCGCCGGCGTGGTGATGGCGCTGAACCTCAAGGGCGGCCAGAAGGATACCGACGGCGCAGCCATCAGCAGCGAATGGATGCCCGTGGACACGGCTCCCCTGCTGGCTGGCGAGGATCTGCTGGACAGCGACGGCAAGACCCTCAAGGGCGACGCCCTGGGTAACACCGCCAACCCCAACAAGATTGCCAACCCCGACAACCTCAAGTTCTCGGAGAAAATGCGCACCCTGTTCATCGGCGAGGACAGCAGCCAGCACGTCAACAACTTCATGTGGGCCTACAACGTGGACACCAAGCAGCTGTCGCGCGTGCTGTCCGTGCCCGCAGGCGGTGAATCCACGGGCCTGCATGCCGTGGACGAGATCAACGGCTGGACCTACATCATGAGCAACTTCCAGCACGCTGGCGACTGGGGCGGCATCCACGCCAACGTCAAGACCCAGCTGGATCCGCTGATCAAGGCCAACTACAAGGACAAGTTCGGCTCCGCCGTGGGCTACATCACGGCCTCGCCCGCCCAGATGAAGCTCAGCGCCAAATAAGCGCCAACGCCTCATAAAAAAGCCGCCTTCTACAAGGCGGCTTTTTGCTGGGCAAAGGCGCTATGCCTCAGTCCACAATCGTCAGCTTGGCAATCGCAAGCGCCAGCCACTTGGTGCCATGGCGGCCAAAGCTGACCTGTGCGCGCGCATCGTCACCCGAGCCTTCCACCGCCAGCACCTTGCCCTCGCCAAACTTGTTGTGGAACACCGCGATACCGGCCTTGATGCCGTGCGCGGGCTCGGCCTTTTGCTGCGGCACGGGCGGGCTGGCAAAGACTTCGGTCTGCTTGCCGCCCCAGCCCGAGCCCGAGCCGTATTGACCTCCAGCCCTTGATCCCCAGGCACCACCGGCGCCTGAAGAGGGCGCAAAACTGCCAAAGCCGCTTTGCCTGGGCGTGATCCACTTGAGCGCTTCCTCAGGCAGCTCGTCAAAGAAACGGCTCTTGACGTTGTAGCGCGTCTGGCCATGCAGCATGCGCGTCTGCGAATGGCTCAGATACAGACGCTTGCGCGCACGCGTGATGGCCACATAGGCCAGGCGCCGTTCCTCCTCCAGACCGCCACGATCCATCATGGCGTTCTCGTGCGGGAACAGGCCTTCCTCCACACCGCCGATGAACACGGCATCGAACTCCAGGCCCTTGGAGGCATGCACGGTCATCAGCTGCACGGCATCCTGGCCCGCCTGGGCCTGGTTGTCGCCCGCTTCCAGTGCCGCATGCACGAGAAAGGCCTGCAGCGGCGACAGCGTCTCGCCGGTATCGGCATTGACCATGGAGGCTGCCGTACCTGCCGGTGCCCTGAGCGCCTCGTCCAGCAGCGGCTGATTCGGGTCCAGCCCCTGGCTGACCGGCGACTGGCTCAGCTGCGGCGCATTCTGCTGCTCGTCCAGCGGCATGGCCACGGCATCGCGGCCAAAGCCTTCCTGGGTCACAAAGCTCTCGGCAGCCGTGACCAGTTCCTGCAAGTTCTCGATGCGGTCCGCGCCTTCCTTCTCGTTGCGGTAATGCTCGATCAGCCCGCTTTGCTCTTCCACGGTCTCGATGATTTCACGCAGCGTGCGCCCCTGCGTCTGCTCGCGCAGCACATCGATCTGGGCCACAAAGCCCTGCAGCTTGGTGCCTGCCGCGCCGCCCACGGCGGTGACGGCATCGCTCAGCGAAGTGCCGCTGCTGCGTGCCGTGTCCTGCAGGACTTCGATCGTGCGCGCGCCGATACCGCGTGCGGGGAAGTTCACCACGCGCAGGAAACTGGTGTCGTCGTGCGGGTTCTCCAGCAGGCGCAGATAGGCCAGGGCGTGCTTGATTTCGGCGCGCTCGAAAAAGCGCAGGCCGCCATACACACGGTAGGGAATTTTGGAATTGAACAGCGCCGACTCGATCACCCGGCTTTGCGCATTGCTGCGGTAGAGCACGGCAATTTCCTGGCGCGTGAAGCCATCGTTTCTGACCAGCTGCTTGATCTCGTCGACCATCCACGCAGCCTCGGCCAGATCGCTGGGCGCCTCGTAGATGCGCACCGGCTCGCCCGGGCCCTGGCTGGTGCGCAGGTTCTTGCCCAGGCGGTTGCTGTTGTGGCTGATCAGCGCATTGGCGCAGTCGAGGATGTTGCTGAAGGAGCGATAGTTCTGCTCCAGCTTGATCTGGTTTTTGACGTCGAACTCGCGGATGAAGTCGGCCATATTGCCCACGCGCGCTCCGCGAAAGGCATAGATGCTCTGGTCGTCGTCACCCACGGCAATCACGCTGGCAGCCGACTCGTAGCGCCCGCCCACATCGTCGCCCGCCAGTTGCTTGAGCCACTGGTACTGCAGCTTGTTGGTGTCCTGGAACTCGTCCACCAGGATGTGCTGAAAGCGGCGTTGATAGTGGTGGCGCAGATGGGCATCGTCACGCAGCAGCTCGTAGCTGCGCAGCATCAGCTCGCCGAAATCGACCACGCCTTCGCGCTGGCATTGCTCTTCGTAGAGCTGGTACAGCTCCACTTTCTTGCGAGTGTCGGGGTCGGTCGCCACCACATCGCCAGGGCGCATGCCCTCTTCCTTGCAGCCCGCAATGAAGTACATCAGCTGCTTGGGCGGAAAGCGCTCATCGTCCACATTGAACTGCTTGCACAGACGCTTGATGGCCGAGAGCTGGTCTTGCGTATCCAGAATCTGGAACGCCTGGGGCAACTTCGCGGCCTGATAGTGGGCGCGCAGCAGTCGGTTGCACAAGCCGTGGAACGTGCCTATCCACATGCCGCGCACGTTGTAGGGCAGCATGGCCGACAGGCGCGTGAGCATCTCCTTGGCGGCCTTGTTGGTGAAGGTCACGGCCATGATGGAGCCGGGCGTGGCCTGACCGGTCTGCAGCAGCCAGGCGATACGCGTGGTCAGCACACGCGTCTTGCCCGAGCCGGCACCCGCCAGAATCAGCGCATGGCCCGCAGGCAGGGTCACCGCGGCCAGCTGCTCATCGTTGAGGCCGGTCAGCAGGGGCGAGTGAGAGGCGGGATTGGCGCCGGAATTTGCACCGTCTGGCGCGGAGTCAAGCAGGTCGATCGGGAACATAGCCCCCCATTGTAGAAATGCTGGCGACTCCCTTCGACTTGCTGCTGCTTTCGTGGCTTCATGCTCCTGAAAGAAAAGCTGCTTGCGCCTGATAAATATGAATTTCAGATACTTTCATATCTGAAACTCAAGAATATTAAGCGCAAGCAGCTATCAATTCATTCAAGCCACGGCACTCACACTCAGTGTCCACCCGCACCGGGCTCGACCGTGCGGCTCGGCCTCGGTGCCAACCAGATCGCGCAGGCTGCCAGCACAAAGCCGCCCGCGATGATGAACATGATCTGGTTGGTGGCCAGCATCACGCTCTGGCTGGTGATGAGCTGATCGAGCGCCGACAGCGCCGCATCGGGACTCATGCCCGACTGCTGCAGCCCGTGCAACACCTCGCCGCTGGCATCGCTCAAACCCACCAGATCCGCATGCTTGCGCGTCGTGCCATTCTCCCAGGCCGTGTTGACCACGGAGACCGCAGCCGCGCCCGAGAGGGTGCGCAGAAAGTTCATCAGGCCGGCGGCGTTGTCCATCTCCTGCGGCTCCACGCTGGCCAGCGCCAGCCCGGTGGTCGGGATGAAGAAGAACGGCAGACCCAGCCCCATGAACATCAGCGGCAGGGCGATGTCCCAATAGCCCATGTCCGTGGTCGCGAACGCGCGCCAGAAGGTGATCACCCCCATCCAGAACACGCCGCCAAAGATCAGCCGGCGCGGGTCCACCCGGGCCGCCAGCCCGGCCGCAGCCGGCGCCACGAACAGCGCGAACAAGCCCGTCCAGGCCGTGACCAGACCCGCCAGCGTGGCCGTGTAGCCCATGAAGCTCTGCAGCCACAGCGGCGTGAGCACATTGACGGCGAAGAAGGCCGCAAACGCCAGACTGATGGTCAGCACGGCCATGGAAAAGCCGCGATGCCTGAAGACGCGCAGATCAACGATCGGGTGCTCGGCATGCAGCTCCCATATCATGAAGGCCGCAAAGCCCACCACGGCGACCACGGCCAGCGCCACGATCATGGGCGAGGCAAACCAGTCCAGGTTCTTGCCTTCGTCCAGCATCAGCTGCAGCGAACCCACCCAGACGATGAGCAACACCAGGCCCACAGTGTCTATGGGGTTCTTGAGCAGCGGCTGCTCGTAGCGCCTGACCAGATGCCAGACCGCGAACGCGCAGACCAGGGCCACCGGGATGTTGATCAGAAAGATCCAGTGCCAGGTGTACTCGTCGCAGATCCAGCCGCCCACGATGGGGCCCAGCACGGGGGCGATCAGCGTGGTCATGGACCACAGACCGATGGCCGCAGGCGCCATCCGCGGCGGGAAGATGCGCAGCAGCAGCGACTGGGACAGCGGCATCAGCGGGCCGCCGGCCAGGCCCTGCAAGATGCGCGCAAACACCAGCATGCCCAGCGAATTGGCCAGGCCGCACAGCAGCGATGCCAGACCGAACAAGCCCATGGCCGTGGCAAACACGCGCACCGCGCCGAAGCGCGCCGCCAGCCAGCCGGTCAGCGGCACGGTGATGGCCTCGGCCACCGCATAGCTGGTGATGACCCAGGTGCCCTGGCTGGTGGTCGCGCCCAGATTGCCGGCGATGCTGGGCACGGAGACATTGGCCACCGTCATGTCCAGCACGGCCATGAAATTGGCCGCGGCCAGCACCAGGGCCGCCAGCCACAGCGTGCCCCCCGTCAGCGGCACCATGCCGGCGGCCATGGGCACGGCGGGCGCATCGGCCGCTGCGGCCGCACTTGCGTTGTGATCGCTCATGAGACGCTCACTGCGCGGCCGTGGTCGCCACGCCGGCTGCGTCGGCAGGGCCGCTGCGGGTGTCCACCGTCACCTGCATGGACAGGCCCACGCGCAGCGGGTTGCGGGCCAGCTCGGCGGCATCGAGCTGAATGCGCACCGGCAGGCGCTGCACCACCTTGATCCAGTTGCCCGTGGCGTTCTGCGCGGGAATGGCTGCAAACGCCGAGCCAGAGCCGCCGCTGAAGCCCACCACAGTGCCGCTGTACTTCACATCGCTGCCGTAGAGATCGGACTGCAGCTGCACGCGCTGGCCCACGCGCACCTTGCCCAGCTGGCCCTCCTTGAAGTTGGCATCCACATAGATCCGCTGCACCGGCACCACCGTCATCAAGGGCGCACCGGCCTGCACGCGCTGACCGATCTGCACGCTGCGCCTGGCCACCACGCCATCGACGGGAGCGCGCACCGTGCTGCGATCCAGATCGACCTGGGCCTGATCGCGACGCGCCTGCGCCAGCTGCACCTCGGGATTGGTCTCGGCATCTGCACCCTCGATCAAGGTGGCGTTGACCTGCTTGGCACCAATGGCGGCCTCGCGGTTGGCCCTGGCCTGTGCCTGCGCGGCCACGGCCGATGCGAGCTGCGCCTTCGCTGCGGCAAAGGCGTTCTGCGCCTGCGTCAGCTCCTCGCCCGAGACCGAACCGCTCCTGGCCAAGGCCTGGCGGCGCTGCAAATCGATGGTGGCACGCTCCATATCGGCCTCGGCCGCCAGCAGCTGCGCGGCCGCGCGCTTTTCATCGGCCTCGCGGGCCGTCACCTGGGCCTTGAGGCCGCCATCATTGGCCACATAGCCCTTGACGCGGCGCATGGCGCGGGCCAGCTCGGCCTCGGCCTGGGCCAGTGCCAGCCTGGCATCCGTGGGATCGATGCGCAGCAGCACATCGCCTTGCTTGACGGCCTGGGTGTCCCTGACCAGCACCTCCAGCACCGTGCCACCAATGGATGGCGTGACCTGCGCCACCTCGGCCGCCGCATAGGCGTTGTCGGTGGAAACGAAGTGGGAGGCATGCAGCCACCAATAGGCGCCGGCGGCCGCACCGGCAAGCAGCACCACGCCAGCCAGCCCGGCCAGCAGCCGGTTGCGGCGCTGTTCGCGCACAGCAGGATTCGCGCTCACGGAAGAAGCGTTTTCAGTCATACAAAAACCTCGGAAATATTCTGGGAGTCACGCAAACAGGACTGCATTCGAGGCCTGCCTGCTGAGGCAGCCGTCTTGCCCGAACCTGTTTTGCGCAAGTCGTGATTCAGTTCTGGAAAGTGGCTCAGGCCTTTGGCAAAGCCGCATGCTGGACGCCGGCTGACTCGCTCCAGCCGCCGCCCAGTGCGCGATGCAGACCGATATCGAGCGTCAGGGCGCGCGACTGCACATCGACCAGCTGGCGCACGCTGGCAAGCAGCTGGTCTTCCGCCGACAGCACATCGAGATAGCGCGCCAGCCCGCCCTCATAGCGGTTGCGCGCCACGCGATGCGCCTCGGTCGCGGCCGTCACGGCCTGCTGCATGGCCGTCAGCTGCTGCTGCAGCGCCTGCTGGCTGACGGCGTTGTCCGCCACCTCCTGCAAGGCCCGGTTCAGCGTGCTGCGGTACTGGGCCACGGCCTCGTCATAACGGGCACGCGCTGCCCCCAGTTGCGAGCGCAAGCGGCCGCCATTGAAGATCGGCAGGCTGACGGCCGGGCCTACGCTGGCGATGCTGGAGCCGCTTCGGGTCAGCATGTCCAGGCCCAGCGACTGCACGCCGACAAAGGCGCTGAGATTCACATCGGGATAGAACTCGGCCTGTTGCGATGCCACGCGCGACTCCAACGCCTGTGCCTGCAGGCGGGCCGCCACCACATCGGGGCGACGGCCCAGCAGATGCGCCGGCAACTGCTCGGGCAAGGCCCATTGCTGCTGCCACGGCGATTGCAGGCGCCCGGCATCGAGCACGATGGCCGCACCACGATCGGGAGCGGCGCCAATCAGCGCCGCAATGCTGTTGCGCTGCAAGCCGAGCTGTTCCTGCATCTGTGCCAGCTCGGCCTGTGCAGCCGCCAGACGCGCCCTGGCGCTGTGCACGCTGCCCTGGTTTTCGAGCCCGTTGGCATAGCGCTGCTCAAACAACTCGGCCGTGGTCCGGCGCACCTGCACCGATTGCTCCAGCGTCTGCGTATTGGCGGCCAGACGCAGCAGCTGTGCATAGGCCAGGGCCACATTGCTGGACAGCAAGAGACGCGCCTGGGCGGCATCGGCCTCGCGCGCTGCCAGCTCGCCGGCAGCGGCGGCCACGGCGGCGCGCTGCTTGCCCCACAGATCCAGCGACCAGCTCAGGTCCAGCGTGGCGCGGCCATAGTCATTCATGCCGCGCGGCGCGAAGGCCTCTGGCGTCAGATGGTTGTAGCTGAGCTTGTCCTCGCTGACCGAGGCGCGGGCGGAAAGCTGCGGCGCAGAGGCCGCCTCGCTCACACCCAGCATGGCCCTGGCCTGCAGCACGCGGGCTGCGGCGGCCGCCATATCGGGAGCGCCCTCCAGGGCCTCGGCGATCAGCTGATCGAGCTGTGCGTCGCCATAGCGCTGCCACCATTGCTGGCTGGGCCAGTCCATGGGCGGGGCATGGCTTGCAGCCTGCAGAGTCTCGGGCACGGGCTGCGCCAGCATGGCCTTGCCCTCCCATTCGGGAATCTGGGCACAGGCTGCCAGAACCGCCGGCAAGCCCAGAACCCACCAGCCATGGCGCCCGCGCCGAATCCTCTGCGGCGCGGCGGCTATGCATTGAGTCATGAAATACTTTAATAATGAACTGTACTGTACAGTATATGTTTCCAGCGTTTGAGATCGCAAGCGCTACACTGAAAGACATCACAACCGCCCCAGGACATTTCGCCCCATGCGCACCAAAACGGAAGAAAAGCGACAAGCCATCATTGACGTTGCAGCGGCCACCTTTGGCGAACTGGGCTTCGAGCGCACTTCCATGTCCGAGATATGCACGCGGCTGGGCGGCTCCAAGGCCACGCTCTACAACTACTTCCCGTCCAAGGAAGCGCTGTTTCTGGAGGTGATGTTCCAGGCCTCCGAGGCCGACTTCCAGAACACCATGCTGGCGCTGCAGACCGGCAATGACGATGCGGCGCAGACGCTGTGCAACTTTGGCCAGCGTTTCCTGGGCCTGCTGTATTCGCCAGAGGTGATGTCCGTGCGCCGCCTGCTGGTCTCCGAAGGCGGTCGCGCCAATATCGGCCAACGCTGCTGGGACATGGGACCGGCGCGCGGCAACGCCGCCATCAATGCCTTCTTGCAGCAGGGCATAGAGCGCCGCCTGCTGCGCAGTGCCGATACAGAAGTCATGCGCCATCATCTGCTGGCGCTGCTGGAGGCCGAGTTGCTGCCGCGCTTCATGTTCCAGCACCTGCCCGCCCCCTCTGCGCAGGAGATTGCCCTGTGCACCGAGCGCGCTGTGGATGCCTTTATGCGGGTCTATGGCACACCGGGTGACACACAGGGCAAAAGTGACGCTATAAGAAAGCCCTTATAACCCTCATAACGATGTCGGAACATACGATTTGCGCCGACGCCGTATAGAATCAATCACCGGGCCCAAGTTTTTTGAGGTCCGGTTTTTTTTGCCTGCTGCATGCCGGCACTGCCAAAAACCGGGCTCCAAGCCAAGCGCCTATCCTTGAAAATTGAGGTGGGTGAGATTCCCGCCGTGACCTTTTCCGGAGCTTGGAACCATGGAAATCTTCGACTACGACAACATTCTTCTGCTTCCCCGCATGTGCCGCGTGGAAAGCCGTTCGGAATGTGACACCAGCGTGGTGCTGGGCAACCGCAGCTTCAAGCTGCCTGTGGTGCCCGCCAACATGAAGACGGTGGTGGACGAGAAGATCTGCACTTATCTGGCACAAAACGGCTTCTTCTATGTGATGCACCGTTTTGACATCGACAACGTGGCCTTCACCAAGGACATGCAGTCCAAGGGACTGTTTGCCTCCATCTCTCTGGGTGTCAAGCAGCCGGACTGCGAAACGGTGGACCGTTTCGTGGCCGACGGCATCTGCCCCGAATACATCACCATCGACATTGCCCACGGCCATGCCGAGAGCGTGAAGAACATGATTGCCTACATCAAGGCCAAGATCCCTGCGGCCTTTGTGATTGCCGGCAACGTCGCCACGCCCGAGGCCGTGATCGACCTCGAAAACTGGGGTGCGGACGCCACCAAGGTCGGCGTGGGTCCCGGCAAGGTTTGCATCACCAAGCTCAAGACCGGCTTCGGCACGGGCGGCTGGCAGCTGTCGGCGCTCAAGTGGTGCGCCCGCGTGGCGACCAAGCCCATCATTGCCGACGGCGGCATCCGCAGCCACGGCGACATCGCCAAGAGCATTCGTTTCGGTGCCACCATGGTGATGATAGGCTCCCTGTTTGCGGGCCATGAAGAGTCGCCCGGCAAGACCGTGGAAGTGGACGGCCAGCTGTTCAAGGAATACTACGGCTCGGCCTCCGACTTCAACAAGGGCGAGTACAAGCATGTGGAAGGCAAGCGCATTCTGGAGCCCGTCAAGGGCCCGCTGATGAACACGCTGGTCGAGATGCAGCAGGACGTGCAGTCCTCCATCAGCTACGCAGGCGGCACCAAGCTCATGGACATCCGCAAGGTCAACTACGTCATCCTCGGCGGCGACAATGCCGGCGAGCATCTGCTGATGTAGGCCGCCAGGCGCGACTCACCAGCGCGAAGGTGAACCTCCAAAAAAAAGCAACAAGGGCAGCTCAGGCTGCCCTTGTTGTTTTCAGCTATCCCTTTTTCTGCATCCTGCGCGCACAACTGATCTGTGATCATGGCCGCGATTGCGGCCTTCACCAGGGCTTAGCATGTCGTCATTCATAAAAGCTCCAGGGAAACAACGCCATGAACACATTGAAGATCGCAGTTCTGGGCACGGGCATGATGGGCCTGCCCATGGCCCGCCGCCTGGCTCAGGCCGGCCATGAGGTCCACGCCTGGAACCGCACCCGCGCCAAGGCCGAGCCGCTGGCTGCCGATGGCGTGAGCATCCACGACAGCGCGGCAGATGCCGTGCGCGGCGTGGACTTTGCCGTGAGCCTGCTGGAGAGCGGCGCCATCGTGGGCGAAGTGCTGTTCACGCTGGGGGTTGCCGATGCCATGCCCAAGGGCTCGCTGTTCATCGACATGGCTTCCATCCAGCCGCGCGAGGCGCGTGAACATGCCGACAAGCTTGCCGCGCTGGGCGTGCGGCATCTGGATGCTCCCGTCTCGGGCGGCACGCTGGGTGCGCAAGCCGGCACGCTGGCCATCATGGCCGGTGGCGAGGCTGCGGATTTCGAACATGCCCTGCCCGTCTTTGCAGCGCTTGGCCGTGCCACCCATGTGGGCCCGCACGGCGCAGGCCAGCTCGCGAAACTGGCCAACCAGATGATCGTGGGCATCACCATCGGTGCCGTGGCCGAAGCGCTGCTGCTGGCCGAACGTGGCGGCGCCGACCCTGCCAAGGTGCGTGAAGCCATCTCCGGCGGCTTTGCCGACAGCCGCATCCTGCAAGTGCATGGCGAACGCATGATCAAGCACGACTTTGCGCCACGCGGGCGCATGACGGTGCAGCTCAAGGACATGCGCAACGCCATCGCCACGGCCGAGGAAGTCGGCTTTGACGCGCCCATCACCGGCCTGCTGGAGCAGCTCTATGCCGAGGGAGTGAAAAACGGCCTGGGCGACCTGGACCAGGCGGGTCTGTTCGTGGAATTGCAACGCCGCAACGCACTGGATTAAAAAAATCCGCGGGTTTTCCTGCAAGCCCTCCAGAATTAGCGCATAATTGCGGTCTTGCTTGCAGCGCAGGCATCGTGTGGGGCTCTTAGCTCAGCTGGTAGAGCAGCGGACTCTTAATCCGTTGGTCGAGTGTTCGAATCACTCAGGGCCCACCAAATTTCTTCAGTCTGATTCTTCAGATTGATCCTCCGGATTTACTCCGGCGGGCTCTTAGCTCAGTTGGTAGAGCAGCGGACTCTTAATCCGTTGGTCGAGTGTTCGAATCACTCAGGGCCCACCAAAAATTTATTCGGTCTGATGCTTCAGATCGATCCTCCGGTTTA